>JANYCC010000029.1 GCA_025360495.1 Verrucomicrobiota bacterium | reverse complement strand
GGGGTCGGCGGCTTTCCAGCCGGTCTTGTCCGCAGCGACCATCTGCAGCGCGTTCTTGAGCACGACGGGATCCGAGGAACGGAGTCCCAGCACGAGGTTCTCGCGGTCGAGGCGGCCGACATTGTTGAGCACCCAGAGTCCGTGAACCCGGGTGAGTGCGGGTTGATTGGTCGCGACGGCATCGAGCAGGGGTTTCAACGCGTAGAAAGGCTGTTCCTGCGACAGGAGACGATGCGCGGTGCCCTGGACCCATCCGTTCGGGTGACTGAGCAGGGCTACCACCTGGGCGGGCAGCACGCCCTCAAATTGCCAGGCCGGGAGCGTCTTCGCCTGTTTGTGTTGGACGCGCCAGATCCGCCCGAAATGGTGGTCGCGGTCGGGCCGGGTCGCCGCATTGCGCGCGCCGTGGGCGGGACCGCGGGTGTCGTTATGGATCGCCGCCTGGTTATAAAAATCGACGACATAAAGTGCACCGTCGGGTCCGACCCGCGAATGGACCGGCCGGAACCAGAGGTCGGTGCCCGCGATGAATTCGGTCTCTTCCCGCGCGGCCTCCTTGCTGGCGATATAACTGACGCCCTGTGGCCGGGGAAACTCGTTATGGACGAGGCTCATCGTCGTCTCGGAACAGAAGTGCGACCCGTTGAAACGGTCCGGCCACGCCCCGCCGTTGTAGATGCAACTGCCGGCCGCGGCTGTGAACATCCCGACCCAGTCAATCTGCACATAAGCCGGGCGTTTGTGGTTCACCGCCGGGAAGATCTTCTGGTGGTCGGGCACCACCCACGACGCCCGCACGCCCCCGACATTGCCCTTCGCGAGCACCTTCTCGGGCATGACGATGTGCAGGAAATGCTCGCCGCAGGTCGCCGTCGTGTAGAACGCCTCGCCGTCCGGCGCGAAATCAAAGCCCCACGTGTTGCACGAGCCGGCCGCGTATTGCTCCAACGCGGTGCCGTCCGGACGGAAGCGGATGATGCCCGCGGTGATGCGGCCGAATTCCTTTTTACCGTCCAGGGATTTCGGCAAGCCCGCGCTGTATCCCACGGCGCCATAAACCCACCCGTCCATGCCCCAGCGGAAATTGTTGATGACGGCATGGGTGTCGAAATTGCCGAACCCGGTGTAGAGCGTGATCTTCTCGCTGCCCTCGATCATGTCACACTTGCCGTCCCCGTTTTTGTCCCGCAACCACAGGATGTCCGGCGCCTGGGCCACGATCACGCCGTCCTTATAGAACACCAGCGATGTGACCAGTTCGAGGCCGTCCGCGAAGACGTGCTTCTTGTCCATGCGCCCGTCGCCGTTGCTGTCTTCCAACCACGAGATGCGGTCGCGGGCCGGGCGATCCTCCTTCTCCGCGGTGAGGCCCGGGTTCCGCACGTTCCAGAGTGCGATCGCCGTGTCGTTCTTGTTGATCGTGCGGCCGTTGGGATATTCGGGGGTTTCCGCCACCCACAACCGGCCCCGGTGATCCCAATCCAGCGAGATGACCTTCTCGACCAGGGGTTCGGAGGCGACCAGGGAAATGTTGAAGTCCGGATGGAGCCCGAGCTTGGCGGCGGCTTTCTCGGGCGCCGTCGGCCCACCCTCGGGATACATCAGCGATCCCAGTTCCTCGGGGCGGCAGAACTCATCGACGTCGGCGCGTTTGCCCGCCCAGGCGATGCTGCGCAACAACACGGCGCGGTAATGCGGCGTTTGGAACGAGGTGAACTCGTGGCCCGGCAGGCTGACGATCGACCGATAGGGCACCGTCCCGCCCTCCCAGGTCTTCTCATAGGTCCAGATCTGCGGCGCGATCACGAACACGCTGTGAAAGCTGGTCGCCAACACCTTCACGTCCGGAGCCATGTCGAGGTCGTAATAGATCTCGTCCTTCCAATCGAAGTTCGACAGCCCCTTCATCACCGGGTGGTCGGGGTTGACCACATAGACACCGACCTCGCCCTCGTACCACTTGGTCTTCTTGTCGCCGTCCCAACGCCACGAGCCGCCGGTGACCTTCTTGGACCATTCGTTCTGGTCGCCCGCGACGATGCCGTCATGGATCACGACCACCCCGCCGCCGCGACGGAGGAACTTCTCGAATTCCACCCGTTGAGCGCCCTCGATCTTCATGCCGTCCGCGGCGAAGATGGCGAGGACGTCGGTGTTCTCGAGTTGTTGGGCGGTGGGGAATTCCATCGCCCCATCCACCTTGATGCCCCGTTCACCGAGCAAACGGGTGTATTCGCCCAGGAAGCGTGGATGATCATGCTGGCCCGGGCCGTGGGTCTTGACGCCGGCACGCAGGAAGACACGGAGCGGGTCGGCGGCCTGTCCGGCCCAGACGAACACGAGGGCCAGAAGGACCCCGAGGAAACGAAGACGCGTAGTCATAATCGCGATAGCTGTGGGGACCAGCCTACCGCCGGCGGCCCCGCGGCCAAACAAATTCAGGGGCCGGGGCGGACGCGACGGGGGCGGCGACACCGTGCCGGATCCCCCCGGACCCGGCCATGCCGTCGCGGCACTCGGTGCTATCGGGGATGCAACGGCCGCCCCTTTTGAAAGAGTCCTTTTCGGGCCCTTTGTGCCCTTGGCTGTTCAAAACCCAACCGACCTTCCCCACTTCCGCATCGCCCCCGCCGCCCGACCCATGGCAACTTCCCCCGTTCCCAACATGAAAAAGCGCATCTGGCGGATTGCGGGCATCAATTTCGACCACTTCCACATGGGCGATCTGCTTCGGCGGGCCGTCGAACACCCGCAGGTCGAGTTGGTCGGCATATCGGATGAACAACCCGCCCGCATGGAGGAGGCCGTCCGGAAGCTCGGCATCCCCCGCGACCGCGTCTTCACCGATCACCGCGCGTGCCTGGAAAAGTCCCGGCCCGACGTCGTCATCCTTTGCCCCGCCGCCTCGCGTCACGGCGAATGGGTGCGCAAGGTGGCCCCGTACGGCGTCCATGTGCTGATGGAGAAGCCGTTTGCCGCCTCATTGCGCGAAGCCGACACGATGGTGAAGGCCATGTCGCCCGACCGGACGCTGATGGTGAACTGGCCGTTGCAATGGGTCGGCTCGCACCGGCGCGCCCATGATCTGGTCACTGCCGGCCGCATCGGCGAGGTCCTCAACGTCTGGCATTTTGGCGGCAACCGCGGCCCGCTCTGGCACGGGGCCGACAAGGAGGTGAAGACCGCCGCACAGGTGGCCGCCGCAAAACCCCATTCCTGGTTTTACCAACGTGCCCACGGCGGCGGTTCCCTCCTCGATTACCTCGGTTACGGGACCACGCTCGGCACTTGGTACCAGGGCGGACGCCGACCGACCGAGGTCACCGCCGTCACCGATGAACCCGTCGGTCTGGAGGTCGATGAACACTCGATCGTCGTGGCCCGCTATCCGCACGGGTTGTCCAAGTTTGAGACCCGTTGGGGCACCTTCACGGACCCGTGGACGATCCAACCGCAACCCCGGTGCGGCTTCGTCATCGCCGGCACCGAAGGCACGATCAGCAATTACGACTACGATGATTTCGTCACCGTGCAGACCCGGCGCCGACCCCGTCCCCAACGGATCGCCGCGCCGCCCCCGCGTGCCCCCCACCGCAATCCCGTGGAGTACCTGCTGGATTGTCTCGACCGCGGCGAAGCCCCCCAAGGACCGGTTTCATTGCCGATCAGCCGCATCGGACAGGAGATCGTCGATGCGGCGGTGCGGAGTGCCCGGACGCGGCGTACGGTGAAATTATGACCTCCTGCACCCCGCGGCGGGGTCGGGAATGTGGTGTCCGGACACCGCGTTCCTTGACGATGCCCGGGTGCGCTGTTACCAGCGGCCCCAATGCGCAACGTTGAAAAATGGCGGGTGACCTTCGCGGTCGGGCTCGGGCTCGTCCTCGCGGGCTGCCAGCCGTCCGGTCCCGAGGCCCTCCTTCGCGGTGACCGCGAATTGCAGGCGGGTCACGCGAACGAGGCGGTCCGGTTGCTCGAACTCGCCGCCACCAAGCTGCCGACCGATGCCCGGGTCTGGAACCATCTCGGCCTCGCCTATCACGCGGCGAACCGGTTGCCGGAGGCCCGGAAATCCTATCTGCGCGCCCTCAATTTCGACCGCAATCTCTCGGAGGCCCAGTTCAACCTCGGGGAAGTCCACCTCGAACTGGGCAGCCCCCGGGAGGCCGAATCCGCATTCCGCGCCTATCTCAACGCCCAACCCGAGAACGCCCGCAACCCCGCCGCGTGGCGGGATCTCGGCCAGGCCCTCTACGCCGAACACCAATATCCTGCCGCCGAGAACGCCCTCGGCAGCCTGCTTCGTCTGGACGCCCGCGACGCCGACGGTTGGAACATCCTCGGTCTCGTCCGGGTTCAACTCCATCGTCCGCGCGAAGCCTACCAAGCCTTCGGTGAGGCCGTCCGACTGGATCCCAAACTCGCGTCCGCCCATCTCAACCTGGCCGTCACCGCCCAACAATATCTCGGGGACCGTCGCGCCGCCCTCCAGCATTACCGCGACTACCTCGCCTTCCATCCCGCCGACTCCGACGCGATCCAACGCGTCGTCCATGATCTCGAATTGAAGCTCGGCCTGGCCCGGCCCGAAACGCCCCCGGCCACCAACTCGCCGCCCCCCGTCGCCCCCCCGGTCCTCCGGCCGACGAACAACGTTGTCCAGGCCCACGCCGCCCCCACGAATTCCCCGGCCACCAACCGCCCGGTCGTCGTCCTTCGCACCAACACTCCACGCGTCGAATTGCCACCCGTCCCCCCACCCGTGGTCGTCGTTCCACCCCCTCGGGCCACCAATCCGATCACGGTCATCAAACCGCCCGAAGTGGTCATCGTTTCGCGGACCAATCCGATCATCACACCCCCGTCAGTTCCGCCCGCCCCCGTTGCGGCGCCCCCCGCTTTCACACCGCCGGCCAAACCCACTTTCGAAGTGGTGCGGGTCCAGGACGAACCCCCGCCCCAACCGGCACGCGATCCCGTCCCGACCCCGGCGGCCACCCCGACTCCGCCCCCCCCGGCGGCCGTGCCCTTGCCGGTGACGCGTCCCCCCGACACGGTCCTGGTGCCACCGGTCGTCACCGCGCCCCCTGAAACCACGACCCAACCGCCCGAAATTGCGGTGGAATCCTCGAACCCGTCCAGCGACCCGGGTGTGGAGCCGGCGAAAAAGGGCTTTTGGCAAAAGGTGAATCCGGTCAGTTGGGGCAATCCCGTCAAATGGTTCCGGAAGGATCCGGGGGGTCCTGATTCGCCCGTCGTGCCCGCCACCCCAAGCCGGTCCGCGTCCCGGGTGACCCCGCTGGAAGTGCCACCGGTGGCGGCGCCCGAGGTGACGGTGGCCACCCCTCCGGTGTTCCCGCGGTATGAACCCGCCCACCCACGACCGGCGCCCACCGGCAACCGCGCCGCAGCCGAAGCTGAATTCCAACGGGGTGCGACCGCGCATCAACGCCACGACATCCCCGCCGCCACCGCCGCCTATCGGCGCGCCGTGCAACTCGATCCGAGCCATTTCGAGGCCCAGCACAACCTGGCCATCGCCGCCCTGGAGGGCAGCGACCTGCCGACCGCGCTCCTCGCCAGTGAATCCGCGCTTTTCCTCCAGCCGACCTCCGTCAACTCCCGATATAATTATGCCGTCGCGCTGCAGCGTTCGCGACATCCTTATGATGCCGCGGAACAGCTGGAACAGATCGCGGCCCAGCACCCGGACGACCCGAATGCGCACCTCGCGCTGGCGAGCCTCTATGCGGGCGACCTGGAGGATGCGGTGAAGGCGCGCCGCCATTATGAGCGGGTGCTGGCCCTCGATCCGCGTCATCCGCAGGCTGCGAACATCCGCCGTTGGCTCGAGCGCAACCCGGCCCGGTAGCGTGGGTTCGGGTTCGGGTTCGGGGTTCAGGCCGCCACCGGTCGCGGTTTGCCCGGGCGCACCCCCGGACCCGGTCCCGGTCCCTTACCCGTTGCTGGTTTCGCACGGAAACTCCGCCAATTCACGGTGGGCACGAATCCCAGCGCGATGATCACCAGGTTGAAGCAGATGAACGCCAGCAACCATTTGAAGGCGGCATCCATGAACCCGTAACTGTGCAGCCCGACATTGAGCATGTTGGTGCCGAACCAGGACCAACTCGTGACGATGTTGCCACCGATCGCGAGTTGGTTGAAGCCGCGGTCCCGGACGAGGCCACCCATCCGTGCATGGAGGATCAGCGCATTCCACAGCACGATGATCAGGGCGCCATTTTCCTTCGGATCCCAACCCCAGAATCGCCCCCAGGATTGGTCGGCCCAGATCCCGCCCAGCACCGTGCCCGTGAAACTGAAGAGCGTCGCGAAACACACGATCCCGTACACCATCCGCGTGAGGGATTTGCTGACGCCGTCATCCAACACCGGGGTGAGCACCCCGAGCACGACATAGAAAAGCGCCAGCACGCCGGCGACATAGGTGGCCGCATAACCCAGGGTCACGATGGTCACATGCGTCGCGAGCCAGAAGTTCGTGTCGAGCACGGCGCGCATCATGATCATCGTGTCCTCGCTGAGGGAAAGCTGGTGGGCGATGATCAGCGTGGCGAACCCGACGAGTGAACCGACGGCCAGGCCGATGGCGTTCCTCCAGAACCGTTCGAGCAACAGGCCCAACCCGACCGCGCCCCAGCCGATGAAGATCGCGGAACTGTAAAGATTGGTCACCGGCGGACGTCCCTCCAGCAGCATGCGGCTGAGCAGCCCGGCGGTGTGGATGAGGAATGCCGCCCCCACCAGCGTCCAGGCGGTGCGTCGGGCCAGTTCCCAGAAACCGGTCCAGTAAGCGCACACCAGCAGGAACGCGCCGATATAGATCACCATCGCCGACATGAACGGTTCGGCCCGGTAAAAAACCGTTTCCCGGCCGGCCTTGGTGAGTTCGCGGGCATAGGGCATCGCGAGTGTGGCCCGGTAGTCCGCAATCGCCCGGTTGAACCCGGCCACATCCCCGGCACGGTAAGCCTCGTCCAGCTTCGTGAAATGCGAGATCGAGGGGTTCATCGGCACGGTGCCCGCCTGCGCCACAAGACGGTCGACCTCGGCCTGGGGCAGCGGTTCCTCACCGACCAGGTCCTTCAGCAGCGCGACCGGGAACGAGGACTCCAAGAGTGCCTCGCCCATCCGCATCCAGTTGTCGTGTTCCTGCTCCGGATGATGGGGCGGGACGACCAACGGCGGTTCCATGTCCTGCATCGCCAGGAAACGCTGGCAATGTTTCAGGACCTGGGCCAGGGCGTTGGTGTCGAACGCAACGCCGCGCTCCTTCGCCTGGAACGCCGCCACGCCGGCCGGGATCGAGGCCTGGTAATCCGCCACCTCGGCCGGGAAATCCTTGCCCAGCATCGGTTGGACCGTGTTTTGCAGGCGGAGATAGAGCGTGACCGCGTTGTTGAGCCGGATCACCGCCTGTTCATAAGGCGTGCGGGTCGAACCCTCTTTCTTCTGCGCTGGCGCCACCTGCTCGCGGAACTTCGGGAACGCGTCCCGGAGCTGGTCCCAGGCATAATGTTTGCCGTCATCGTGCACCGCCGCATCGGGCTGCAGGGGCAGTTCGAACAGCGCCTTCACGTCCGGATGATCGATGCGAAACACCCGCCGGGCATCCGCCAACTCGGGCCGGAACATCACCTCCAGCAGCCAGGACATGGCATCCAGCGTCCCTTCCTTCCCGTCTTCGTGCAGGGACTGCTTGCCGCGGATCTGCAGCAGGGAGTTGCGCGCGACCGAGTCGAACGGCTGCACGCGGCCGTTGAAGACCACGATCAGCCGCCCGAAATCGGAGACGGCGAAACCGCGGTCCGCGGGCGGCGCGAGGCGGCTGAGCGCCAACCCGAGCGCCCCCACGGCGATGATCCAGGGAATCCAACGTTTCATAGTGTCGGGAAGGGACGGTTCAGGTGCCGGTGACCGGGCGCACCGATTTGGTGGAACGTGCGATGAACGCCGTGAGCATGATCAGGAAATGGGTGAGCAGCCCGAAAAACACGAGCCCGACGGACAGATAAGGTGTCAGCCAGGAGGGGTTGCGTACCACCTGCAGCGTGCTCGTGGGCCGCCCGCCCGCCGCCAACTGTTCCCGTCCCATCTGGTATTGATAGAACGTCAGTCCCGCGTATCGCAACGGGCTGTTCATATAAATATCGATCTCCCGATGCTCGCTGGTGGCCGGGTTGTCGAGGCGCACGCGGCTCTGGAAATTCTTCGGGATGTCCGTGCCCCGGTAGATCTCGTGGGTGGTCTTCAGCAGGGTCACGCTGAACGGTTCATAATAACGTAACGGGCGCATCTCGGTGCGCCACGTCTCCGAGCCCACCTGGAATTCCTGCGAACGCAGCAGCGGTGACAGGACCCAGGTGCCCAGGCTCCCCTGCGTCCCGGCAATCTCCACCACCGCGGCCGGCATGTTCTTATGTTCCATGTCGCGCACCTCGGGCTGGGCATCGATCAGCAACCGCACGCCGGCCCCCTGGCTGGCGGCGGGTTCACGGTTGGTGTCCACCATCGGTTTCCGCCGGGGGAGGTCGGCATTGGCGTGGAATTCCCGGATCCGGATCGTGAAGGGCAGCCGCTCATTCCGCACCTCGCCCCCGGTCGGCAAGAGGGATTCCGGGACTGAAATCACCTGTTCCCGGCCGGTGCCCGGGATGTCATGGGCGAAGACCAGTTCATATTTCGCGAAATCCTCGCTGAAATCGCGCGTCTCACCCTCGCGGAAGCTGATCTGGCTTTCACGGGCCAGCAGATCGGTGAACACCTGCCCCAGGAGCATCACAATGAGCCCCGCGTGCGTCATCAGGATGCCGCTCTTTTTCCAGGAGAACTTGAGCCGGCGGGCATGGGCCGTGAGGAGATTCAGCAGGAGCATCCCGCCGATCAGGTAACCGCCCGGGAACACCGGGATCCGCGGCCGCACCAGGTACGCCTCGTTCGGCAGCGGATCCAGGTTCAGCAGCACCAGATGCGAGGCCTTGCGGAAGGCGGCGTTGAGCGCGACGGGATCGACGTAGAAGCACTTGAAGAAGCGCTCCTGGACGAGGTAATTGCCCATCGGTTCCTGGGCCACGGTACCGAGGAACACCAGCGCGATCCCGAACGCCAGCAGCGTCACGGTCAGGCGCAGCGAACTCAGGAAATTGAGCACACGCATCAGCATTGGAACAACCTTAGACGAACAAGAGGCCCCGCGCATTCCCGGATATTTCGGAACCCGGGACACAACACCCCGGGAGGGTCAGAATTTCACCGATTTCACGAAATTCACGAAATTCTCCCGTTCCCGGCCCACCAGGTCGGTGTCGCCGGTCAGCTTGAAGAACCAGGCCTTGTCCCCGACCGGGACGACGGCTCCGAGAATGCGGGTTTTGGATCCGGCGAGATCGACCAGGGTGCCGTGCACGCCGCCGGCGAGATCCAACGCCTGCGCCTCCTTGGCGAGCGTCGCGTCATCGGTCGGCGCCAGGCCCGCCTGCCCACGCCACCGGTTCACATTGGCCAGCAGGCCGCCCCCGCCGGAAGCCAGGGAACTGATGGAGACATCCCCCGTGGAGGCACCCTCGCCCGGAACCACGAAACTCGCCAAACGCATGGGGCGGGGACCTGCCGCCTTCCAACCCGCAGGCACCTGCCATTCGGGGAGGCCACCCGCGCCGGCCGCAACTGAAGCCGGGGTTGGGGCTGAAGCCGGAGCCGGGACAGGGGCCGATGTGGCATTCGCCGGTTCGCCTTCCCGTTCGCCACCGGCCTGCACGGAAGCCAGCCACAGGAGGACATTGGGCTTCTGTTCCGTGACCAGGGTATCCGCGCCCATGACCTTGAAAAACACCGTCATTCCACCTGCGGGCAGCATCGCCGCCAGGATCCGGGTCCGGAATTTCTCGTCCGGGAGCGGGGCGTCACTGACCAGGTCGTACAATTGCCCGGGGGTTCCCCCGATCTTGACCGGGGAACGCAGCGCGACCAACCCGTCCACACCCACCGGTTCCAGCTTCAATTGCGTGCGCCAGCGGTTGACGTTGTCCAACTCGGTCCCGGCCTGTTCGCCCAAGGCCACCACGGAAATATCCACCTTACGACCATCGGGCGTGCTGACGCCATAACTCGCCAGGCGCATCCCGCTGGCGTTCGCACGCTCCTCCCAGCCGGCCGGGATCGTCCACGGAACCTTGGGTTGGCCCGCCGGGATCGCCTCCCCCGCGGGAGGGACCGACGCGGTGGCGGGCGAAGCGGCGGACGGTGCGTCCTTGGGGGCTTCAAAGACCCGGACTTCATCCTTGTGGCAACCCACGGTGATCAGGACGGCAGCGGCGAGAAGGGCGTGACGGAACTGCATCGGCTCAATGAACCGCCGCAGGGGCCAGTGTGCAAGGGGGAAGGCCATTCGATTCCACCAACCATGCCCGGACGTCGGGAAGCCGCCCTTCAAGCCGCCGCAATCCCCTTGCGCCCGATACCAGAAGCGCGGTCGACAAAGCGTCCCCAGCCAATGCCGACGGGAGTTGGACGGCGGCCAACCACGCGCCTTGAACCGGTTCCCCGGATCGCGGGTCGATGACATGCCCATAAATGCGCCCGCCGTGATGGAAAGATCGGCCCCAGACCGCGCTCACCGACAGCGACGTATCCTTCAGAGGGACGATCGGAGCACGCCCATCGGGCCAGCGCCAACCGAAGCCCTCGGGCGGGTCCGGCAATGCCACCGTCCACGGCCGGCCCGCCGGGTCGGATCCCAAGGCGCACACCGTGCTGGATCCGCCGTGGATCAAGGCATGGTTTACGCCGGCCTCGCGCAGGATTTCGATGGCACAATCCAAGGCGTGACCCTTGCCCACGGCGCCGGGATCGAGCCGAAGGCCCGGGCGGGTGAACCGCACGGCTTGGATCGCCGGATCGAGTTCCACATGGCGCCATCCGGTTCCCTTCAGTGCGTCGGCGATCTCCGGGGGTTCGGGAATCGCCTGCCGAACGCGGGCCTCGGTCCAGAGCTGCACCAAGGGGCCGATCGTCGGGTCAAAGGCACCATCGGTCTCGGCGGCCAATGCGAGGATCCTTTGGAGGAATGAGAACAGCCGGGGATCCACCCGAACCCAACTGCGACCGGCCTCCGCGTTCAACCGGGCCAGCGCGGAGTGGGGTCGGAAGGCCGAAAGCAGATCCTCGATCCGATCGACCTCATCCAAGGCTTCCTCGGCTGCGGCCCGCAAGCGCTCGGGTGAGTTCCCATGTGCCACCACTTCAAACCGGGTTGCCATCGCGTGCCGGGCGAGGCGGACGCAGGCGATGGGATCCGGGAAGCTCGACACGGGATGAAGCAAGACCCAGGTGGGATGACGGCACCGGGCACCAAGGCTTGCCTGTGAGCCTGAAGACCACCGATGACAGAATCAAGGGACACCATATCATTATTCCTTACTAAGGGACAGGTCTTTTATTCCTTACTAAGGGACAGGTCTTTAGTCCTTGGCGCCATCCGGTTCCCTTCAGTGCGTCGG
>JANYCC010000449.1 GCA_025360495.1 Verrucomicrobiota bacterium | reverse complement strand
CGGGTGAGCTGATTCTGATAACCCAGTTTCCGACGCTCGGTGTTTTCGAGTCCGGAAAGGGTGACCAGGTTGGCCGCCGCGAACACCGCCGACCGGTCGTCGCCATAACGGAGTGCGGCCGGCGAAGGGAGATCGAGGAGTTCGCGGGCGTTGGCTTCGTAATCGCGCAGGTGCCGGTTGGTGTTGATGGAGGTGCCGGCACGGAGGATCGCGGCGGCGAGCATGGGGGTGACGAAGGTCTCATTTCCCCGGCCGTCATTGAGGTGCCAGTGATCCTCGTCCAATCGGCGGATGATCAGTTCGACGGCATTGCTGACGCGGGAACGGATGCGGGTTTCGCGGACATATTTGTGGACCATTCCCAAGCCCATGATGAGACCCGCGCAATTGTCCCGGGAGACGCCTCCGAGCCAGACCAGGTCTTTGCTCTCCCCCGTGCCGGCGAAGGCCAACCGACCAAAACCCGGGCGGGTCGGGTCGGCGCCCCCGTGGGTGGAATAAACCTCCCGGTACGCGGGGTCGGCGGCCTTGCCGACAAAGGCGGGGACATAGCCGGGCCGCCCGGGGACCTGCAACAGTCGTTCGACGCCGTCCAACGTGTTTCGGATGCGTTCGAGGGTGTCGGCCCGGCGATCCACTGCGAACCAATAGGCGAGTCCAGTGAGGTAGAATCCGGTCCACGCGGCACTGTCTTCGAGGGCCTCGTAGCGGATGATTTCGGACTGGTTGGTGCTGGCGAAACGGGTGGAAACGATCAGACCGCCGACCTGGTGATGGCGGGGGATGTCCGTGGCGTAGCCCTCGACCCGTCGACGGAGTTCAACCAATTGATTGGTCCCGAGTTCGACCCATCTCCCGATCATCCGGCCGCGTCCGGTGTAATCGAGGAAGGAGACCTGCTTTTCGTCGAGCGCAGACTGCGCGGAAAGGGTGGCGGGGCCGCCGACGAACAGGGCGGCCAGCGCGAGCCAGTGGAAAAGGCGGGTGCCGAACATGGGGCGGAGCATGGACGAGGGAAGGAAGGGAGAGGAGATCGAAGATCGGAGATCGGAGATCGGAGATGGGAAATGGGAGATCGGGATCGGGCGTGGGATCACTGTCGGCGCCAGGCGGCGTGGCAGGTGGGGATGCCGCGGGAATTGAACTCGGCCTCGAAATCGGTCTTCCGGGCCAGCAGCGCGTCGGGTTCAACGCTCCGGGCGAATCCCGGGTGGGCGTCAAAAACCTCGGTCATCTGCGCGAAATAACCGGGATCATCGGTGCGCACGAACACCGTCCCGCCGGGGGCCAGCACCGTCGCGGCGAGCGTGGTGAAGCCGGTGTTGATGAGACGGCGTTTCCAATGTCGTCGTTTGGGCCATGGATCCGGGAAATAAACGTGCAAGGCGTGGATCGAGGCCGCGGGGATCATCCATCGGAGCACATAATTGGCCTCCAGACGGAGCGCGCGGAGATTGGTGAGGCCGGATTGACGTGCCTTGCGGTCGATCTTGCGCAGCCGGCCGAGGAGTCGCTCGATCCCCAGGAAATCGCTTTCCGGATGGGCGGCGGCCGACCCGAGGAGGAACGAACCGTCACCGGCACCCAATTCGAGTTCGACGGGTGCCGGACGTCCGAACAACGCGGCGAAATCGAAGCGGCGCAGGATGTCCGGGCGCACGATCAGGGAGGGACCGGGAGCCGGACCCGGGGCAGGGACGGGCACGGGCGGTGGGAGGATGACAGTGGGATCTTCCATGCGTGACGGGCGGGGACTCAACGCGGACTGGGGCGCGGGCTCAAGCCTGGACGAAGAGGGCGAGGGCGGCGGTGTAGCCATGGACGAAGCTGCGTTCGCCCACGGGACCGATCTCCCCGTTGCAATAGAAGCCGACGATGGGCAGTGGGCCGAGTTGTTCCTGGATGAGGGCGGCATCGTGATTGGGACTGCCGAAAAGACCTTCCCCGCGTCCCAGGCACACGCCCAGCACACCGCCGAACACACGACGTCCGGCGAGGCGTTCGCGGGTCCGGGCCAGCAGCCAGCTGAGTTCCTCGCTGGCGGCGGCGGCGTCGCGGCGTTGGAATTGGATCGTCTGACCCGTCCGCGGCAAGGCGCCGACCGCGATCAGGCCCTGTTGGGGATCGGCCCCGAGAAGGTGGCGCACGAGGAAGTCACCCCGGCGATATTCGTCCCGGTACTCGCTTCCGGCGAAACCGACAAACAGGTTTCCCTGAGTGCGGACCTGATCCTCCCGTGACAGCCGGTTGAAGGTCTCGACGAGCACTGTATAGGCAGGGCGGTTGCCGATGCTGACGATGAAATTGCGGTCGGTGCGCGTGATGGTCCACGTCTCACCAATCGGGGTGCAGCCTTGGGAAATGACCGATTCCAACCGGACATCGCCCCCGACTCCGAGGGCGACCAACCCCGATTCATGGGCGGTGCCATCGACGAAGACCTGGGTTCGTGGGGAGGTGGCATCCCCGCTGGCCAGGCCGCCGACGATGGGGACGCCGGGATGCAACCGGTTCCATTCCTCGAGCCATCGTTCGCCATCGGCCTGGAACGGGTCCGCGAACACGAGCCAACCGTTCGCCGGGGCCGGGACCGGCCCGATGCCGGTGGACGGGTCGAGGTGAGTGGCGTGGAGTTGGGCTCCGGGCAGGTGATAGAGGCTGAGGGCCAGTCCTTCGCCGGATTCGTGTTCGCGCTCATTGACGATGACGGCGCGGGTGGAGCAACCGACCAGGCACGGGACGCGGGCATGGAGACGGACGATTTCGAGGAGATCGGTGGCATGTTCGGCGAAGGCCGGGGTGGCAAAGAGGACGCCGAGCGAAACGGCGGGTGCCTCCAGACGGGTGCGCAACGCGGCGGCCCAACGCTGGATGCCCGCCTCGTCCCAGCCGCCCTTGAAATGGCCGGCGATGGCCTGCGGATGTTGCCGCATGAATCAAGGCTAACGGGTGGGCGCCGGCAGGCAAGGCGGCGGCGAGGGCATTGTGAATCGGGTCATGCGATCGAGCTGTAAAAACGCAGGAAATCGTCGGCGCTCACGGGTCGCGGATTGAACGTGGCGGTCCATTGCCGGGCGGCTTCCGCAGCGAGTTCCGGCAGGGCGGCGGAATCCACGCCGACCTCCGAAAGCGACGTGGGCAGACCGCCCAGGCGCAGGAGCGGGGTCAGGGCGTCGAGGAGCGCTTCGACGGCAACCGATTCCGGAAGATGCGTCCCGATCAAGCCGGCGCGGATGGCGAGCGCGGCGTACGCCTGGCGGGCGGCCGGGTCGGCGGCGTTGAAGCGGATCACCGGGCGGAGCAGCAGTCCGACGGCGGCACCGTGGACCACATTGAAATGCGCCGTGAGCGGGTTGGCCGCGGCATGGGCGGCCCCGAGCATGGATTGCTCAATGGCCGTCCCGGCAAAGGCGGCGCCCAAGAGCATTCGACCGCGCGCCTCCAGATTGGTGGGTTCGGCCAGGACAATGGGGAGACCCCGGAACGCCAACAGGAATGCCTCTTGGGAATAAAGCCAGGACAGGGGCGTCCGACGTCGGGTGACCGCGGTTTCCAAGGCGTGGGCCAAGGCGTCGATCCCGGTGACGGCCGTGACCCGTGGCGGTTGGGAGACGGTGAGTTCCGGATCCAGCAACGCCACGCGGGCCGCGGCTTTGGGATCGAGGCACGCCATTTTTTGATGGGTCACCTCGTCCGCGATCAGGGCGGCCGACTGGCATTCGCTGCCGGTGCCGGCGGTCGTGGGCACGGCGATCAACGGGAGCATCGGCAGGGTGGCCTTGCCCACGCCCCAGTAATCCTTCATTTCACCCCCGTTGGTCAGGAGGAAATTGGTGCCCTTGGCCGTGTCCATGGAGCTGCCCCCACCCAGGCCGACGATGAAATCAATCCCGGCCGAACGCGCGACCCCCAGGCAATGGGCGACATCGGTGGTGGTGGGATTTTCGTGGACGGAATCGTAGGTCGTGACGCGGATGCCGGCTTCCCGGAGGCTGGCTTCGGCGCGTGCGACGTGTCCGGCGGCCACGATTCCGCGGTCGGTGACCAGCAGGGCATGGCGGCCGGGAAGGTCGCGGGCGAGGCGTCCCAGATGCTGCAGCGCCCCGGGTTCGAACCAGAGGCGGGTGCGCGGAGTGAAATCAAACCCGGTGATCGGCAGGGCAAAAGGCATGCGCGGCGGAAAGACCGGGATGAAGTCGCATGTGTTCAGGCGGTTGGCAATGCCGCGAATGGTTCCAATGCAATGCGGGCGCAGCCGGCATCGTGGGAAGCCGGCCCGGCAGGGGGACCGGGACGGGTTGGAAAACCCACCCTCCCAGGACCGCGACAGCTCCGGGAGGGCGGGTTTTCTTACCCGCCTTCCCACTATGCCTAGATGCGCCCTGCAATGGGCGCTTCCCCCGGGATGCGGCGGACCGCTAGGGTGTCGGCACATGAAACATCGCGGCAAGGCGCTCCAAGCGGCGGGTCGGATCCTGCTGATTGGCCTCATCCTGCTCGGCTTGGTCGGTGCCGGCCTCAAATTCGCGGGCGTGCCTGCCCCCTTGGCGTCCGGCCTCGCGCTCGCCCCGCTCCTCGTCTTTTCCCTCTTCACCTTCTATTTCTTCCGGGATCCCGAAGCCAAGGTGCCCCAGGGTGCCGGCTTGGTGGTCGCCCCGGCCCACGGCAAGGTCGATATCATCGACGAAATCGACGAACCTCTGGTGATGAACGGACGTTGCCGTCGGGTGTCGATCTTCCTGTCCGTGTTCGACGTGCACGTGCAACAGGCGCCGGTGGGGGGGCGGGTGACCTATCGGCAACACACCCCGGGGAAATTCCTCAACGCGATGAAGTCCGAATCGGCGACCGAAAACGAGAACGTGCTCATCGGGTTCGAGGCGACCGATCCCGCGGCGAAACGCATCGGGGTGCGGCTGTTGGCGGGCCTGATCGCACGTCGCATCATCCCGTGGTTGGAGGTCGGTGAAACGGTGGCCAAAGGGGAACGGATCAGCCTCATCCAGTTCGGTTCACGCGCGGACTTATACCTGCCTTTGGACGCGAAGGTGGAAGTGCGGATCGGGCAACGGGTGGTGGGGGGCGAGACCGTGATGGCCCGATTGGGATGACCTGCCATGGATCGACCCGAGCCAACCTCCAAGATCGCGACCGGTGAGGACCAGGAGGTCCAGGCCGAGCGCCTGAAGATCTATCTCCTGCCGAACCTGTTCACCGCCGGCAACCTGTTCTGCGGGTTCCTGGCCCTGACCTATATCGTAGAGGCCGATCTGGTCGGCGGCAGTTATCATGACATCAAGATCGCGCTCTTCCTGATCCTGCTGGCCTGCATCTTCGACCTGTTGGACGGGCGGGTGGCGCGCATGGGCGGCTATGAGAGCCCGTTCGGTCGGGAATTCGATTCGCTGGCCGACATCGTTTCCTTCGGTGCGGCGCCAGCCTTCCTGGTGCATCGGATCGTGTTGAAGGACGTGTTCAGCGATCATCCGGAATTCGGGTGGTTCATCTCGGCGACCTTCGTCATCTGCGGTGCGTTCCGACTGGCGCGTTTCAATTGTCTCGCGGCGATGTCCGGGACGGGCGGGGGCAAGTATTTCCTCGGGTTCCCCATCCCGGCGGCCGCGGGGATGGTGGCTTCGCTGGCCCTGTTCCTGATCCGATTGGATGAAAAGGGGTTCCGGTCCGGTTCCTGGCGTTATGCGTTGCCGCTGATCCTGGTGTTCCTCTCGGCGATGATGGTCAGCGAGGTGAAATACCCGACCTTCAAGAAGATCCATTGGCGGACCCAGCGACCGTTTGTGAAGACGCTGGTCATCGTGCTGGTGATCGCGCTCTTCGTGATGCTGTGGAAGCAGCTCATGCCGTACCTGATGCCGCTGTTCTTCACGGTCTATCTCCTTTACGGATTCATCCGGCCCTATATCTCCCGCCGCATGCAACGCAAGGTCGAGGTGGACGAGGACGAGGACGACGCCGCAGGGGGCGAAGGCGCACCGGGGACGGACAACGGACGACCCGGCCCTCCCTGACGACGCATGGTGGATGGGTCGTCAACCTGGGTGGCCGCCGGACTGGGGTTCGTGGCCGGCTTCGTGAGCAGTATTCCGGGGGGTCCCATCAACGCCACGCTGGTCGCCGAGGGGCCGCGTCGCGGCCTGCGCTGGTGCCTGTTCCTCGGATTCGGTGCGGTCGCCATGGAGGCCATCTACTGCGCCATCGCGTGCGCTGGATTCGCCCCGGTCTTCGAGTCCCGCTGGGTGCGGGCGGCGATCGAATCCGTCAGCCTTTCACTGATGCTTTGGCTGGGCGTGAAATATCTGCGGGGCAGTCCGATCCCCGGCGAGGAGCGGGTGGAACATTTCGTCGAGGAAACCTTCCATCCCCACACGGCCTTCTGGACGGGATTCCTGCGCGTCTTGGGGAATCCCGCGGTGTTGCTGCTTTGGATCACGGTCGCCGCCACGCTGCTGTCACGCGAATGGATTGAGAACCGGTGGGAATCCAAATGGCCGTTCGTCAGCGGGGTCGCCTTGGGCGGGATGGGTTGGTTCGCCCTGGTCGGATGGGGCGTGAACTGCGGTCGGGGACGGTTCTCCGCCGCGACCCTCCACCGGTTGGCCCAGGGGAGTGGGGTCCTGTTGATCGGGGTCGCCGTGGTGGTGGCGGTGCGCTTGGTCGCGATGCTCCTCCATGCGACTGGGAAGTGATCGACGACAGAAAAATCTTCGACAGAAAAATGGGCCAGCCCTGCGGGTTCGCTGCGCCGGTGCGGAGTTTTCCCATGTTTCTGTCGTTCATTTTTCTGTCGTGCCGTCTGGAAAGGCCCAGAACTTCACCGCGCCGTCCGCCGCACGGCGCCCCAATGGTCGATCGCCGGCTTTCCCAAGTCTTGGATCGTGCCGTCGGGCCAGCGGATCTCGGCGTGTTCGAGGGTCGTCGCGGTCCCTAACCCGAAATGCACCGCGCCGGCCGCCTGGGATCGATAGGATTCCCCACTTCGCAAACACCGCTCCTGGGTCATCCCACCCGCCGTGATCCTCATCCGCGCGTTGAGTCCGGAACAGCCGTCGAACCGGAATCCCACCCAATGGTTGGGCACGGGTTGACGGTTCAGCAGGATGATCAATCGTTGTCGGCGTTTCGGATATTCCTCATAGGTGGTGACCGCCAGATCGAGCCGTCCGTCCCCGTCGAAATCCGCCGCGACGGCGTTCCGGGTGTCGGCAGGGATCGCGGTCCCGAGCAGCCATCCGACCTCGTGGTAGCCACCGTCCCGATCATGCCGGAAACACGCCCCGTGATACCAACCCCCATAGGACGCCCGGTCCGCCGCGCGGCGCCCGGCGGCATTATGGAAATACACATCCACCGCCGGATCGTTGGTGGATCCGCCCACATATAAGTCGTGGCGCCAGAACTGGCGTTCATAATCCTGGACACTCGCCCGGGTCTCATGCCCGTTGCAGAGGTGGAAATCGACGTGGCCGTCATTGTCCAGGTCCAGCGGCGTCACCGCCCATGCCCATCCGGCATCGGTCAGGTCGGTGCCCCAGGGTGCCGGAACCAGCCCTGCAGAAGTTCCCGCGAACACCCGGTTGCCCACGGTCATCGGCCCACGCCATCGATCAGGATCCGGGAAATCCGGCCGACCCAGTCCGAGCGCGTCCAACCGGCCCGCGACGAGCGAACCCATCCCCGCCATGAACACATCCGGGCGGCCGTCCCCGTCCAAATCACCCGTCACATGGGCCATTCCGAAGGCGTGGCGCGCATTCCCAAGACCGGACGTGCGATCCCGGAAATGTCCGTGGCCGTCGTTCTCATAGACATCCAACCCGGCGAAATCACTGGCGGTGACCAGGTCGAGGTGGCCGTCGCCTCTGAGGTCGGTGAAGGAACCGCTATAGACACGTCGATGGCGGTGGAGCCCGAGGCCGGCTTCTTCCGTGACGTCGCGGAGCGTGGACGGGCCTTCACGGTGCAAGAGGTGGGAGGGAAATCCGTCGTTGGCATCGTGATAAGGCGTGGGGAACTGGCCGCCTTGATAGGGAAGTTTATATTGCCCGAGCCAGATGTCGGGTCGGCCGTCGCCATCATAATCGCCCACGGAGAGGGTCTGCGGGTGCTTTAATCTTTGCGGTGCGACCCACACCACTTCACCGGGTCCGACCCAATCCGGCCCGCGCAGGACCCGGATTCCATCGCCTCCCGCGAGCACCAGGTCCTCATGTCCGTTGCCATCCCAATCGGCGACGGCGGCGGCCCAGAGACGTTCGGTCGGCAGGCCGGTGAGGGGATGTCCGACCCAACGGCCGGCTTCACGATGGAAGCGCAAGGCGGCCCCGACGAGGAACAGATCCGTCGCGCCGGAGTGGGCGTCAGTGACCGCCAGCAATGGGTCGGTGAAGGGAGTGTGTGGTGGGACGGGTAGAACCAATTCGGCCTCGGTGACGAAGTCGGTGGCGCCGGTGTGAGCGAACGCCTCGAGACGTTGGACGCTGACGGTGAGGGGGCGTGGATTGGTGCCGTCGGTCCATACGACGGAGGCTTCGCCGCGGAATTGGGAGCGGGTCTGGGTGCCTGAGTTTTCGGCGAGGATTTCGAAGTGGACCGAGGAACGGCGGGAAGACACGTCGTGGCGGCGCAACTCCCAACGGGAATGACGCACCTGCCAACCCGAGTCCCGGCACGAGGTGAGCCAGGCGACGAGTCCGGGCGCATCGAAGCTCTTGCCGGGGAGATCGGCGGCGGGGTTGAAGAAGTCTTTCGGCACCGCCGCCGCGGTTGTGGGAAGCGTGAGTTCGGTGGGGCGGAATGCGGCGAAAACATCCCAATTGTGATCGGATTGGTGGAGGTCGTCCCAGAACCGGTTCAGGGCGTCTTCGAACCGTTCGGCCTCGAGTTCCGGCGCCCAGACGGTGTGGTCAAACTCCGTTTCGCGGGCTTCCAATTCGAGGAAACGTCGGGCGGCCGTTTCCGCGGCGTCAACCGGCCGCGGGGAAGCAACCGGGCTGGTAGGGTGGCCGTGACGCCACCACGCGACGGCCGCGACCCCGGCGAGGAGTATGAAAAGGAGTGCGCGGCGGCGGGTGCGGTTCACCTAAGTCGTGACGATGCGGCAGAACCCTGGGTGTTTCACGCAAAGAACGCCAAGCGCGCAAGATCGATGTCTAAGAAACAATCCGGCGGGTGCGGGCGGTTGAGGCCGCCGGCACCCGCCGTGGGGAATCCCTTGCGGGAAGGATCAGTGGCCCTTCATGAGGCGGCCGAAGTTCTCGTAGGCTTCCTGGGCCTTGGGATCGGTCCGGGCGGCCTCGAGCAGTCGGGTGGTCGTGTCCTGGACCGTTTGCCGGTATTTCTGTTTCTGCTCTTCCGACATGACCGGTTGGTTTTGCTGGGCCTGGACCAAGGCCGCGACGGCGGCATCGTAGTCGCTCTTTTGGAGCGAAGCATTCGCGGCGGCAAGGGCCTGGGCGGCCTCAGGATTGGCAGCCGACGGCAGGGCCGCGGGGGCCGTCTTCCCGTTTTCATCGACGACTGTTTCGCCGGTGGTGTCCTTGGCTTTCTTGTTGCAACCGGTGCCGAGGACCAAGGCGATGGCGACCAGTCCGGTGGAGGCGAGGAGGCGGAAGCCGGTATTCATGGGATGGCGTCGGCAGGGCTTAACGGCCGTAGCGAGGCCCGCAAAACAGTTGGTTATCCGGGCTGCCAACCGGGATGCGCAGGGCGGGGGGACCCACCTGCGTCGCCATGCCCATGTAACTCCGGAATTTCATCATCTCCGCCGTGCCTCCCGCGCGGCCGACGATGGCGCCGCCACCGACATCCGTGGTGGCACTGGATTTGGTGCTGCCCGCGTGGCGCTGGGAAACGCCCTCGCCGGGTTGGTTTCCGGCGTCGTTGAACCAGAACGGCGTCATCTCATTGGCCTCCCAGAGCAGGATGTCCGTGGCCTTGAACTGGCTCAGCTTATAGGTCTTGCCGGCCGGCGAAAGCTGCATGTCATTACCGCTGATACAACCATTGAAGGTGTAACTGGTCACTTTGACCTGTCGCTGAGCCCACTGGTTCTTTTTGGATCCGGTGATCTCGCCGACGTCCTTCGGGCAGAACGACGCCCGGTGCGTGGTCAGGATCTTCCCCACCTGACCCTGCTGGAAGAAGGGCAGTTGGTTGGTTTCGTCGTTCCCAAGGCCCCGGACCTTGTTCAGCGCGATGACCCCGTTGGGAATCCATTTGCCGTTGATCGACGTGGCATAAGCCCAACCGTTCGGCCCGGCGCCCGAGGTGCCATCGACTCCGCCCCACGTCGGATGCGGGAGATAATCGTTGGCGTCATTCGAGTAGATGTTAACGGCGAGCATGATCTGCTTGACGTTGCTCAGATCGACCGTGCTCTGGGCCTTGTCCTTGGCCTTGCTGAGCGCGGGCAGGAGCATGCCGGCCAGGATCGCGATGATCGCGATGACCACCAAGAGTTCGATCAGCGTGAAGCCGGAACGTGGGTTCCGTCCGAACGAATGGGAGACGTGTGTGCGCATAGATAGGGTACGTCGCTCAAGGCGAACGTGGGTGCCGCGTGGGATCAATGCCCGGATTTAGGCAACTGTGTGGGAAAGGTCAACAGCTGAGTTGTGGAGCGGGACCCCTCAACCGGTCAACACGCGGCGGGCGGCGGCGGCCAGTTTCTTCAGCCCCGCAGCGGATTTCGCCTCCAAATAGCAGCGGATCAACGGCTCCGTCCCACTCGCCCGGAAAGCCACCCACTCGTCGTCCGGCAACACGAACTTGAATCCGTCCGTGGTGATGAATTCGCGCACCGGTTTCCCCGCAAAGGTCTCGAAACCGCGCCCCAACCGTTCCAACAACGCCGCCTTCTGCTCCGCCGGGATCGCCACGTTGATGCGGTCAGTGTGGAATTCCCCGGTCTGACGTTCGAGCTCGGCCAGGATTTTCCCCAGCGGTTTCCGGGCGAAAGCGACCAATTCGGCCATCAACAGGCACGCCAGAACCCCGTCCTTCTCCGGCACATGACCCTTCACGCCCAAGCCACCGGATTCCTCGCCGCCCACGATGACATCCTCCGATTCCATCAACGCGCCGAGATATTTGAATCCCACGGGCGTCTCGTGAACCGTCACCCCCAGCAAACGGGCGATGGCGTCCACCTGATGGCTGGTGGGAACGGTGCGAACGACCGATCCCGTCCAACCGCGGTTCTTCTTCAGGTGATAAAGCGTCAGGGCAAGGACCTGGTTCGGGGTCAGCCAGGTGCCGTCTTGGTCGACCACTCCGAAGCGGTCGGCATCGCCGTCGAGACCGAGACCCAACTGCGCCTTGCCGGCCAGGATGGCCTCGCGCACGCCGGCCATGCCCTCGGCATTGGGTTCGGGATGATGGCCGCCAAACAGCGGGTTCACCTGGTCATGGAAGCGGAGGACTTTGGCGCCGCCGTCCTCCTCCAGCAACGTGTCGAGATAACCGCGACCGGTGCCGTACATCAGTTCCACGGCGACCTTGAGACGGGCGCGGCGGAGCGTCGGGAAATCGACGAGCTTGCGCAGTTGCGTGAAATAGGCGGGCTGCGGATCCAGCGTCTTGCAGGAAAACGTGCCGGCAAGGGCCGCGGGGAAGGTCCAGCCGGTTTCCTGTCGGCGTCGGATGTTGGCCTCGAGTTGGAGGGTGACCTCGGTCGGGGCGGCGGCACCGTTATGGGCAGAAAATTTGATGCCCTGGTATCCGGCGGGATTGTGGCTGGCGGTCAGGTTGATGCCGCCGATGGCCTTGCGGACCCGGATGGTGTGGGAGATGACCGGGGTCGGGGCGTCACGCTCGCACAACACCGGCAAGAGTTGGTTGGCGGCCAGCACCTCGGCGACGGCGAGGGCGAATTCCCGGCCGAGAAACCGGGTGTCATGGCCGAGGATCACCACCGGTTTCCGACCGTGGATCGGCGAACCGGTCCGGGCCAGTTCGGCCACGAGATGGTCGGCGATGCCCTGGGCCGCGAACCGGACGTTCTCGAAGGTGAAATCCCGTGCGATCAGGCTGCGCCAACCGCTGGTGCCGAACTTGATGGGGGTCATGGGGCGATCAACCGATCAACTGCGCCACTCAAACGCCTTTTTCTTCAGCGCGTAGAGGTAACCGACGAAGAGGATGCCGAGGAAGGTCAGCATGCCGCCGAGGACCAGGGCGGCGTCAGTCTTGAGCAGTTCCCGGTAGGTGACGGCCCACGGATACATGAAGACCACCTCGATGTCGAAGAGCACGAACAGCAGCCCGACGAGGAAGAACTTCACGGACAACCGGGCGGAACCCTCGCCTTCGGGGAGCATGCCGCATTCATAGGGGGAATCCTTGACCTTGGTGCGGCGGCCGGATTTCCCGGCGAGGACCGACACCACGAGGGTTCCCGCGGCGAAACCCACCGCGACGAGCAGCAGGATCAACACGGGGACGTATTGCAGCAGTTGCGAATCCATTCCGGCGGTGAAGTTACGGATGCGGCGGGTTCAAGCAAGTGCTGAAGGTGGTTGTGGGATGACCGAGCCCTGCGGCCGCCGGCGTGCCTTTCAAACCCATGTTTCTGTCGTCCATTTTTCTGTCGTCGTCGGTCTGGTTGGCGGCTGGATCCGGAAGATGGACGGGAGGAACGACAGAAAAATGGGCGACAGAAACATGGAGGGGAAGCCGAGGTAAAGACCGGGTTTGGCTCCCCTCCGCCCCGACAAAGGACCTGTCCCTTTATCCACTCGAGAAGTGAGCATCCTGCCGTCCGCTCCAACGGGTGATCGTGTTTTTCCGTTTCCATCCTTCACGAACCGCATTGGAATGACGTCACCGTGTCTGCCGGTTGAGCCCTTTTCACCATGCGCATCGTTCGTCTCCCCGCCGCCATGCAGCGGATCGCCCTCCAATGGAAACGGTCCGGGTGCCCCATCGGCTTCGTTCCCACCATGGGATTCCTTCACGAAGGGCATCTGTCCCTCGTCCGCGCGGCGCGTCGTCGCGTGGGTCCCGCCGGGGCCGTGGTGGTCAGCATCTATGTCAACCCCACCCAATTCGCCCCGACGGAGGACCTATCCCGATATCCGCGCGATTGGAAGGAGGACCTCCGATTGTGCCGTCGTGAAGGGGTGGACGTGGTTTTCGCCCCGACGGATGCCGCGATGTACGCCGGGCGCGACGCCGGCGACTACAGCACCTATGTGGCGGAGGAGCAATTGACCCGCGGCTTGGAAGGTGCGGCGCGACCGACCCATTTCCGCGGCGTCACCACGATCGTGGCGAAACTGTTCAACGTGGTGTTGCCCGACGTGGCGGTGTTCGGGGCCAAGGATTGGCAGCAGGCGGCGGTGGTGCGGCGGATGGTCGCGGACCTGAATTTTCCCTTGAAGGTGGTGGTGGCTCCGACCCATCGCGAACCCGATGGCCTCGCGATGAGTTCGCGCAATGTGTACCTGTCGGCGGAGGAACGGGCGCAGGCGGTGGTGCTCTGGCGGGCGTTGCAACAGGCGCGTGCGGAGGTGAAGGCGACCGGGAAATCACTGCGGGCCGACGCCTTGCGGGCCCGGTTGACCGCGTTGATAGGGACCCAGCCGGCCGCGCGGATCGATTACGTGGAGTTTTTCGATCCCGACACGATGGTGCCGGTGGACCGCGTGTCACGGGGCACCCAGTTGGCGATGGCCGTGTTCATTGGCAAGACACGACTGATCGACAACGGAAAAGTATGAAGGATGAAGGATGAAGGATGAAGGATTGGACCGCCATCCCCCCTTCATCCGTCCTCCTTCATAATTCATACTTTCCCCCTCACTCCACCACGTGCCGGCCCTGTTTGCGGGCGTGATATTGGGTGCCGATCCACTTATAGGTGGCGGCCAGTCCCTTCGCGAGCGGGGTGTCGGGTTCCCATCCGAGCGTCTGCCGGATGAACGTGTTGTCACTGTTCCGGCCGGCGACTCCACGCGGGGCGTCGAGCTTGTAGTCCCGCTGGAGTTTCACCCCGGCAATCCGTTCCACCTTGTCCACCAGGTCGTTGATCGAGACCAGTTCGCTGGAGCCCAGGTTGATCGGGGTGGCGATCAGGTCGTCGCAGTGCGTGATGCGGTCGATCCCCTTCACGCAGTCGTTGATGAACATGAAACTGCGGGTCTGGGAGCCGTCGCCCCAGATCTGGATGCGGGGATCCTTGCGGTCGATGGCGTCGATCACCTTGCGGCAGATGGCGGCCGGGGCCTTTTCGCGACCCCCGTCCCAGGTGCCGTGGGGGCCATAGACATTGTGGAACCGGGCGATGAACGTCTTGAGGCCGCGTTCCGCCCAGTATTCCTGGCAGAAGATCTCGCTCATCAGCTTCTCCCACCCGTAACCGCGTTCGGCCATCGCGGGATAGGCGTCGGATTCCTTGAGGGCGCGGACGGCGGGATCCTGCTGGAGTTGGGTGTTGTAGGCGCAGGCGGAGGACGAGAAGAAATAGCGACGGACCCCGGCCCGGTAGGCGGCCTCGACCATGTGGGTGTTGACCAGGATGCTGCGGAGGCACTCGACCCGGAACCGTTCGATGAAGCCCATTCCGCCCATGTCGGCGGCCAGATTGTAGACCTCGGAAGCCCCTTCGCAGACGCGATGGCAGTTGGCCTCCTGGCTCACGTCCAGGCACAACGAATCCACCCCGGGGACGCGCAGATACCAATCGTGAAGCGGTTTCTTGTCGACGGCGCGGATGCGGGAGAAACCCTTTTTTGCGAAGTATTGGGCCAGATTGCCGCCAATGAATCCGCCCGCCCCGGTGATGACGATGAGGTCGTCTTTGCGGACCGGCGCTTCCTTCTCAACGAGTCGCTGTTTTTGCATGCGTGTCTTGGGGTGCATCCCGGGGAGCGCCGGATCCAACCCCTTCCGGGACCGGTCGGCGTCGGCGTGTCGGGCGGCGAATTTCAGGTGCGCGGAGCATGTGAGGCATCGGAGGGGCGTCAAGCGCGGCATTCTGTTCCCTGCTCATCCCCCCGCGAGGAACGGGTGGGGAGAGAGTCGGAGAGAGGGGACGGCCAACCCGGTGCTCGTACTCGTGTTCCTCGTCCTCCTTGATCGGGCTCGTGGCTTCGAGAAGGGGACGAGGACGAGACGCGAGGACGAGGCACGAGAACGAGGGGGCGGACTCCGGGGGTGACAGGGTCGAGGGTCGGACCCTATCGTGCCGGGCGATCTGACATGAGCGCTGCCGTGACCATAGACCCCGTTTCCCCGCCTGAATCCGCCCCCTCCGCGACGACCCCCCTGGCCGCCGGTTGGTGGGCCGGAGCGATCGCCCTGGTTCTCCTGGCGTTCTATCTTTCGTTCGGCGCGCTGGTGTACGACGGCGATGCGCTGAAGCACGCCGGTTCCTTCTGGGGTCGGCCTTCCATCGGGGCTTCCAATCATCCATTTGTGGATGTCTGGTTCGGCGGGTGGTGGCAATTGGTGAAGGGGTGGGCGCCCGTGGATTTTGTGGGCCGGATGGCATGGCTGGAGGCCTTGAACGCCCTTCTCGGTGCCGGTGCCGTGGGCTTCGCCGTCGGTTTTCTCCGGCGTTTGGGATTGGACGGACCCCGCTGCGCCCTCGGCGGGCTGATCCTGGGTTTGAGCACGCCGTGGATGTACCACAGCCTCCAGACGACCGAACCGATCATGGGCCAGTTCTGGTTGATGGCCTCGCTTTGGGCCGCCGTGCGACGGCCGGGGTCGATCGTCGGGGCAGGTCTGTTGTCCGGCGCGTGTTGGGCTTTGTCCGTCGTGGCTTACCAGACTTATTTCCTGGCGGGCCCGGCGGTCCTGTGGATGGCGGCACAGCGTCGGGAGACCGGCTTCGCCTGGGTGGGGGCGGCGGGATTGGTGGGGATCGGCTTGTTCACCACCGCAGCCGTCCTGTCCGGCGCCCATGATCCAGCCGGCGTGTTCGGGTACCTGACGACCAAGCACGATGGTGAATACTGGGGCTTCTTCCGTTTTTCGCAGGCTGCACGCGTCCCGGTCGGACTGGTCCAGGCCGTGGCGGTCCCGTGGCCGACGGAAATCTGGCCCGGTCTGCTGGCGGGTTTTGGAATGTTGTCGGGCCTGCAGAAGGTATTGTTGGTGGTGCAGTCCCTCCTCATCCTGGGCTTCGCAGGTTGGGCGCTTTTTGCGGCGGTGCCCGAGGGACTTCGGCGGGTGCGTGGGGCGCTGCTGATCGGCTTTGCCGCCGGCCTTTTCCCCCCGTTTTACCTGAGCCCGCTTTATAACAAGATGTGGATCTATCCCATCTCCTTCCTGCTGCTCCTCGCGGTCCTCGCCTCGATCCGGAACCGGCGCGGGATCTGGATTCTGGGCGGGATCCTTGCGGTCCAATTGGCGGCCAACGTCCCTCGCGTGGCTCTCCGATGCCACAATCCCAACAGCCCGGGGATCAAGGCCGCCGTCGCCTTGCGGGCGGACCTGGGACCGGACGATCTCCTCATCTGCGATGGCTGGGATGAATCGGGGACTTTCGGGGCGATGTACCCCAATCAGCCCCGGGTCCAGTTGATGTTCCTGCTCGGTGGGGCGCCCGCCCTGGAGAAGAAGATTGAAGAGGCGCAGGCCGCGGGCCGGCGCGTTTTCGTCTTTGGTTTGGTGGAGCGGACGACTGCCATGTGGGCGGTGACCGACCTTGGCACCCGTCACGGGCTCATCAGTTTCGCCGAACTTCAATCCGTCCGGGACCGGGCCCGGATCCGGTGGCGCGGGCGTGACAAAGGATGCCATGGCGACCTGTTCGAATTGCCCGCCGCCGGTACCGGAATATCGGCGCGGCCTTGAGCGGCGCCAGGGCGGCGGGTTTTCTGGCCCCTCCGCACGTCCCCCGCGCAGCATCGGTCGGAGGGGCGAGCTCCGAGAGTCCCACCCCCATCTGTTTGATTGGGGACTCGTGGAACTCGCCCCTCCGAGGGGGCCTCTCCCCCGGTTGGCGGGTTGACGCCGGCCCTCGCCTTGCCACATGTAGGGGATTCCGTGAGAGTTTCGTCCCTCATCCCAATCCTCCTTGGCGTCCTCCTCGCCGGGGTGGGAGGCCCCGGCGCCCTGCACGCTGCCAATGGTCCGGGACAATCGTTCGCCCAAGCGGCCCGGCATTGGTCCTACCAACCGGTGCACCGTCCCATCCCACCCCCGGTCCGCGAGCAGGACCGGGATCGCATGGAATCGCCGATCGATGCCTTCCTAGCTGGCAAAGCTCGGGCAACAGGGCCGCGGCTACGCGCCGCCGGCGGACCGGCGGACCTGGCTGCGCCGGGTCACCTATGATCTGATCGGGTTGCCGCCCACGTTTGCCGAGATCGAGGCGTTCCGGTCCGACCCCTCCCCGGGCGCCGCCGCCGCGGTGGTGGACCGGTTGCTGTCGGACCCGCGCCATGGGGAGCGCTGGGGCCGGCACTGGCTGGACTATGCGCGCTATGCGGACACGAAGGACCTGGTATTATTATATGGGCGCGACGCCTTGCGGCCTTATGCCTATACCTATCGTGATTATGTCGTGCGGGCATTCAATGCGGACGTGCCGTATGATGAATTCGTGAGGGATCAGCTCGCGGCCGACCTGGTGGAGCCGAAGCTGCCGCCGTGGCGCCTGGCGGCCCTGGGTTACCTCACACTGGGCCGGTTGTTCGACCAGAACCCGCACGACCAGATCGATGACCAGATCGACACGGTGGGTCGCGGATTGCTGGGGCTCACGGTGGCGTGCGCGCGGTGCCACGACCACAAATACGATGCGGTGACGATGGAGGATTATTATGGATGGTACGGGGTGTTCGCATCGACGGAGCGGCCCTATGTGCAGCCCTTGATCGAGGATCCGCGGGACGTGCCGGGCGGGTTGGCGTTTGAGGAACAATTGGCCAGGGCGCAGAAGGAATTGGAGGACCACCTGGACGCGCAGTTCGCGGCGTTGACGGAGATTCTCAGGAAACGGATCGGAGATTATCTCGTGCGCGCGGCGACGACGCCGCCGGACCTGACCGAGACCACGCAGTTCGCCCTGTCGCTGACACCGGATGATTTCCGGCCGTCCCTGATGGTGCGGACGCGGCGCTTCCTCGAACGCCGGGCCCGGCCGGAAGACCGTGTTTTTGGGCCGTGGGCGCGGTTGATGGCGCTGGAGGACGGAAGGTTTTCCGAACAGGCCCCGGCGGTGCTGGAGGGTCTTGGTGACGGGGTGAATCCCCGGGTTCGGGACGCCTTGCGCCGGGCCAATCCCACCAACTGGGCGATGGTGGCGCGGACCTACGGGGAAGTGTTGCTCGCCGCTTATGAGGGTTCGAAAGGGGCGGCCGCCGGTGGGGTGGCGTCGGGCGTCGGGGGGGCGGACCCGGACCGGCAGGAACTGCTCGGGGTGGTGACGGGTCCCGAGGGGCCGATGTGGTTCCCGCGGCGGGACACGCCCAACCATATGTCGCGTGCGGAAAAGGATAAGTACGGCACCCTGGTGCTGAACCTGGACAAGCTCGCGGCGCATGCGACCAACGCCCCGCCGGCCCGGGCGATGGTGCTGACGGAATTGCCGGAGCCTTATGAGCCACGGGTGTTCCTGCGGGGCAGTCCGGCGCGGCCGGGCCCGACGGTGCCGCGCGCGTTTCTGCGGGTCCTGAGCGGGGGCGAGACGCTTCCGTTGGGACCGGGGAGCGGCCGGCTTGAACTCGCCCGGAGGATTGCGTCGCCGACCAACCCGCTGACGGCGCGGGTCTTCGTGAACCGCGTCTGGATGGAGCATTTCGGCGAACCCCTGGTGTCGTCGCCGGCGGATTTCGGGGCCCGGACCCCGGCGCCATTGCAGGGCGAACTGCTGGACTGGTTGGCGGACGAATTCGTGCGCTCGGGTTGGAGCGTGAAGCACCTGCACCGGGTGATCGTGCTGAGCGGCGCCTATCGGCAGTCGGTGGACCCGGGCCCCGGCGGGGGCGACGCGGAGGATCCGTTGATCGGACATTATCCCCGGCGACGGATCGACCTGGAGGCGATGCGGGACACATTGCTGTTTGTGTCGGGGCGATTGGATCCGCGGTTGGGTGGGCGTCCGGTGGATGTGGCCGATGATCCGTTGAACCGGCGTCGGACGGTGTATGGATTGATCGACCGACAGAACCTTCCGGGGCTTTTCCGTTCGTTCGATTTCGCGGTGCCCGACCAATGTGTCGAGCGGCGGCCGCACACGACGGTTCCGCAGCAGGCGTTGTTTGCGATGAATTCACCGTTCGTGCAGGAGCAGGCGCGGGCGGTCGCCGAAGGATCCGCCGCCGGTGGGGCGTCCGGGGCCGGGCGGGTGGCGGCGCTCTTCCGGCGGGTGCTGGGGCGAGAACCGACAGTTGGGGAAACGGAGAAGGCGTTGCGGTTCATCGGGACGGCGCGGTCGGACACCGGGACGCAACCGGACCCTTGGGAACAGTTTGCCCAAGTGTTGCTGGTTTCCAATGAGGCGGTTTTCCTGGATTAACTGAACGATGAACCCGTTTGAACATCTTCCCCAGCGGTTCCTGACCCGGCGCCAGATGCTGGCCCGGATGGGGACCGGCCTGGGCTTTCTGGGATTGGCCGGCGTGTTGGGCGAGGCGCGGCTTCTGGGGGGTGCGACCACCTCCAACCCGCTGGCGCCGCGGCCGCCGCAATTCCCCGGTCGCGCCAAGCACGTCATCCATATCTATCTCAACGGCGGCCCGTCACAGGTCGACACCTTCGATCCGAAGCCGGCCCTGGCGAAATGGGCGGGCAAGGTGATCCCGAGTGGCAACCTGACCACCGAACGTCCGTTGGGAGCCGCGTTGCCGTCACCGTTCGCGTTCCGAGCCCATGGTGAAAGCGGGCTTGAGATCAGTGAGATATTCCCCTTCACGGCCCGGCATGCGGACGACCTTTGCGTGATCCGTTCGATGCACGCGAACACGCCCAACCACGAGCAGTCGATGCGCCTGATGAATTGCGGCGACGAACGGCTGTCCCGTCCGAGTTATGGGGCCTGGATCACGTATGGCCTGGGTTCCGCCAACCAGAATCTCCCGGGCTTCATCGCGATGTGCCCGGGACTGCCGGTGTCGGACGTGTCCAACTGGCGTTCGGCGTTCCTGCCGGGCATTTACCAGGGCACGCATATCAACACGAAGAAATTGAAGCCGGAGGAACTGATCGAGAACATCACCAATGCCCGGTTGCCCCGGGACGCGCAACGCCGCCAACTGGATCTCCTCGCGGAATTCAACGCCGAACACGAACGCGTCCGCGGCGGCGATCCGCAGCTTGAATCGCGGATCCAATCCTTCGAGCTCGCCTATCGCATGCAGTTGGAGGCGACCGATGCCTTCGACATCTCCCGGGAGCCCGCGGGGGTGCGGGCGATGTATGGGGATTCGGTGCAATCACGGCAATTGTTGATCGCCCGCCGCCTCGTGGAACGTGGAGTGAGGGTCGTCCAGTGCTACCATGGCGATGTGCAACCGTGGGACAGCCATGACAACATCGCGGAGGCGCATCGGAACCTGGGACGCGAGGTCGACCAGGGGATCGGGGCATTGCTGACCGATCTGAAGCAACGGGGATTGTTGGATGAGACGCTCGTGATCTGCGGCGGGGAATTCGGCCGGACTCCGGCGGTGGAATTGCCGGCTCCGGGCACCCCGGGCAACGGGCGGGGCCGGGATCACAACCACTGGGGATTCACCGTCTGGCTGGCGGGGGGCGGCGTGAAAGGGGGTCATGTCCATGGTGCGACCGATGAGTTCGGGTTCCGTGCGGTGGACCGGCCCGTGCATGTCCATGACTTGCATGCGACGATGCTGCACCTGCTGGGGTTCGATCATGAGAAGCTGACCCATCGCTATGCGGGGCGGGATTTCCGGCTGACTGATGTCTCCGGGCAGGTGGTGCGCGAGATCCTGGCCTGAGCCTCATGAAACCATCCGGTCAGCACCACGCCCAACAGCAAGAGTCGATGTGATTTCACAAACATGAATCATCGGTTGTTCGCGGCGGGTTGCGCACGTGACATTCTGGTGTCTTCTGCGCGCAGCATCTCGGGAAAGTCCGCGCAATTCCATGTTGTGCGGCAGTAAGGAATCAGCCCAGCTTCCTTGCATGGCCTTGACACCTTCTTCCATGCGACCGCTTGGCACCGTGGCCCCCGCCTTCTCGCTACCCGACACGACGGGCCGACGGGTGGGTCTCGAGGAGTTCGCCGGCGCGCCCGCATTGGTCATCGTGTTCCTCTGTAATCACTGTCCCTACGTGCAACATGTGCGGTCGGAACTGGCCCGGTTCGCGCGCGATGCCCAGCGGCGGGGTGTCGCTGTCATCGGGATCAACAGCAATGACGTGACGCGGCATCCGGAGGACAGCCCGGCGCGGATGGCGGTGGAGGTCGTCGAGGCGGGGTACACGTTCCCTTACCTTTTTGACGGGACGCAGGAAGTCGCCCGGGCGTATCAGGCGGCGTGCACCCCGGATTTCTTTCTTTTCGATCGGACCCGGAAATTGGTTTACCGGGGGCAGTTTGATGATTCACGTCCGGGAAATGGGCGGCCGGTGACGGGGGCGGACCTGCGGCGGGCGCTGGACGCCGTGCTGGGCGGGCGACCGGTGGACCTGGCGCAGACGCCCTCGATGGGATGCAACATCAAGTGGAAGCCGGGTTCGGAGCCGACGGTGTCGGGGTGAAAGGGGGGAGCCGGTTGATTTTAGGCTTCAATCCCGAGGGGATCCGCCGTACGCAAGGGCATGCTGTGGCGCTGGATGGCTGGGTTCGGGGTGTGGTGCCTCGGTTTGAGGGTGCTGGCGCAGATCGATTCCGAGCACCGGGAGTTGGTGCAGGTGGGCTATAACCAGCCGATCGAGGGCCGAGCGCCCTTCGCGGGTTATGCCTATTATTATCACAACCAGCCGGGGTTCATCCGGACCAACTGGGTGCTGCGCGCCGCGATCGCCCCGGTTTATCTCGATGCCGAACTCGGGATGAAGGGGGCGTTGGGGCCCCAGACCGACCTCGGGATCGGGATTGCGGGCGGCGGGTTTGCCGATAATTACGCCGAGGTGCGGTCCGGGAAATGGATCCGGGCGGAATCGTTCGACGGCCATGCGGCGGAGTTGAACCTCTCGGTCTATCATCTTTTCAATCCGGTCGCCGCCGGCCATGCCCCGTCCTCGATCGCGGAAATGCCGTTGCAGGGCGTGTTGCGGGCGGGATTCCGGGACAGTTTCTTCTCGCGTCTGGACGACACGGCGCCGGATTTCAAGGTGCCCGATGATCTGCCGGCGGGAAGTGTGCGGGCGGGGTTGCGTTGGGGGGGGCGGGAGCCATTGCTGTCCCCGACGGTCGCCGTGGAGTTGAGTGTCTGGTATCAGGGCCACTTCCGGGTGAATCCGCAGACGTATGGTTATGCGGACGACCGTCGGATCGAGGCGGTGGCGCACCAGTTCTGGGCCCGGGCGCTCCTGGCTTACACGCTGACCAACAGTGCCCAGCATTTCGAGGTCAGCCTGACCGCCGGCACCTCACTCAACCCGGATCGTTTCAACGCCTTTCGGCTGGGTGGGACCCTGCCCATGGCGGCGGAATTTCCCCTGGTGTTGCCCGGGTATTATTTTGAGGAACTCAGCGCCCGGCAATTCGTGCTGCTCGACGGACTGTGGTCGGTGCCGGTGGTGGGCGGTTGGGACCTGGTGGTGTATGGAGGGACGGCCTATGTGAATTATGTGCCGGGCCTCAGCCAACCGGGGAACTGGCACACCGGACTGGGCGGCGGACTCGGCTGGACCTCACCCACTGGGGCCTGGCAGATCCTGGCCGGTTATGCGTATGGCATCGACGCCATCCGGGGTGACGAACGCGGCGGGCACAACGTGGGCCTCATGGTCCAATGGGATCTGGAGCGCCGTGGTGGGGCGGCGATGACGGACGCCGACCGGGTGGGGTCCTGGGTGCGCCGGCTGAATCCCAGCTCGTGGCGCGGTTTCAACAGCCTCTTCCAGCATTGAGGCCTAGCGACCCGGAAACGGGTTTGCCGCCAACCGCAGGGATGCCTCCCCGTCCGCCCCGGTCCCGGGCAAGGCGGTTCGACCCGGCCCGCGAAAAAGCCACACCAGCAGCACCACCCCTGATGCCATCACGATGGCCCGGACGCCGCGCATCCCCAATCCAGCCTTGGGTCGGTCTGACAGCAGGCGGCGCACGCGCTCTTCCATGCCGCCGCCACCCAGGGTGGGCATCCCGGTGTCGGCAACCGGCCCCCCGGCGGCCCACCCGATCAGATCCCGCGCATACGCCCGCTTTTCCCCGGGCAACCACCCGACGACCCAACGGTCCGCCGCGACCTCGAGGGTCATCGACATTCGCGAGCGCAACCACCACCAGGCCGGATTCCACCATTGCACCAGGTCCAGGGGGAGCCACACGTGATACAGCCAGCCGTCCCGGCCCCGCACATGTCCCAGTTCGTGCAGCCAAACCCGCCGCCGTTGGGCCTCGCCCCAATCCGCAGCCGCCACCGGCAGCAACAACCAGACGTGCCGCCCCACCCACACGGACGGCGTCCCGAGTCCCTCGACAAACCGGACCCTGGGACACGCTTTGTCCCGTGCTTTCGCCGGCAATCCGGCCCACGACTGTCGCCATGCCCCGGCTGCCTCCCCGGATGATTCCCGGCGACACCAGCAGTGCAACCGCCACAGGCCGACAGCGCGATGGAGCAACAACAGCAAGAAGCCCGCGAGCCACACTCCGGTCCCCAGGTTGCCCCAGAAGCCGTCGGTTGCCGCGGCCTCCATTTCCCCCCACCCGGGCAACGCCGTCAGCCCATTTCCCCGCCATCGCCACGGAAGGGTCACCGCCGCCGCCAACCCCGTCCCGGTCCAGGTAGTGGTCGTGGTCCTGTTGTCCCTGATCCCCGGTTGCGCCTCCGGCCCCGGTCCGGTGATGTCCGACCGGACCCGCAACGTCCCGGCGACCGATCGGCCGCAACCGGGTGCGGCCGTCCCGGATTCCCGGGAGTACTCCAATCCACCGCCGGAACAGCGACCCGGCCTGGCCACGGTCTGGGGCGAAGCGCGCAATTCCCCCATCAGCCACACCGTGTTCAAGCGAGGCGATCGCTCCACGCCCGAGGTCCTCGGCCAGCTCTATTATGACGACCGTCCCGGGTTGGAGGCCCTGTTTGCACGCGGTTGGGGAGCCCCGATCCCCACGAACGCCCCGGTGGATTTCGGGCGCCGGCTCTCGCTGGGTGTGCGCGGCGAGGATGGCCGCTGGCTTCCGACCTGGCGTCAGGGCGGGCGCACGTTCGTGGAGGGCCGGGCGGGGGAACGTTACTCCCTGTTCCTGTGCAACCGGTCTTATGTCCGTCGCGAAATCGTCGTTTCGGTCGATGGTCTGGACGTGATGGACGGGGAATCGGCCTCCCTCCGGAAAAGGGGTTATATCCTGAACCCGGGCGAGGAATTCTCCCTGGAAGGTTTCCGCACCGGGCGCGACTCGGTGGCCGCCTTCCGCTTCGGTTCGGTGGCGGATTCTTATAGTGCGCAGCGCCACGGCACGACCCGGAATGTCGGGACCATCGGGGTTGCGGTGTTTGCGGAAGCCGATCCCGACGCGGATTCCCGGAGCGAAGCCAATGCGTTTCCCGGGCGCTGGGCGTTGCCGCCCGGACGATGACGCGCCGGCTTCCGACTTTGCCGGGGGGACGATCGGGTCCACACTGCGCGCATGATGCGTGTCCTGGCGGCTTTCCGCCGCACTTTCCGCTGCTCCTTCTGGTGCGGGTGCCTCCTCACCGGCCTGGCCCAAGTCCCCGACAATCTGGTCGTCGAGGGCGTCCCCCCGATTCCGCCCGAATTGAGGACCGACGCCGGCCGGTATCTGGAATTCCGTACGGCGACGCTCCAAAGCTGGCACCCGGTCCGGCGCGAGATGCTCATCACCACCCGGTTTGCCGACAGTGCGCAGCTCCATTGGGTGCGGCAACCGGGCGGGGCGAGACGCCAACTGACCTTTCTCAATGAACCCGTGGCCTGGGCCCAGATCCAGCCGCGGACCGGTGCCAGCATCCTGTTCGGACAGGACACCGGTGGGGGCGAATTCTTCCAATTATACCGCTTCGACACCGGGACGGCCCGCACGACCCTCCTCACCGATGGCAAGAGTCGCAACACCGGGGCGCGTTGGTCGGAATCCGGCGTCCGGGTGGCGTGGAGTTCGACCCGGCGCAATGGGCACGACACCGACTTGTGGGTGATGGACCCGTTGCGGCCGGAGTCCGCGCAGATGTTGGTGGAATGCAAGGGGGGCGGTTGGAAGGTTCAGGATTGGTCCCGCGACGAGAACCGGATCCTGATGGGGGATCATCGGTCGATCAATGAATCGGTGTTATATATGGTGGAGGTGGCGACGGGACGGATGGAGGCATTGACCGCGACGGAAACCAACCGTGTGGCTTATGCCGGGGCCCGGTTCGCCGCGGACGGGAAGGCGGTCTATTGCACGACCGACCGTGGTGGCGAGTTCCTGCGGTTGGCCCGGATCGACCTGGCGTCGAAACAGATGACGCTCCTGACCGGGGACATCCCGTGGGACGTGGAGCTTTTCGAGGTGTCCCCGGACGGCAGGACGCTGGCGTTCGTGACCAATGAGGACGGCGTGAGCGTGTTGCGCCTGATGGATGCGCGGAATGGCAAGTCGCGGGCGGTTCCCGGGTTGCCGCCAGGGGTGATGACGGGCTTGGAATGGCACCCGAACGGCCGGGACCTCGGTTTCACCCTGGCGCACGCGCGGTCGCCGGCCGATGTGCATTCGCTCGACGTGAAATCCGGGGTGGTGACGCGATGGACCGAAAGCGAGACCGGCGGGCTGGATGCCGGCCGGTTTCGCGAACCGGAACCGGTCCGTTTGAAAAGCTTCGACGAGGTGATGGTGAGCGGTTTCGTGTACCGGCCTGATCCGGTCCGATTCCCGGGGCCGCGCCCGGTGTTGGTGAGCATCCATGGCGGACCGGAATCGCAGGCGCGGCCGGTGTTTCTCGGGCGATATAATTATCTCCTGGATGAACTCGGTGTGGCGTTGATGTTCCCGAACGTCCGGGGCTCGGCCGGGTATGGGAAGGCCTTCCTGCAACTCGATGACGGGTTCCGGCGCGAGGATGCGGTGAAGGACATCGGCACGTTCCTCAACTGGATCAACGTGGACCGTGGTCTGGATGGGAAGCGGGTGGCGGTGACGGGCGGGAGTTACGGGGGCTATATGTGCCTGGCGAGCCTGACCCATTTCAGCGATCGGCTGCGTTGCGGGGTGGACGTGGTGGGGATCTCCAGTTTTGTGAGCTTCCTGGAGCGGACGCAGGAATATCGGCGCGACCTGCGGCGGGCGGAATATGGGGACGAGCGGGATCCCAAGATGCGGGAATTCCTGACCGGGATTTCGCCGCTGACCCAGGTTTCGAGGATCCGGGTGCCTCTGTTCGTGGTGCAGGGGCAGAACGATCCGCGGGTGCCGGTCGGTGAGGCCGAACAGATCGTGCAG
>JANYCC010000445.1 GCA_025360495.1 Verrucomicrobiota bacterium | reverse complement strand
CTCGGCGAGGGCGGCCAGGCGCGGCTGGGCGGCTTCGAGGAAGGCGGTTTTCAGCTCCGGTTCGCGCCAACTGGTCGAGAAACGCGTCATGACGTTGAGGATGTGGCGGCGCAGGACGAGGTCCTCTCCGGTGAGCACATGGCCGCGGAGGATGGGCAGTTCGCCGGCGAGGACGCGCTGGCTGTAAGGTTCCACGACCTTTTCATTCTGGGCGAAGGAACGCCATGAATCGCCGATGGACGACACCCCGAGGCCGATCAGGGGGAAGACAGGTCGGGCGGTGTAACCCATGAAGTTCCGGTGCAAGGTGCCCTCTTCCGCCGCTTTCCACAGCGAGTCGGTCCCGAGGGCGAAGTGGTCCATGCCCACCTCATGGAAGCCGGATTCGGCCAGCAGATCGCGTCCGATCTCATAGAGGTGGCGCTTGGCCTCACCGACGGGAAGGTCGTCCTCGGTGAAAGTCCGCTGCCACGGCTTGATCCATGGGACATGGGCGTAGGCATAGAATGCGATGCGGTCGGGCCCGAGCCGGCGCACCGCATCGAGGGTGTTGCGGATGCTCGATTCGGTCTGGAAGGGGAGCCCGTAGATCAGGTCGAAATTGACGCCGCGGAACCCGAATTCGTGGGCCTCATCGACGACCTTGCGCACGAGGTCCTCGCTCTGGACGCGATTGACCGCCTTCTGGACGGTGGGATCGAAATCCTGGATGCCGAGGCTGATGCGCGTGAACCCGAGATCGGCCAGGACTTCCAGGTGGGCGCGGCGGGTGACGCGGGGATCGGTCTCGATGGAGAGTTCGGCGTGATCCGCGAGCCGGACGCCGGAGAGGATGCCGGAGACGAGGCGGCCGAGATCGGCGGGTTCGAGGTAGGTGGGCGTGCCGCCGCCGATGTGGAGTTCGGCGAGCGGGAGGTCGTTGGAGGGGCTGAGGCGCCGCCGATATAATTCCCATTCGGCGAGGACGACATCGACATAAGGCGGCGCGAGGGAGCGGTTGCGGGTGATGCGGGTGTTGCAGCCGCAATAGGTGCAGAGCGATTCGCAGAACGGGACGTGGACGTAGATGGCCGCGCCGGCACCGTGTCCCGCTGCGGCGGGTTGCGCGAGGCTTTCGAGCCATTCGTCGGGACCGGGGGCGGTGGCCCAGTAGGGGACGGTGGGATAACTGGTGTAGCGCGGCCCCGGGACATCGTGCCGGCGCAGCAACTGGCTGTATTCGGGGGTCATGCGTCGTCGCGGAAAAATTGTTGCTGGAGGCGGAGGAAGAGGCGGACGTTGGATTCGGGGGTCTGGGGTAACACGCCGTGCCCGAGGCCGCAGATCCACCCGGTGCGGACATCGGGGGAGAGGTCTCTCATCGCGCCGAACCAAGGCGTCAGGAGGGCCTCGAGTTCCGCCGGCGGCAAGAGGAGCCAGTGCGGATCGACATTGCCCTGGAGGGCGTGGGTCCGGCCGAGTTGTGCGATGACCTGTGGCATGGGATGTCCCCAATCGACGCCGAGGCAGGCGGCGGACAATGATTCGATAAAGTGCCAGTGCCCCGGCCCCGTGTTTTTGGAATAATAGGTGATGGGCACGCCGGGGCAACGTTGGTGGACGGCCTCAAAAAGGCGGGCGAGCACGGGAATGACCGAGTGGCCGAAGACCCCGGGTGGGAGGTCGCCCGCGCAGGTGTCCATGACCGCGACGGTGTCCGCGCCGGCCTCGTATTGCATCGCCATGTTGGCGGCGAGCAGGGGGATCAACCGCTCGCAAAAGCCCTCGAACCGGCCGTCCGAAAGGCCGGCCACGGCGGAATCCAGGTTGCCCTTGTGGGATCCCTCGACCGCATAGGCAAAGAGCGTCCAGGGCCCGCCGACGAACCCGAGCAGGCCCGTTTTCCCGGGCAGGGCGCGGCGGATCAACCGGAGTGCGTCGGCCTGGAACTGCAGTTCGCCGGCACGATCGGCGCCGCCGGAAAGCCGGGCCAGTCCGGCGGTGTCGCGGAGGTGCCACGCCATGACAGGTCCGGGGGCATAGGTCAGTCCCATCCCCATGGCCTCGAGCGGAAACAAAAGGTCGGAGAACATGATGGCGGCGTCGAACCCGAAGTCCGCCACCGGGCCGAGTGTCACTTCGCAGGCCAGTTCGGGCACCTTGCACAATTCCATGAAATCGTGCCGGCGTTTGAGGGCCTGATAGTGCGAGTGATAGCGCCCGGCCTGGCGCATGAACCACACGGGGGGGCGACCGCGGTTGCACCGCGCGAGGGCTTTTTGGAATCGGTTCATAGGTCCTCGACGGCCGACGCGTCGAGCTGGTAGCCCACGCCGCGCACACTGCGGATCACGGTGGGTTCGTCCGGGGTTTCCTCCACCAACCGGCGGAGTTTCAGAATGAAATTGTCCACGGTCCGGGGCGTCGGGAAGTCCTCGCGCGACCAGACCTCGTCCAGTATGAGATCGCGGCTGACCACGGCACCGCGGCGTTCGATGAGGAGTTTGAGGAGGGCGGTCTCGCGTTGTCCGAGCCGGGTGGTCTCGTCCCCGACGGTGGCCTCGTGGTTCTGGAAACTGACACGGGCGCGGCCCACGCGGACGCGGTCCAGGCCGCTCTCGCAGAAGCGCGCGCGACGGAGGCCGTTCTCGATTCGGAGGAGCAGTTCCTGGAAATGGAACGGCTTCACGACATAATCCTCGGCGCCGATCTCCAGTCCCCGGATGCGGTGGGCGGGATCGCCTTGGGCGGTGAGGAAAATGATCGCGGTGCCCGCGCACCGGGCCCGGATGAGCTCGCCGAGCGTGAGCCCGGACCCGTCGCCCAGCCCGATGTCCAGCAGGGCGAGATCGAAGCGTTGGCGGCCGAGTTCCTCGCGGGCGGAGGCGGCGGAGCGCGCCCAGACGACTTCGTGTCCGGCGCGCACGAGGCGTTCGGAGAGGGTCTGGCCGAGATTCACCTCATCCTCCACGACCAACAGACGGCGGGCGGGTCGTTCAGCCATGGGGCACCTCACGGCGGAAACGCAGACCGACTTGGAAACCCGGGGGCGCGCCGGCGGACTCGACCGGTCCGAACGTCGCCGCACCGCCCATCCGTTCCATCAGGGATCGCACCAGATACAGTCCGACGCCGGCCCCGCGGGATCCGGGTCCCTTGGCGAACAGCGAACCGAGCCCCCGCGGCAATGGCTCCGGCGCACCCCCGTCGTCGGCGACGAGCAACTCGGTCCATCCATCGGTCTCGCGGCTGGAGATGCGGACCGAGAGCGGGTCGCGTCGGGCGTGGCGCACGGAGTTTTCGAGGAGATTCCGGAGGATGATCTGGAGGGCGGCGGCGTCGGCGAGAATGGCGCCGTCGGTGACCTGGTTGTCAACGGACACGGGTCGGCTTCCGGACGGGTGCCAGTGACGGACCAGTTGGGTGACCAGCGCGCGCGGGTTGAGCGGCGCGGTGAACACGGTGCCCTCGCCCTCGACCCGCGCGAGTTCCAAGGCCCGCTCGACCTGGGCCTCGAGCCGGGCGGAATCGTCGAGGAGGCGGTCGACCAAGACGCGGGCCTCGCCGCCCGGCGGGACGAGTTCGGCCAGGGACTCGGCTTCGAGCCGGATGCCGGTGAGGGGGGTGCGCAATTCGTGGGTGACCGAGGCGAAAAAGGCCTGCAGGGCGCGGGCGCGTTTGGAATCGCGCCAATAAAGCCAGGCGACGAATGCGAGGGTGAGGAAGAGCGCGGCGAAGAAGGTGGCGCCCTCCCAGCGGAGCATGCGTTCGGTTCGCGTCCATTGCGCCGCGGTGGCGGAGGTGCCGACGCCGAGTTGACGTTCCAGGTCGGCGATCTGCCCGGCCTGACGGCTCATGAGCGCGACCCACCAACCGCCCAGGGCGGAGAGGAACGCGAACCAACCGATCTGGAGCAGGGCCACGGTCCGCAGCGGCCCGGGCACGCCGGGCTTGGAATGTCGTGGCGGATTCATCGTCCCGGGAATCGTTCGCCGTCTGCCGCCGTCCCGTCGACTTCTGTTTCGGGAGCCCAGGCTTCCGAAGCCGTTTCCGGCCCGGATTTCGCATGGTTCCAAACGGTCAGTTCACCGAACACGGCGGAATCCTGCCCGAAGCGGCGCCCCGGTGTGTCATGGGATTGTCATTGGCCGAAGAATTGTCGGGGAAAAATCGGGGGCCTGGCCGAGGGGGGCACCATTGGGCTGTGGGTGGGAAGATCGCCGGGATTTTAGACAACCAAGGGCGCAAAGGGCGCAAAAGAAGCCTCCCTGAAAAAGGAGAATCCCCCGCGGCAACGGCGTGCAGACGGCGCATTTCCGTGCCTTCAATCGGTCACGGACTTGGTGGGCTTTGCACCCTTGGCACCCTTTGTTTTTCATTGCTCCCGAGCCCGTTTTCCCACGTTTTAAAGATTCGCCGGCCGAGGGGGCTTGACGTCCGCGGGCCCGCAGAGGGACGGTCCTCCGTGAAACCATAAGCCCCCCATGCCCGTGTCCCGTCGCAAGGCCATCCTCTCCACCACCACCACCCTGGTCGGTGCCGCCCTGTTGCCCCGATCCCAAGCCCAGACGCCGACCGGGACATTCCCCGTGGCGACGCCATTGGCGGACCTGGTCAGCGTTTCCGATTTTGAGCCACTGGCCGAACAACGGCTCGATGACATCGCGCGCGCCTTGGTGAAGGGCGGTGCGGCCGATGAGATCACCGTTCGCTGGAATCGCGAGGCGTTCGACCAGATCCGTCTCCAGTCGCGCGTGCTGGTCGATGTTTCCAAGGTGGACACCGCAGTCACGGTTCTCGGGCAGAAGCTCCCGTTTCCCATCCTGCTCGCCCCGACCGCCTACCACCGGATGCTTCATCCCGAGGGCGAGGTCGAGACGGCACGGGGCGCCGGTCAGTCCGGGGCGACGTATGTCGTGAGCAGCGCGACCAACACCCGGATCGGCCCGATCGCGGCGGCCGCAAAGTCGCCCTTGTGGTTCCAGATGTACGTGCAGTCCGACCGCAAGTTCGTCACCGATGTCGTGCACGAGGTGGAAGCCGCCGGATGCCGGGTCATCGTGGTCACCGTCGATGCCCCGGTCGTCGGTCCGCGTTACCGTCAGATGCGCGCCCGGTTCAAGCTCAGGCCGGGATTGGAACTGCCCTATATGGACGACGTCAATCGCGGGCGCGACTCCCTGCTCCGGGGTGGCAACACGCGCATGACTTGGGCGGATATAGAATGGCTCCAGTCAATCACCCGCCTGCCCGTGCTGCTCAAAGGAATCATGAATCCCGATGACGCCGAACGTGCGGTGGCGGCGCGGGTGGCGGGGATCATCGTTTCGAATCACGGCGGACGCATGCTCGACACTTCACCCGCGACGGTGGCGGCGTTGCCCCGGGTGGTCGAGCGGGTGGCCGGTCGGATCCCGGTGCTGATGGATGGCGGGGTGCGCCGGGGGACGGACATCCTGAAGGCGCTGGCTTATGGGGCCAATGCGGTGCTCATCGGACGTCCCTATCTGCACGGGTTGGCCGTCGCCGGTGCGGACGGTGTGGCGCGGGTGGTGGCGCTGTTGCACGACGAATTGGAACAGGCGATGGCGCTGACCGGGCGGCCGACCATCGCCTCCATTGACCGTTCGGTGATCTGGGTGTGAAGTTCGCGGGAAGGTGGTTCGCCCAGGATGACGTTCGGAGTCGCGGGTTCAGCCGGAATCACCTCATTCGAAGCCATAAGATGATGACCACCCAGACCGTCCTCCATGTTCATGACTGGTGTTCGCGAACGCCTGGCTGGCTGAAGCCGGTGCTCCGAACCTTGGGACTCCTGGCGGGCGTCGGGTGGTGGTTGTTGGCCGGCGTCGGAGCCCCGTTGTTGGCGGCGGACCCCGCGACCGGCGCGGTCCCTTCGCCGGCGATGGAAGTGACCTCGGACCTGACCCTTGATCCTGCCCGGACCTATGGCGCTTTGGTGATCAGGAAATCGGGGATCACCATCGACGGTCACGGGGCCTGGCTGATCGGTGCGTCCGGCGGTGCGGCCACCAACTTCACCGGGACGGCGATCCTCTTGGACGGGGTCTCGCAGGTGACGTTGAAAAACATAAAAGCCAGGGGATGGGAAACCGGCCTCATCATCCGCAATGCCGAGGGTTGCAATGTCTCCGGCTGCGATTTCTCAGACAATTTCCATGATCCCGAATTCGGTTGGGGCGAGAACGGCCGGCGTGGGGGAATTTTGTTGGAGAAGGTCCGGAGATCGGTGCTCCGGAACAACCACGCCAACCGCGTCTGGGATGCCTGCGTGCTGGTGGACTCGGATGAGAATGTGGTGGAGGGGAACGATTTCTCGCACACTTCCAACACCTGTTTGAAGCTGTGGACATCGGGTCGGAACACGATCCGCAAGAATGTGCTGAGCCACGGGATCCGCATTTCGCCCGGTGAAGTCCACGCCCGGGACTCCACCAGCGTGCTGATCGAGAGCGGTTCGGATGACAACCGGTTCCTGGACAATGATTGCACCCATGGCGGTGACGGCATCTTTGTGCGGGTGCTCAATGGCTGGTGCAGCACGGGGAACCGGTTTGAGGGCAACGATTGTTCCGAGGCCAACAACAACGGCATCGAGTGTTGGGCGCCCCGCAACACTTTCGTCCGGAACAAGGCCAACCATTGCAGCTATGGTTTCTGGCTCGGGGGCTCCGACCAGACGCGGTTGATCGACAACGAGGCGTCGTTTAACGGCCTTCCCGAAGGGCATCATAATTCACCGCATCTCCCCAACAAAGGTCACGCCGGCATCGTGTTCATGTTCGGTCCGTCGAGCCACACCATCGCCCGGGGCAATGTCTGCGAGGGAAACAACGGGGCCGGGATCGCCCTGGTCGGTGATCTCGACAGCAAGGGTGCGAAATGGCGCGCCTATCATTGGATCCTGGAGCGGAACGTTCTCGCCGGGAATCGCTGGGGGATTTATGCGAAGCACGCGGATTGGATCACGGCGGCCGGGAACATCTATCGGAGCAACACCGTCCAGAACGTGCTGCTCGACGGGGACGTGACGCGCTTCACCGAGAGCGCGGTGAAGATCCCGGACAACGCCCCCTTGCCGCGCGTGGTGATGCGGGGACCGGGTTCCGTGAAGATCGGGAAGCCCGCGACCTGGGATGCGTCCGGTTGCCGCGATCCGGCCGGCCGGGCGCTGGCTTTCACCTGGGATGTGGGTGACGGGACGCTTCACCCGGGGTTGCAGGTGCGGCACACGTTCGACCGGGTCGGACTTCATAGGATTGGGCTGAACGTGGCGAACGGTGTGACGACGGAACTGACATGGCGGGATGTCTATGTGGTCCGCGAAGTCGTGGAACTGGGGACGGACGGCGGGGTGGGGGATTGGTCGATCGAAGATTTTCAGGATCGGGTGCGGAGCCCGCAGCAGACCTCGCGCGCGATATTCTCCAATGACCTGACCAACCGGTTGGTCGGCAAATCGGCGCTCGGGGTGGTCATCCAGCCTTATTCCGGATCCCGGGTGGCGCTGAACTTTCCGAAATCGGGCGACGCGCAATGGCCGTTGGCGGGCAAGACGAAATTGGTGTTCTGGCTGAAGGCGATCAATGCCGACGTGACCGGTTGGCAGGGCGGACCGTTCATCACCATCCAGGGTGAAGGGGGAACGCGGTGTCATATCGAGCCGAGGGCCGGGCGCGACCTGATGCGGGAAACCGGTGACAACGAGGCGCGCGAAGGATGGCGCCTGTTTGAGATCCCGTTGCGGGGTGATGAGCGATGGCAACTGGACGGTGAACTTCCGGCAGTCGCGCGGGGGTTGTCGTTGGGTTTTGATTCGTGGGGCGCCCCGACACTGCGGTTGTGGATCGACGGGTTGGCGTTGGAGTGAGAATCCCTGTCCCAGCCAGGAATAAGGAAAGGCGTTTTGCCGCAAAAAACGCAAAACGCCGCAAAAATAGTTGGCAAGAATCCGGTCTCACGGGCCCTTTCTTTCCGATCCGTTCCCACTTCGTGCATCCATCAGGAGAGGCGGGGTGCCTGACGGGTCCGCCTCGCTGGGACCGCCTCGTACCTCGTCGGCTACCGGCGGGTCCGTAGCCGACGAAGTAATGAGGCGGATCTCGTGTGGCCTGCCGGAATCCGCCTCGTACCTCGTCGGCTACAAGAAGGGAATCCGCCTCGTACCTCGTCGGCTACAAGAAGGGAATCCGCCTCGTACCTCGTCGGCTACGTCCCGCGGCTTGCCTCGGCCATCCCCGGCCGGGTAACTTCGCCGATCCATGTGTGGCATTGTTGCGTTCTTCTCTGGCAAACAGTCGGTTTCCAAGGACGCGCTGCAACGCGCCACGGCCGCTTTGCATCATCGCGGGCCGGATAACCAACGGCATTGGATCTCCCCCGATCACCGCGTCGGTTTGGGTCACGCACGCCTGAGCATCATCGACCTCAGTGGCGGGGACCAACCGATCGCCAGCGAGGACGGCAAACTCCACATTGTCGTCAATGGCGAGTTCTATGATTTCGAACGCATCCGGCGTGAACTTGAGGGCCGCGGGCACCAATTCCGGACCCATTCCGACAGCGAGATCGCGCTCCATCTTTATGAGGAGACCGGGGTGCATTGCCTGCCGCATTTGCGCGGTGAATTCGCCTTCGTGATCTGGGATGCCGGCAACCGGACCCTGTTCGCCGCCCGGGATCGGTTCGGCATCAAGCCGCTCTTCTATGCCTGGCACGAAGGCACGCTGCGGATCGCGTCGGAGGTCAAGGCGCTGTTCGCCGCCGGGGTGCCCGCCCGCTGGGATCCGGAATCCTTTTACCAATACGCCACCGGGCCGTCGCTGCCGGATCGGACACTGTTCGAAGGGGTTTTCCAAGTTCCCCCGGGTCACTGTCTGCTGGCCACGCCCCACAGCTTCCGGGTGCAGCCCTATTGGGACTTTGATTATCCGCCCGCCTCGGAAATCGCCACCGATGTCCACGATGATCCATTCCATATCGAGCGATACCGCTCGGTGTTGGATGAGGCGGTGCGGTTGCGGATGCGGGCGGACGTGCCCGTGGGATGTTATCTGAGCGGCGGATTGGATTCCTGTGCGGTGCTGGGCCTGGCCGCACGCCACGCCCGCGAACCGATCCATGCCTTCACGCTCACCTTCGAACAGGCCGCCTACGACGAGGGTCCGATCGCCGAGGAAATGGCCGCGCATGCCGGGGCGAAATATTATCCGATCCCGATCCGGCAATCCGATCTCGCCGACCATTTTTCGGACGCGATCTGGCATGCGGAGACCCTGTTCCAAAACGGTCACGGCATTTCAAAGTACCTGCTGAGCCGGGCCGTGCGCGACGCCGGTTATAAGGTGGTTTTCACCGGTGAAGGATCGGACGAGATGCTCGGTGGCTACGCCCATTTCCGGCGCGACATGCTGTTGCACAATGCCCAGGGACAGGATGCCGCCGAGGTGCGGCGACTCCTGCAGGAACTCGACGATCGCAACGCCGTCTCCCGCGGCTTGCTGCTTCCTGTCGGTGAATCGGTGCCGTTGGACTCCCTTCAGGGCACCTTGGGATTCATCCCCACCTGGTTCCAGGTCTTTGGCAGTCTGGCGGCGAAACGGTTGACGCTTCTCGCGGGGGATTTTTGCCGGGAATATGCGGGTTCGGACGCCGCGCGGATCTTCCTGAACCAGATCGACGTCCCCGCCCAGTTGACGGGTCGTGATCCGTTGAACCAATCGCTCTACCTCTGGAGCAAGAGCCTGTTGCCGAATTATCTGCTGACCGTATTGGGCGATCGCATGGAGATGGCCCATTCGATCGAGGGCCGCGTCCCGTTCCTCGACCATCATGTGGTCGAATGCCTGCGCCGGGTGCCGGTCGCCCTGAAGATCCGCGGCATGACCGAGAAATACATCCTGCGCGAGGCGGTGCGACCCGTGATCACGGACACGGTTTATCGACGGCAGAAACACCCGTTCCTGTCGCCCCCGGTGACGACGTTGCCCGGGGAGCGTTTCGATGAGTTGCTCCAGGACACCCTGCGCGGTTCCGGGTTGGGTTCGGTGCCGTTCTATGACCAGCGGAAAGTGGTTGCCCTCCTGGATGGGTTGCCGGCGATGACGGAGGCGGACCGGGTGGCATGGGATCCGTTGATCATGACCATCCTGAGCGCCTGCGTTCTTCAGGAGCGGTTCAAGCTGGGTGTTGGCGGGCGCATCTGGGCATCGTGGGAAGCCGGGCCATGGGA
>JANYCC010000429.1 GCA_025360495.1 Verrucomicrobiota bacterium | reverse complement strand
CGAACCCGATCGTCATCGGCAAACCCGCGGTGAACAACGGCAACATCGAGATCACCTGGACCGGTGGCAGCGGGCCTTTCATGGTGCAGGGCAAGCTGGCCCTGACGGACGCGAACTGGATTGACCTCAAGTCCACCACGGCGCATTCGGCAGCGGTCCCGATCACGGCGCCCGTCGGTTTCCTTCGCGTCGCGGACGGGGCGAACCGGACCGTGAAATTATACAAGGCGTCGATGGACGGGGCGCAGGAGGTTTCGCCCGTGACCACGACCGGCCATGGGTCCGGCCTCTTCGTGATCGATGGCACCTCGGCGACCTATATCATCGGGTTCAGCGACCTGGTCGGCACGGTGACGAACTCCCACATCCACGGACCGGGGGCACCGGGGGTCAATGCCGGGGTGATGATCCCGTTCGTGTTCACCGCGGGCGTGAAGTCGGGCGTCATTGCCGGACAGACCGCCATCACTTCGGCGCAGGCGGCGATCGTCGATGCCGGCAACTCGTACTTCAACATCCACACCACCAGTTTCGGTGGGGGTGAGATCCGTGGTCAGGTCGTTCTGATGCCCTGAACGGGCGCCGGGCGGAAGCTGATCAGGACCGGTGGTTTTGGGAATGGCGGTGGTGGCCTTCGGGCGCCACCGCCATTTGCTTTCCCCGGGTGGATCATTCCCTATCGCCAAAACCGTTCGGACCCGGTTTGAATCTCCACCGAGTCAGCCTGCGTCCAATGTTTTCGCCGGAGGTGGGTGTCGGTGTCGGACCCCTCATCCCGTCCGACGACTCCGCGCCGGGCATGGCTCCTGAGTGACATGAATGATTCTCGTCTCCACCACCGGATTCTGGCCACCGCCGCCGCCACCCTGGCCGTTGTGGGCCTCCTCCACGCCGCCGGGGATCCCGTCCGCCCGGCCGGTGTGACAGCGGAAAAAGCACGGAATCATTGGGCCTTCAAGGCCCCGGTCCGGCCGGCAATCCCGGAGGTGAAGCGTGCCGGCTGGGTCCGGAACGAACTCGACCGCTTCGTCCTGGCCCGTTTGGAGGCTGAGGGTTGGGAGCCGTCGCCGGAAGCCGACCGCATCACCTTGCTGCGGCGATTGCATCTCGATCTGACGGGCCTGCCACCCACGGTTGCGGAAGTGGATGCGTTTGTGGCGGACGGATCCCCCGACGCCTACGGCAAGGTGGTGGAGCGGTTGTTGGAGTCGCCGCATTATGGGGAGCGTTGGGGTCGGCATTGGCTGGATGCGGCGAGGTATGCGGATTCTGACGGCTTCGAGAAGGACAAGCCGCGATTCGTGTGGGCCTATCGGGATTGGGTGGTGGAGGCGTTGAACCGTGACCTCCCCTATGACCGGTTTGTCATCGAACAGGTGGCGGGCGACCAATTGCCGAACCCGACGGATGCGCAGCGGGTGGCGACGGGTTTCCTGCGGAATGCCATGCTGAATGAGGAGGGAGGGGTGGACCCGGAACAGTTCCGGACGGACGGGCTGATCGACCGGATCGATTGCCTCGGGAAGGCGGTGTTGGGCCTGACGATCCAGTGTTGCCAATGCCACAACCACAAGTTCGACCCGATGACGCAGGAGGAGTATTATAAATTGTTCGCCTTCCTGAACAACGACCATGAGTCGAGCCGGGTGTTTCATACGCCGTCCGAGCAGATGCTGGTGAACGATTTGGTGCGCCGCGTCCGGGATCTGGAGGAGGGGTTGCGCCACACGACGCCTGATTGGGAGCGGCGTATGACGGAATGGGAGGAGTCGGTGCGGGACAACCAGCCGGCGTGGCAGGTGCTTGAGTGCCGGCACACGGGTGAGAACGGCGAGCGTTTCTATTATCATCAGGATGGGTCGATCCGCGCCGCCAGTTATGCACCCACACAATGGTCCGCCCATTTCCTGACGACCAACAGCCTGCCGTCGATCGGGGCCTTCCGACTGGAACAGCTGCCGGATCCGAACCTGCCCTGCGGGGGTCCCGGCCGCTCGATCTGGGGGATGTCGGCCCTCAGCGAATTCAAGGTGACGGCAACCGATGCGGCCCAGCCGACCAACAAGGTCACGGTGAAGTTTGTGAAGGCCACGGCGGATTTTTCGAACCCGGTACGCGGGCTGGAGCCGGAATTCCAATCGGAAAGCCGGAAACACAAGGGTGGCGACACCCGGACGTACGGTCCCGTCGGGATGGCGATTGATGGCAAGGACGACACCGCGTGGGGCATCGATGCGGGTCCCGGGCGTCGGAACGTGGCCCGGCAGGCGGTGTTCGTGCCGGACGCGCCCGTGACTTTTGTGTCGGGCGCCCTGCTCGAGATCGAACTCCGGCAGCAACACGGCGGGGATAATTCTGACGACAATCAAAACCATAACCTCGGCCGGTTCCGCCTGAGTGTCTGCACCGATACGAATGCCGTCGCCGACAAGGTGCCGGCGGCCGTCCGGGAGATCTTTCGCATTCCCCGGGAGCGTCGTTCGCCGGCACAGGTCGCGGCGGTGTTCAGCCATTGGCGGACACTGGTGCCGGAGTTCGATGGGGTGAACGCCCAGATCGAGGCCGCATGGCAGCGCTGGCCGCAAGGTTCCCCCACCCTGGTTCTCCAAGCCCGGCACGATGCCGGGCCGGGCGACGAACGTCGGTCCACGCACATGTTCCAGCGCGGTGACTGGCTCAAGCCCGCCCAGGAAGTCGCCTTCGGGACCCCGGCTTTCCTGCATCCGTTGCCCCCGGGGGCCGACGGTTCGCGCCTGACGCTGGCCCGCTGGATGGTGGACCGGAAATCGCCCACCACGGCCCGCGTGGCGGTCAACCGGATGTGGCAGGCCTATTTCGGCACGGGCTTGTTGGAGACGCCCGAGGATTTCGGATTGCAGAGCCCGGCGCCATCGCATCCCGGGCTGCTGGACTGGCTGGCGTGCGAGTTCATGGACCGCGGCTGGAGCCAGAAGGCCCTGCACCGGCTCATCGTGAACTCGGCGACCTACCGGCAGTCGAGCCGGGTCCGGCCGGAGGATTATTCTCGCGACCCCTATGATCGTCTGTTGGCGCGCGGCCCGCGGTTCCGGGTCGAGGGCGAGATCGTGCGGGACATCGCCCTCTCGGTGAGCGGACTGCTGGAACCCCGGCTCGGGGGACGCAGTGTCTATCCGCCCGCGCCCGATTTCCTGTTTCAACCCCCGGCGAGTTATGGGCCCAAGGTGTGGAATGAGGAACCGGGCCCGGACCGTCATCGTCGCAGCCTTTATGTGTTCAAGTTCCGCAGCATCCCGTACCCCGTGCTGCAGACCTTCGACGCGCCCAACGGTGATTTTTCGTGTGTGCGCCGCGGACGTTCCAACACGGCCCTGCAGGCATTGACGACATTGAATGAAACGGGTTTTGTGGAATGTGCCCAGGCCCTGGCCCGCCGCACGCTCGAGGAGGGTGGGACCACGGATGACACCCGGATCACCTATGCCTTCCGACGTGTCCTGAGCCGGCCGCCGACCGGCCCGGAGAAGGCGGAATTGACCGGGTTACTACAGCGCCAGCGGGAGCACATTGCCGAGGGATGGGTCAATCCGTCGGAACTGGCGACCGGTCGGTCCGGCGTCCCTGTGAACCTGCCGGCCGGCACCAACCCGACGATGCTCGCTGCTTACACGACCCTGAGCCGCGTCCTGCTCAACCTGGACGAGACGATCACCCGCGAGTGATCCCGACCGTCACCCACCCGCCACCCGTGCCGACATGAACCGACTCACCCCCGCCCAAGACGCCGTTGCGGCCCACCGCCATTTCCTGACCCGCCGCTGGTTCTTCCAACAGTGTGGCGTCGGGCTCGGGGCGATCGCCCTCCGGTCGTTGCTGGCCGATTCCGCGCAGCCAGCGCCCCCCGCGCTCAACCTGCTGGCGCCGCGACAACCGCACCATGCGCCGCGAGCGAAGCGGGTCATCTTCCTTTTCATGGCCGGCGCGCCCAGCCATCTGGAATTGTTCGACAATAAACCCGAGTTGACGAAATGGAATGGCAAGCTGCCACCGGCCGAATTGCTGAAGGGTTATCGCGCCGCGTTCATAAACCCCGATGCGACATTGCTCGGGCCCAAGTTCAAGTTCGTCCGTCACGGTCGCTCCGGGCTTGAGCTCTCGGAATTGTTCCCTCATCTCGGAGGGGTGGCCGATGAGTTGTGCATCGTGAAATCGATGCACACCGATGCCTTCAACCATGCGCCCGCCCAGATCTTCATGAACACGGGTTCGCAACAGTTCGGGCGGCCCAGCCTCGGTGCCTGGACGACCTATGGCCTCGGCTCGGAGGCGTCGGATCTCCCGGCCTATGTCGTGTTCAGCACGGGCACCAAGGGGACCAGTGGCGGGGCGTCCAATTGGGGCTCCGGATTCCTGCCCACCGCCTATGGGGGCACGCTGTTCCGAACCGGGGGGGATCCGGTGTTATACCTCGGCAACCCGAAGGGCATCGACGGCCCGATGCAGCGCGATTCACTGGATGTGATCAACCGGCTCAACACGCAACGGCTGGGCGTGGTGGGCGACCCGGAGATCGCCTCGCGCATCAACTCGTTTGAAATGGCGTACCGGATGCAGACCAGCGCCCCCGAATTGATGGACCTGACCCAGGAATCGAAGGCGACATTGGAGAATTATGGGGCCGAGCCGGGAAAACCGACCTATGCGAACGCGTGCCTGCTGGCCCGGCGGTTGGTCGAGCGCGGGGTGCGGTTTGTCCAGATTTTCCACGAGGCCTGGGACCAGCATGGGAACCTCACCGCCGACCTGAAGAAGAATTGCGGACACACCGACCGGCCCACGGCGGCGTTGATCCGGGATCTGAAGGAGCGCGGATTGCTCGAAGACACGCTGGTGGTGTGGGGTGGTGAATTCGGGCGCACGCCGATGGTGCAGGGCGGCAACGATGGTCGGGACCACCATCCGAACTGCTTCTCGATGATGCTGGCCGGAGGCGGGCTCCAACGCGGTGTCTCGGTCGGTGAATCCGATGACTTCGGCTTCAACGCGGTCCGCGACAAGGTTCATGTCCACGACCTGAACGCGACGCTGCTGCACCTGCTGGGCTTCGACCACACGCAGCTCACGCACCGCTTCCAAGGCCGCGATTTCCGGCTCACCGACGTCCACGGAGAAGTGGTTGGCAAGATGGTGGCTTGAGGTCCGGATTCACGGGAATTCGCGGCGCCCATTCAGCCGGACGTGCTCGCGGATCTCGTCCAGGAAGGCGTCGCC
>JANYCC010000409.1 GCA_025360495.1 Verrucomicrobiota bacterium | reverse complement strand
TGGCCCGCTTCATCGAGGACGCGATCCGGCGCCGGCTTTATATCGGGGAGACCGACGAGGCAACGCTGCCGCGGATCACCGGGGAAGCCTCTGTGAACGAATGGCGTCCCGGGCAGTATTGCCTGCGTTTTGAGACCACCCACGACGTGAGCGGTCTCATTTATGCATTGACCTATAAGATCTTCCGGCACCTGCGGGGCGACATCTTCGGCCTGACCGCCCACACGCGCGGACGCCAGGGGTTCACCTCGGTCTATCATACGCTGCCCGACGACCTGACGTTGGAACAGGCGCAGGAGCTCGTCCGGCGGCATTTCTGACACGGCAACGACCCTTGGGAAGGAACCCAACCCCGGGCTCCCCGGGCTCCCCGGGCTTGCACACCCGGGGTGAATCGGATACGAGTCGGGACCGAATCCCGACCAAAACACACCATGTATCATGTCATCGGCGCTGACCAAAAGGAATACGGCCCCCTCTCTGCCGACCAGCTCCGACAATGGATGGTGGAGCGGCGGGTGGACGCCCAGACGAAGGTCCGGGCGGAGGGGAGTTCCGACTGGAAAGCCCTCGCCGAATTCCCCGAGCTTGCCGAGGTTCTCAAGGGGTTGCCGCTCCGAACGGTCGCCGCGATGCCGTCGGCGGGTCCTGCCGTCGCCACGCCGGTGGTGGCACGGACCAGTCGGATGGCGATCGGTTCCCTGGTGCTCGGCATTCTCGGTCTGTTCAGCTGTGGTCTGACCGCGTTGGTGGGACTGGGCCTGGGCATCGGGTCGATGGTCCGGATCAGCCGGAGCGGGGGTGCATTGCGCGGCCAGGGGTTGGCGTTGGCGGGCACGATCGTCTCCGGGATTGTCCTGCTCATGGTTCCCATCGAGTTGGGGATGCTCCTGCCTGCGTTGTCGAAGGCCAAGACCAAGGCCGGGGGGGTCCAATGCATGAACAATATGAAACAGCTCGCATTGGGGCTGGTGATGTATGCGGGGGACCATGACAACCGGTTGCCGCAGGGGACCAATTGGTGCGAGGCGATCCAGCCCTATCTGGGCGGGACCCAAGTGTTCAAGTGCGTCAACGGTGACCCGACCCAACGGTCCCATTATGCCTTCAACGCCAGGCTTTCCGGGATGGATATCCGCAAGATCCCATCGCCCGCCCAGACGGTCCTGATCTTTGAAACCGACGGCGGCTGGGATGTGAGCGGAGGCCCGGAAGCCCTGCTGCAGAAGCCGCGGCACAACCGTGCGGTGGGATTGGCGTTCGTGGATGGACATGCCGAGATCTCCATGCCACAGCGGCTCCCGACCCTGCGGTGGAACCCCTGATGCCATTGACATGACCAAGTCAGATGACTAAGTCCATGGCATGAAAACCGTCTCCATCCATGAGGCCAAGACTCACCTGTCCCGGCTGATCCGCCAGGCGCTCGCCGGTGAGGAAATCATCATCGCCAATCGTAGCGAGCCCATGGTGCGGTTGGAGGTGATCCGGGAACGGCAACCGGCGCGGCGTTTTGGAGGACTCAAGTCTTTGGTGTTGGCGATGGGACCGTCCTTCGATGAACCGCTCGAGGACTTTGCAGATCATGCGCCGCCGACCTTTGCCCGGGTCGACGAGACTCCGCACCCCCGTCGGGCATGAGACTGCTGCTCGACACGCATGCGATGCTCTGGATGGTCGCCGCCGACCCACGCATGCCGGAGAGCGTCCGCCGCAGACTCCGGTCAGCAGATGACCTCGCGTGGAGCACGGCATCGCTTTGGGAAATCGGCATCAAACTGAGCCTCAACCGTCCGGATTTCCTGTTGGGGGCGAATTGGGAACACCTCATCCCCCAGGAAATGGCCCGGAACGGGATTCACCGGCTCGATCTCCAACCAGCCCATTGCGTCGCGGTTTCCCGACTGGCCTGGCACCATCGGGATCCCTTCGACCGGCTTCTGGCCGCGCAGGCACAGTGCGAGAAGCGCCGGTTGCTGAGTTGCGATCCAGCCTTTGATGCGTATCGGGTCGGGCGCGTTTGGGAGAAGGCGTATCTTTGACGGGACCGCTGGGTCTGGATCGAACGCCCGGCCGAATGCGGTTTACGCCTTGGACTTTCCCGGGTGGAATCCGGTAGGATGGCTTTTCGAACCGAGTCTTATGCCGACCTACGAGTACACCTGCCAAAAGTGCGGTCACCATTTTGATTGTGTGCAGTCGATGACCGCCGCCCCGCTCGGGGTCTGCCCCAAGGAGCAATGCCCGAAACCCCGCTGGGGAAAAGGGGCGGTCAAACGCGGCATCGGCGGTGGTGCCGGCATCATTTTCAAGGGCAGCGGTTTCTACAGCACCGATTATCGGAGCGAAGGCTACAAGGCGTCCGCCAAGGCCGACACCGGCATGAAGGTGTCCGGTGCGGGCGATTCCAAACCCGCCGGGGAAGGCAAATCCGCCGAATCCAAGCCGGCCGCCGATGCGAAACCGGCGGCGCCCGCCGCGAAGTCCACGACCCCGGCTCCGAAAGCGTCGGGCGGCACGCCGGCGAAGTGACCCGGTCAGAATCCCGTGGCCAATCGCGTCCGTCTTCTGGGTCTCCTTTTGCTGGCGTTGTCCGCCGGCACCGCCAATGCGGTCAACGGCCCGAACGGGCTGCCCCCGCCCATCGCTCCCCTGGCGGCCCGCAGTTTGTCCGGGCAATTCCATGTTTATGGCGAGCCGGCGATCGCGGTTGGACCGGGTCGAGTCCCGAGGCTGGATGCGAGTGATGCCCGGGTGCAATTGAAGGCGGATTGGCTGGCGGTCGGTGCGGAGCGGGTGAAACAGGCGGTGCTCCGGGAATTCGGGGCCACGGATCGGTGGCGCGGTCGGATCCATCTTTATGTGTCGCCCCGGGCCCGTTTGGGGGAGGCACCCATCCGGATCGTCCCGGTGCCGTTCCGGGATGGCTGGCAGTACCGCGTGGACTTGCCTGATGAAATCGAGTGGCCGCGATTGGTCCGCGCCCTGGTGGAGGCGGTGTTGCTGGAGGCCACCAACCGGGAGGCGGGCGACCGTGCGGCCCAACCCCCGCTCTGGCTGAGCGAAGGGGTCACCGCGATCGTCATCGCCCAGTACGGTCGCGACCTGATCCCGCAGGGCCAGACGACCGTCACCCATAGCGAACGTCGGCCGAACCTCCTCGCGGAAGCCCGGATCCGTCTGAAGGGTGGGGCGCCGTTATTGTTCGGGGAACTGAGCTTTCCGTCGGACGAAATCCTGCGTGGGACCGAGTCGTGGAGCCGTTACCAGGGGAGTGCGATGCTGTTGACTCACGAGTTGATGGCGGACGATTCCGGGCGTGCGGCGATGCGGGAGACGTTGCATCGGCTGCCCGGGGTGCTGAATTGGCAGACGGCGTTTCTCCAGGCCAATTCCGGTCGGTTTCAATCGTTGTTGGAGGTGGAGAAGTGGTGGGCGGTCAACACGACCCATGTCCTGGCGCGTGACCCGGCGCTGCTGTGGTCGCGGGACGTGGCCCTGACGCACCTGACCGCGCTGGTGCACGAGCCCGCCGAAATGCCGGGTGCGACCAATGGCCTGGCTGTGAGACGCGACGTGTCGTTGGCGACGATCGTGCGGGACTGGGATTATTCGGTGCAACGGCCGGTGTTGGTGAGGAAGCTGGCGCAGCTTCGGCAGCTTTATCAATTTGCGCCCGCCGACCTGGTGCCCTTGGTGACGGAGTACCACCAGACGTTGTCGGCCTATCTCGACACCCGGCAGGGATTCGCCACCGATCCGTTACGGCGGTCGGAATTGGAACCGCGAACGAAATTGGTGGTGCGACAGGCCGCCCGGCGGTTTGAAGAGCTCGACGCGCGCCTGGCCCGCGGACGGGCGGCGCGCTGAGGTTGTCGAAAGTTCAGGCGGGCGGACCCGGATCGGCCGTCCGTTCCCGGTCAGGGGTCTGTTCCGGGTCGGGCGCCAGGTCCGGGAGATTGGCGCGGAGGGGCGGAAAACGGTGTCCGCTTTTGAGTCCGATCCGTTCCTCGTAATGGCCGAGTTTCAATTTCGGCGTCTCCTTCTGCCCCCGCTGCTCGTAGGTCACATGGGTCAACCGGGTCTCCGCGACCTTGGCGGCGGCCGATTCGGGGAACCGTGAGATGATGCGGTCGAGGGCCAGGCGTGCCGCGCCGAGGCCGTTGGGATCTTTTAGATGCAGGTCGGCGATCTGGTTGAGCCAGCGCACGACCTGCCGGTCCGGTTGGCCGGGGGTGACCACCAACCGTTCCAATTGGTCGTGCGCCAGATCGGGTCGCCCGAGGTGCTCGGCATATAATTGGGCCAGGCGTTCGCGCTGTTCCCAATCGTCCGGATGATCGACCAGGTGCATCACCAATTCCTGCATTTCCGCGGCATAATCCCGGGAATCTTCGAGTTGCGATGCCCCCAGGTCCCCGGTGAGGCCGAGTCGTTCCTCGTGATGCACGACGGTGAGAAGGGGCCGTTCCCGGGACTGTGATTCGGCGAGATGGATGGCGCTGGGAAGATGGGAAAGGCGTTGGGCGGCGAGTCGTCCGGCCTCGGAATTGGGGAATTCGGTGACCAACCGTTCCAAGACGACCTGGGCGGCGGCGCGGTCCTGCATTTTAAACAGGAGGAGGTCCGCCTCGCGATGGAGGGCCTCGATGCGTTGTTCCGGAGTGACCTTTTCGCGGGCGAGAAAGGTGCGGATGGTGTCGAGGGCGGCGGACGGTTCGTGGAGATCGTCGGATTGGATTTCCGCCCAGAGCAACCAACCCGGGAGATCGCCGGGGAAGCGTTGGAGTTGGACCTGGACTTCCTGCAGGGCGGCGTCGTATTCGCCGCGTTTCCGGTAGGCGAGGGCGCGGGAATAGAAAGGCTTGGCGATGATCGGTTCGGAACCGCCGTCGAAGGCGGAGGTGATGGGATTGGCGAGGAAGCCGAGGATGCTGTGGTGCCAGAGGGTGAAGACGGCGCCCAGGCCGAGGATGTAGGCGATCAGGGCGAACAGTTGCTTCATGCCGCCGACGGCGCCGCCGCTGGCGGTCTGGGCCATGAGGGTGGCGCCCCAAAGACCGGAGCCGAGGGCGGCCGTGATGAGGCTGCGCAGCCAGTTCGGCATGGATTCGCCGGCGCTGTTCTGGAGGCGCCACCAAGCGAACAGGACGGCGGTGGCCATCCAAAGGGTGCCGATGATGATCAGGGGCGCATTCATGTTCCGAAAGCCGCGGATTGGATCCCGGCAGGGATTGGACCAACCGCAGGCGGGGGCGGCACGTCGGTGGACCGATTCGGTGCAAGGGGCGGCGGCACGGCTTTGGCGGTTGAAACGGGCGTTGACCGTCCGTACCTTGACCGGAGTCCGGCGGCAAGCCGGGAAGCTTTAGATTTGTACCTATTCCGACCCATGAGCGTCCCAGCCACGGCAAAACGCCGGAGTTTTCTCGCCTTTCTGATGGCCGCCTCGGTGCTGGCCGCCTGCAAGCCCACCGGGGGCGGATCGGCAACGGCCACGACGGGACCGATTGTGGTCGGTGAATTCGCCTCCCTCACCGGCAGCGAGGCGGCGTTCGGCCAGTCGTCGCACAAAGGGACGGAATTGGCGTTCGGAAAACTGAACCAAGCGGGCGGGGTGCTGGGCCGGCCCTTTCAACTGCTGACCGAGGACAACCAGTCCAAGGCCGGTGAATCGGCGACCCTCGTCAAAAAATTCCTGTCCCGGGACCATGTGGTCGCGGTGTTGGGCGAGGTGGCTTCGGGACGTTCATTGGAGGCGGGCCCGATCTGCCAGGCGGCGGGGATCCCGATGATCTCGCCGTCCTCGACGAACCCGAAGGTGACGGAGGTGGGGGATGCGGTGTTCCGGGTGTGTTTCACCGATCCGTTCCAAGGACGGTTGCTGGCGGAATTCGCGCGCAAGACCCTGAAGGTCCACCGGGTCGCGATCCTTTCGGACACGGCCTCCGCGTATAGCGTCGGTCTGGCGCAGTTTTTCCGGGAACCCTTTGTCGCCGGGGGGGGCGAGGTGGCGATCGAATTGAAGTACGCGTCGCGGGACAAGGATTTCAAGGCGCAGTTGACGGCGATCAAGGCGGCGGGTCCGGAGGGGATCTGTGTTCCCGGCTATTACACCGAGGTGGGCTTGATCATCAAGCAGGCGCGGGAGTTGGGATTGACGATCCCGATCTTTGGCGGGGACGGCTGGGAGGCGCCGCAATTGATCGAGATCGCCGGGAACGACGCGTTGAAGAACACGTTCTACTCGACGCATTTTTCGCCGATCCAGGACAGCCCGCAGGTGCGGGAATTCGTGGCGTCCTTCCAGGCGAAATACCACGAGGTGCCCGATGCGATGGCGGCGTTGGGGTATGATTCGGCGGTGGCGTTGGCCGAGGCCGTTAAGAAGGCGGGTTCCACGGAGCCCGACAAACTGCGGGCGGCGTTGGCGGCGACCGATTTCGTGGGGGTGACCGGCCGGACCAAGTTGAACGCGCAGCGTGATGCGCCCAAGGCGGCGGTGATCATCACGGTGGAGGACGGAAAGTTCAAATTCCTGCAGACGATCGAGCCCTGACCGGGCCGGCTTTCCCCATCGTCACCGTCGCCGCCATCGTCCCCGTCATCCCTTTCGTCCCACCGCGTGTCGGAATTCCTGCAGCAATTGTTGAACGGGGTGTCGTTGGGTGCGATTTACGCGCTCATCGCGTTGGGGTACACGATGGTTTACGGGGTGCTCCGGTTCATCAATTTCGCGCACTCCGACGTGTTCATGGTGGGGTCGTTCGCAGCGTTTTATGCGGCGCCCCATCTGGGATCCGGGACGTTTCTGGGCGGGTTGGCGATCCTGACGGTGGCGATGGTCGCATGCGCCCTGCTGGGGGTGGTGATCGAGCGGTTCGCCTATCGGCCCCTGCGCGGACGTTCCACGCTGACGGTGCTGATCACGGCCATCGGGGTTTCGCTGTTACTGCAGAATGTCGGGCAGAAGGTCTTCGGCGTGACCCCGAGGGCGTTCCCGGCGGTGTTCCCGGCGCGGATCTTCCATCTCGGATCCGTGGTGCTGAACACGAATCAACTCGTCGTGTTTGCGGTCGCGGTGGTGCTGCTGGGCGCCCTGCATCTGGTGGTGCATCACACCCGCGTCGGGACGGCGATGCGGGCGGTCTCGTTCAATGCGACCGCGGCGTCGCTGGTGGGCATCGACAACGACCGGATCATCTCCTTCACCTTCGCCCTGGGTTCGGCCCTGGCCGGTGCGGGGGGCGTGCTCTATGCCTTGAATTATCCGAGCATCGACCCGCTGATGGGGACGTTGCCCGGCCTCAAGGCGTTCGTCGCCGCCGTGCTGGGGGGGATCGGCAACCTGGCCGGTGCCGCGCTGGGGGGACTGGTCATCGGGCTGGTCGAAACGTTCGTGTCCGGCACCCGCCTTTCGACCTACCGGGACGCGATTGCATTCGCGATCCTGATCGGGATCCTGCTGTTCCGGCCGGCCGGACTGATGGGCCGTGCGCGGGTGGAAAAAGTGTGACCCGTTGAATGCCGGAACCTGAAGCGATGCTGTTCCCCAAGTCCCAGAGATGGTTGGTGGCTGCCCTGTTCGCGGCGGGCGTGCTGGCCGCGGTGTCCGGGCAGATCAACGACTATGTCCTGGATGTCGCCTTGGGCGCTGCGATCAACCTGGTCCTGGCCGTCAGCCTCAACCTTATCAACGGGTTCACCGGCCAGTTCTCTCTGGGACACGCGGGTTTCATGGCGGTGGGTGCCTATGCCTCGGCGTTGTTGACGACCACCTTTGCCCCGCGGTTGTTGCCCCTCGTCGGGGGGCTTCCCCTGCTGCTCTTCCCCCTGTCACTGTTGGCGGGCGGATTGGTGGCGGCCGTGGCCGGCTTCGCCGTCGGTGCCCCGTCGCTCCGGCTCAAGGGGGATTACCTGGCGATCGTCACCCT
>JANYCC010000394.1 GCA_025360495.1 Verrucomicrobiota bacterium | reverse complement strand
CCGCGGAACCGGCAGCGGTGACCTGGACTGAAATCCCCGGCGGACGTTATACCCCCGTTCGGCCCGCGGGCACCGGCATCACCGGATTCACCCTTCTTGACCCGGCCACGACCGGGCTCCGTTTCACCAACCACCTCTCCGACGCCAGCGCCGCCAACAACCGGATTTTGGAAAATGGCTCCGGCATCGCCCTCGGGGATGTGGATGGCGATGGTCTCTGCGACATCTATCTGTGCCGGTTGGAGGGCGACAATGCATTATATAGGAACCGCGGCGACGGATCCTATGAGGACATCACCGCGGCGGCGGGCGTGGCGTGTCCGGGACAGTATTCAACGGGGGCGGTCCTGGCCGACGTGGACGGCGATGGCGACCTCGATCTGTTGGTGAATGGGATCGGGACGGGGACGCGGTTGTTCCTCAACGACGGCCGGGGCCGTTTCACCGAGATGACCGGGAGCCGGTTGGTGCGGCGGTTCGGCGCCACCTCCATGGCGCTGGCGGACATGGACGGCGACGGCGACCTCGACCTTTATGTGACGAATTACCGGACGGACACCTTCCGGGATGATCCGCCGGGGTTGCGGGTGGAGGCGGCGCGGCAACCGGACGGCACGATCACGGTGAAACCCGAGGGACGCTTCATCCCGCTGACGCCCCGGGAAGGGGGGGTCGAGGTGATCGAGCGCGGTGAACGGGATTTCCTTTATATGAACCAGGGCGAAGGCCGGTTTGCGCCCGTTTCGTGGACCTCCGGCGCGTTTCTGGACGAGGAGGGCCAACCGTTGAAAGAGGTGCCGACCGACTGGGGGATGTCGGTGATGTTTCGCGACTTCACCGGCGATGGGTTGCCGGACTTATATGTCTGCAATGATTTCGCCTATTGGACCGACCGGATCTGGATCAACGAAGGCGGCCAACGTTTCCGGGCGGCGGCACGGACCCGGTTCCGCAGCCAGAGCCTGGCGTCGATGAGCGTGGATGTGGCGGATATCAACCGGGACGGGCGCGACGACCTGTTTGTCGCGGACATGCTGAGCCGGCGGCACGAGCGCCGCGCCTGGCAGCGTCCCAACACGCTGGAGGGCCTGGTGTCGTGGCCGAAGTCCGAACCGCTTTTCCGTCCGGAAGTCCCCCGGAACACCCTGCACCTCGCCCGGGACGACGGGAGCTTCGCTGAGATCGCGTGCCTCGCGGGATTGGCGGCGACCGAATGGACCTGGAGTGCGGTGTTTCTGGACGTGGACCTGGACGGCTGGGAAGACCTGTTGATCGCCAGCGGAAGCAACCATGACGTGCAGCATGCCGATGTGCTCGCGGCACTGGCCCAGACCCGTCAGACACCGGGCGCGGCCAGCCGACTGAAGAACCTGACCCAATTCCCCCGCCGTCCCACCGGCTTGCAGGCTTTCCAGAATGGACACGACCTCAGCTTCGCCGATGCCGGTGCGGCGTGGCGATTCGACCACGAGGGTGTCCCCACGGCCCTCGCGTTGGCCGATCTCGACAACGATGGCGACCTGGACGTGGTGGTGAACCAGCTCAACGGGCCGGCGTTGATCCTGCGCAATGACTCCCCCGCCCCGCGCGTTTCGGTCCGGTTGCGCGGCCGATCCCCCAACACCCGGGGCATCGGTGCCCGCCTCCGTCTGGTCGGCGGGCCCGTCACTCAAACCCAGGAAATGATCGCCGGCGGACGCTATCTTTCCAGCGACGATCCGGTGCGGACTTTCGCCGCGTCACCCGACCGGCCCATGACCCTCGAAGTGACCTGGCGGAGCGGGCGCCGGACCACCGTCGCAGACGTGCGGGCGAATCGTCGCTATGAGATCGATGAACCCGGCGCCGGCCCGGTGATGGATCGCGAGGCGTCCCCCGTGGTCGGACATTTTGAGGATTGGTCCGGCCGGCTGGCCCATCGGCATCAGCATGCGGGCATCGATGAATTTGCACGGCAGTCACTCCTGCCGCGCCAACAGGGAACGCGGGGACCGGCGCTCGGCTGGATCGATGTGGACGGTGACGGCCGTGACGACCTGATCATTGGTGCGGGCCGGGGCGGGACCAATGCGGTGCGATTGCGGGGTCCGGACGGTCGGTTCACCGGGGTTTCGTTGGGGTCGGGCTTGAAAACCGGGGGTCGGGCCGTGGTGGGAGTGATCGGATTTGGGGGCACCCACGGTCCGTCGATCCTGCTCGCGCTTTCCAATTGGGAGGACGCGGATCCGAACGCGCCCGCCTTGTCGGGCAGCGGGGTGTTCGCGGGCATGGACGAACTTCTGCACGGCGTGAATCCGGGAGCCATTGCGGCCGCCGACCTGGATCACGACGGGGTCCCCGAGGTGTTCGTGGGCAACCGATGCCAACCGGCGCGATGGCCCGAGGCGGGGCCTTCCTATCTGCTCCGATTCCGGGCGGGTCATTGGCAAATCGACCAGGAATTCCCGGACGCCGGAATGGTCACGGGCGGGTTGTTCACCGACCTGGATGGCGACGGCGCGGCGGATCTGGTGACGGTCGCCGAGGCGGGGACACCGCGGATCTGGTTCAACCGGAAAGGCCGACTGGAAGCGGCCGGAACGGTGCCCGGAATTTCCGAATGGAGCGGTTGGTGGCAAACGCTCGCCGCCGGGGATTTCGACGGGGACGGCCGGATGGATCTGGTCGCGGGCAATTGGGGCGACAATTGGCGTACGGATGTTCCGGATGCGGCCCATGCCGGGACCGTCCTCGCGTGGGGGGAATACGCGGGACCGGGCCGGGTGGAACCCGTGTGGGGTGCCCAGGATCCCTGGCTGGGTCGGGTGGTCCCCTGGCGCGAACGCAAGGTCATCGCCGCCACCCTGCCCTGGGTCGCCGCGGCCTTTCCCACCCACGCGGATTTTGGACGCGCCAGCCTCACCGATGTCCTCGGACCGGAGGCTGCACGGTCACATGATATAACCGTCCGGACGGGTCGCTCGATGGTCTGGCTCAACCGCGGCGGACGATTCGAACCGGTGGATCTTCCGGTCGAAGCGCAATTCAGTCCGGCGATGGGCCTGGCCGTGGCGGATGTGGACGGGGACGGAACGGAGGATCTTTTCCTGGCCCAGAATTTCTTTGCGACGGATGCCGAGACCTCGCGCCAGGATGCCGGGTGCGGGCTGTGGCTCCGCGGGGACGGGCACGGTCACTTTACGGCGTCGGGTCCGGGTGAGACGGGTATCCGCATGGATGGCGAAGGGCGTGGCGTGACCGTGGCGGATGTCGATGACGATGGCCGACCCGACCTTGCCGCCGGAGTGTTTGGCGGGGAGACGCGGTTGTACCGAAATCGTGGACCGGCGGAATATTGGACAGTGGGCATGGATCGGAACGTCGCGGCTGGTGGTGCGGGAACGCGGGTCCAGGTTCGGTTCGCGGGAGGCTGGTCGCCGGCGCGGGAGGTGCGGATCGGAAACGGCGGCGGGAACCAGGATGCGGCGCGTCTGGGATTTGCAGGACGGGGCGACCCAATGGAACTCCGGATCCGATGGCCGGACGGTCGGAGCGAGCAACGGGCGTGGCCGGCGGGAGTCCGCCAAGTGGTTCTTCCCCTCAAACGGTAGGGCGAGGTTCCACCCGAGCCGCTCAGAGTGGATGTGGGATGGAGGTTGGAAGGCCTCCAGATCGGCTCGGGTGGAACCTTGCCCTACCAAAAACGGACAGCTTGCCTCTCCTGCCCGGGGAGGATAGGAACCCCGTTGCCATGGCTGATCCCAACTCAGCTCTCCCAGCGGCCACCCCCGGCGGCGCCCAGTTTGCGGCCACCCACTGGAGTGAGGTGTTGGCGGCGCAGCGTGGCGACTCACCCCAGGCAGCAGCAGCCTTGGAAAAACTCTGCCGGACTTATTGGTACCCGCTTTACGTGTTCATCCGCCGATCGGGTCACGACGATGAAACGGCGAAGGATCTGACCCAGGGATTCTTCGGGCAGTTCCTGGAAAAACATTGTCTCGACCAGGTGGACCGCGCGAAGGGCAGGTTCCGCTCGTTCCTCCTGGCCTCCCTCAAACACTTTCTCGCCAACGAACGGGATCGGGCGAACACGCTCAAGCGCGGCGGGGCCTATGCCTTCGTTCCCTGGGACGAGGCCGCGCTCGAAAGCCAGATCCTGTCCGACGCACAGCCCGACCTTTCCGCCGAAACCCTCTATGAGCGTCAGTGGGCATTGACCTTGCTCGACCAGGTTTTCGCCCGGCTGCGGGAGGAATGTGCGGCCGCCGGCAAGGCGCCACTGTTCGAGGCGCTGCGCATCTATGTGTCGGGCGAGAAAAGCATGGAATCCTACGCGGAAGTGGCGACCCGTTTGAACATGACGGCCGGATCGGTGCAAGTGGCTGTGCATCGATTGAGGCGGCGTTACGGCGAACTCTTGCGCGGTGAAATCGCGCACACCTGCCGAGGTCCCGAAGAGATCGATGAGGAAATCCACCATCTCTTCGCGGCCCTGCGTTCGTAACCGCGCAGGGCAATGTGCCCCGGGGGGCGGGTTTTCCCACCCGCCGTGGTGCCGGAGCCCGCGCGGCCCAATACGAGCACCGGAGGAACGAGCTCCGGGAGTCCCACTTCCAACCAGCCTCGGCGTCCTCTGCGAGCTCCTGTTCAACCCCCTTGGTGGCCCACTTGCGACCGGCCAGACAGGAAATTCTTTGTATGCTCTGGCACGATCTGCTTCTGAATACCGGTGGACAGCGGTTTTCCGAACCTGAGTCGTGATCACGACCCGCAAATGCGGCACGTGCGGCGCGGTGCTGCCGGAAGGCGCGGCGACGGGGCAGTGTCCCGAATGCCTCCTCCAACTCGGGTTGGATGCCGTCGCCGATGACCGGTCGCCCCCGACATCCCAGCCCCGTCTGCCCCTCCTGGTTTACTTCGGCGATTACGAGCTCTTGGAGGAGATCGCCCGCGGCGGCATGGGAGTGGTTTACAAGGCGCGGCAGGTGAGCCTGAACCGCACCGTGGCGGTCAAGATGATCCTGGGCGGCCACTTCGCCGGGAAGGAAGCGGTGGCCCGATTCCACACCGAAGCCGAAGCCGCGGCCGGCCTGCGCCATCCCCACATCGTCTCCATCCACGAAGTCGGCGAACACGAGGGCCGCCAATACTTCTCGATGGACTACATCGAGGGTCGGAACCTGGCCGAGGCGGTGCGGGACACGCCCCTGTCACCCCAGCGCGCGGCCGGCTGCATGCAGACGATCGCCGAGGCGATCCAATACGCCCACGAACATGGCGTCCTGCACCGCGACCTCAAACCCTCCAACGTGCTGCTCGACGCCTTCGACGCGCCGCACATCACCGACTTCGGGTTGGCCAAACGGTACGGGTATGGAGTCCCGGCTTCAGCCGGTCCCGCGTCCGGTGGTTCCGGC
>JANYCC010000386.1 GCA_025360495.1 Verrucomicrobiota bacterium | reverse complement strand
CGGGTGGAACCTCGCCCCGATTCGAGTGCCAACTCCGGGTGTCCGTTTTGGTAGGGCGAGGTTCCACCCGAGCCGCACCAGTGGCATCCGTTGGAGGCCGCTTTTCGTGGTTTCAGGACGAGTTTGTGGCCAGATTGGGGCGGCTCTTCTGAAATCGGCCCGGCATCTCTTCTTGCCAAACGGGGTCATGGTGCCCTCCTTTGATGATCCCAAGAGTGGCGTCGGACGGATCAGGGCAGGAGGCGTTTCCCTTATGTACAAAGTTTACGGAGACTTTCGCAGGGCCGTGCAGACGGTTCTGGCGGTGTTTTTTCTGGCGTCCCCAACCCTGCACGCCGACGTGGTCCTGGATTGGAATGCGTTGATGATCGACGCCATCCACCTCGACAACAGCGGGCCGACGCTCAGTTCGCGCAACCTCGCCATCCTGCACACCGCCATTTATGACGCGGTCAATTCGGTCGTGCGGACGCATCAACCCTATCGGTTTCAACTCACCGCGCCCCCCGGCACTTCGGCTGAGGCGGCGGCCGTGGCGGCGGCCCATGTGGTGATGACCGCGCTGTATCAGTCGTACGGCGGTCCGACCGGGGATCTCTATGACACTTACGTCGCGGGCGCTGCGCCGGGCGAGGCGGTGACCAACGGCCTGGCCTTGGGCGTCCAGATCGCGGAGATGACGCTGCAAAGCCGCGAAGCCGACGGTTCCCAGACCGAGGTTCCCTATATCCCCAGCAACGATCCCGGGCAGTGGCGGCGCACCCCGCCTTTCTTCCGTCCGCCACTGACCCCGCAATGGCGTTATGTGACGCCGTTTTGCCTGTCGGATATCGAGCCCTTTGTCGCCCCACCTCCACCGACCTTGGACAGTGCCGAATACGCCGAGGCCTTCAACCAGGTCAAAGCCATCGGCAGCAAGACCAGCACGGTGCGCACGGCGGAGCAGGGCCAGATCGCGGTGTTTTGGTCGGACTTCAGTTACACTGCGATGCCGCCCGGCCACTGGCATGAGATTGCCGCCACGATTGCGCGGGACCGGAACAACACGCTGGCGGAGAACGCGCGCCTGTTCGCCTTGTTGAGCCTCGCGCAGGCAGACGGCGCGATCGTCTGTTGGGAGAACAAGTTCCGCTACAACACGTGGCGGCCGATCACCGCGATCCAGCGGGCCGACGAAGATAACAATCCCCTGACGGTGGCAGACCCGACCTGGGCCCAGAACCTGCCCTCGCCGCCCTTTCCGGGTTATACGAGCGGGCATAGCACCTTCAGCAAGGCCAGCGCCCAGGTGATCGCCCATTTTTATGGCACCGACGCGATTTCCTTCCTGGCGTCGTCGGATTCGTTGCCCGGGGTTTTCCGGAGTTTCGACAGTCTTTCCGCGTGTGCCGACGAGGTGGGGATGAGTCGGATTTACGGGGGATTCCACTTCATGTTCGACAATGTCGCGGGGAAGGAGACGGGCCGGCGGGTGGGGGATTATGTGAGCGCGAATTACCTGTTGGCCAACGAGCGCCTGCCGTTCCTGCGACTCGAAGGATTCCAGGAGGGGATGCCGTTGGTGCGGGTGCTGGGGCATCAGGGCGGGACCTGTGTGCTGGAGGTTTCGGGGGATTTGCGGGAATGGCAGGGCATTTCGACCAACCGGGTGGTGGCGGGCGGGGTGGTGTTGCGGGACGGGGGCGCGCCCTTGGGGTCACCGCGGTTCTATCGGGTGCGGGAAGAGTGAATCCAAAATAGATTTGCAGAATGGGGCTGACGCAGGTTCCTTGTGCGGAAGACTCCAATTATCATGGCGATGCGAAAGATTGTGTCCGGGACCGATTGCGAACTCGTGCTCGACGGGCGCATTGACGGCCCGGCAGCGAACGAGTTGGAGGTGGAGGTGTTGGGGTTGGCCAAGACGCCGCTCCAGGCGGTCTATGTGAACCTGGCCGGCGCGGATTTTCTTTGTTCGGCCGCGATCCGTGTGCTGTTGCAACATCACCGGCAATGGAAGGCTTTGGGGCGCACCTTGGTGGTTTCGCGCACGTCCCCCGAGGTGGACGAAATCCTCGACCTGACCGGCATGCGCGACCTGATCGTTGATGCGGGATGAAGGATGGGACCCCCCTTGGACATCACCTTGCCCGTGACGCCCGGATTGACCCGGGCGGCCCATGCGCGTCTGGAAGCGTTCGCGGAGGCGTCCCATCTGCCCGCCAAAGTGGTGTTCGCGGCGGACACCGCGCTGGAGGAATTCCTGCAGAATGTCGTCGATTACAGCGGGGCGCATCAGGTCCGGTTGCAAGTGACGGTTGAGGCCGGGGAATTGCGGGTCGATGTTGCGGATGACGGGCGTCCCTTCAATCCGTTGGCGGTGGCGGAGCCGGATCTGGGGGTGCCCTTTGAATTGCGGCCGGTGGGAGGATTGGGCGTGTTTCTCGCCCGCCGCATGATGGACCGTGTGGGCTATGAGCGTCGGGACGGTTGCAACCGCCTGAGCTTCGCCAAGTCCATCGGGTGATTGGCGGCATCGGAGATCGGGGTTCGGAGATCGGAGATCGGACTTGGGAAGTGGAGCTTCAGAACGGCGGAGCCCCAGAACCTCAGAACGGCAGAGCGTCGGCTACGTTGCCGACCCCCTCTCTTCCTGAGGAACGAAGGAGGAGAGGGTTGGGGAGAGGAGGCCCGGGTTCCCGTGAGGTTCTCGTACTCGTGCCTCTCGTCCTCGGCCCTCGCCCCCTCGATCCCGCCTGAGGTTCCGACGAGACACGAGGACGAGACATGAGGACGAGACACGAGAGTTGCAGGGCTGGCCGCCCCCTCTCCCCGGCCCTCCCCCCGCTCGTTCCTCACGGGGCGAGGGAGACCGAAACGTAGCAGCGCATGGCAATGCGCCACGCCGGCCGCCCCGCGATCTACCTCCGCAACCTCCGATCCCCGATCCCCGAACTCCGAACTCCGAACTCCGATCTCCGATCTCCGATCTGCGACCTCAGAGGAATTCCAAGCGGACCACGGAAAAGTCGTCTTCCAACGGGCGTTTGCCGTTGGTTTCGCGCGCCCACGCCAACACCTGCTCCGGGGTGGCCCAACGGTATCGCTCCAACTCCATCTCGAATTCCCGCAGGGTGCAGGGTCGGCCGCCGGGACGCGTCACCTCATACACCCCGTCACTGATCACCATCAGCACCGCACCGGGGGGAAGCGTCACCGATTCGCTGGAAAACCGGGGCTCGGTCCGGCAACCGATCGGCGCCCCGGGCGTACGCAGTCGGATCGGTGCCTGCCCGTCCATCAGCAGGTAGCCGGGGGGATGTCCGGCGGAGGCGTAGCGGAGGCTGCGGTCGCGCCGGTCGTAGATGCCATACCAGGCGCTGAAATACTGGTGATGATGCGCCTCCATCGGGAAGGAATGGTTGAGCTCCGCCAGCACCGCCACCGGGTCCGCGAATCGCGGTCCGCCCATTTGCGGGGAACGCAGGGCATTGAGGGCCGACACCGCCAGCAAGGCCGCGCCCACCCCGTGGCCACAGGCATCGATCAGGTAGATCGAGAGCCGGTCGGCATCGATCCAGTGATATCCGAAGGCATCGCCCCCGAGTTGGGTGGAAGGTTGGAAAGTCCAGGCGGTGCGGACCAGCGGGCCGTCCAATCGCGGCGGGAACAGCGACCGCAGGTAAGCCTCGGCCTCGGCGACCTCACGGTGCAATTGGGTCTGGCTGCGGGCGATTGCCACATTGGCTTCCCTCAGGGCGCGATTGGTCCGGACGAATTGCCGCGCCAGATGAAGGGAAGCGCTGACGACGAAGGCCGACATCCCGAGCGGGAAAAGCCAGGCCGAGCGGACGTCATCGAACACGATCGGGGCCTGGAGCGGGGCGAGAAACTGGCAGACGAAGAAGAAGACGATCCCGCCGCCAATGAGACGTGAGCCGGGTTTGCGGGCGCGATAGGCCTGCCACGCGACCCGCAGCATCTCGATCACGACCGCGAAGGCGATGACCAACACCAGGGCCTGCAACCACGACGGGACGTCGACCCCGGTCGGTCCCAGCAGCAGTCGCAATCCCACCGCTGCAAACAGGCCCCCGAGCACCCAGAAACGGCGGGGGACGCGGTGGGTGAAAACCGAGTACACCATCCGGAGACCGCAGAGATACGCCAGGGCCAGCAACGCCGGCCCGAGCCAGGATTTCCAGACTTCGGGGCTGCCCCGGACCCATTCGGTCACCAGCGTCCCCGCCGCGCCGGTGCCGGTGAACAGCGCATAAATCCCGTCCGTGAAACTGTTCCGTTCGCACAGGAAAAAGAAGAAATGGAGCAGGGCGAACGAGCCGAAAACCCCCGCAAAAAGCAGCGCCACGGCCAGCGTCCGACGGGTGTACACGGGGGCCAGGGACGCCGGGATCGGCCGTTTGCGGATGAGCGTCTGCAATTCCTCCAACCGCCTCGAGGGGATCGCGCCGCCGTCCTCCAACAACGCCGCGACCGCGACCGGCGAACGATCCGCCAATTCGTGCAGGCTCAGGGCGATCCGGTCGCGCACCGCCGGATCCTGCTCGAACGGCAGCGAACCCGCGAGGGCCGCCGCCGCTTGGGGAAACGGGCCCAATGCCGTCAGGTCGTGCGCGGCCAGTTCCCGCAACCACGGTTCCCCCACGCCGAGATCCGCCATCAACATCCGCACGAATTGGTTGGTGGTCTCCGCGGTCGGAGGTCGCGCCGCCAAGGTCAGGTCCACACGGCGCACTTCGCCCGCACCCAGTCTCAACATCACCGGCGGTCCCGAAAGCCGGCCCGCCGGATGCAGAATCTCCAATCGGATCGGCTCATTGGTGAGGTACACCGCCACCCGGAACACGCCGGCCCCGCCCAGGTCCCGGGTGATGGTCTCGCCATCCGTGCCGGTCCGGCCCGCGGCCAGGATCCGGCCGTCACGGGACCGCAACCGCACATGGGCCAGGCTCATCGGTCTTCCGTCGGCGGAACGCAACACCCCTTCGAGGATCGCCGGATGGGGTAGGTCCGGGGGTTCCGGCAGTTCCAGCGGCCCAAACCGCGGGGCTTCGGCGGTCCGGGCGGGACGTCGACCCGCGAGATTCACGACATCGCCATCCAGCGGCCAGACGGCGACGAGGCCCGGTTCCAGGGGCGTGACACGACGAAAGATCCCGTCGGCGATTTCCTGCGGCGTTCGGGCGCCCCGCCAGAGTCGCACTTCGCTGAGGGCGCCATTGAGACGTTCGTTGCGGGTATCCCAATTCCCTTGGAGGAACCGGGCCGATCCACCGCCTTCCAAATCGGAGAAACCCGCCGGGAACGAGTTGGAGGCGACGAGCATTCCATTGAAGTACAATCGCATCCCCTTGGGTCCGCAGACCGTGGCGATATGCGCCCATTCGTTGCTCCGGAGCAGGCCCGTGACGTGGAGTCCGGCGTGGTGGAAACGGTCGGGCCAGGATTCGAAGAGCAGGTTGGGTGAACGCTCGTAGTGGGTGACGCTGATCGAATGAAACGGCCGGCCAACATCATAAAAACGCGAATAACTCCCGAACTCGTCGAACCGGATCCAGCCCTCGACGGTGGCCTCCCGCAGGTCGGTGAAGAGTCGGACCGGCACTTCCAAGTCCTGCCGACCGTCGCCGATGAGGGCGCGGGGCGGGGCGGCGGTCCCCCTTCCCGGAGCCGCCAGCAGGAGCAGGGGCAACAGGAAGTGAATCAGGAAGCTGGCGCGCACCGGAGGACCTTGCCCGAACCGTGGGATCGGCGGCAATCCGTGGGTTCAATCGGCCCGCTTCTCAGGACGCCGGATTCTGCGACCGGTTATTTGCCTGTGAAACGGGGGTTGGAGGCGTACACATCCCAGATTCCATGGGCGAAATCATCGAGGTGACGGGCCTGAGCAACGCCGATTTCTATGCGCGTCATGCCGCGCCGGGGCGGGTGGGGTTGGTGGGAGGAACTTCATGGGTGGACCGTCTCATTGCGCGGGCGGAACGCCATGTCCATCCGGAAAAGGAATGGGGTCGTTGGACGCATGCGTTTGTCTGCGAAGGGGCCCGCGCTGACGGTCATCACTGGGTGGTGGAGTCCGACTTGGAAATCCACGGCAAGCACATCCGGTTGGGGGTGCAGGAGAACCGGGTGGAGAAATACCATGACGGCGCGACCTACTCGACCCTGGCGCTGATCGATTTCGGCATGACACCGGCCCAGGAGGCGGAGGTGCTGCGCGAGGCGTTGGAATTGGTGGCGACGAGGGCGCGTTATTCCTTGAGGGAACTCTTCGGGACGGCGTTGGCGATGAAGCATCCGCACCTGCGCGGGCAGACGAACCGCATGGCGCGCGACCATTCGTTCTATTGTTCGGCCTTCGTGCAGCACATTTATCGGAAGGCCGGGCTCGACCTGTTCCCCGGGGTCGATGTCAAGAACACCACCCCGGAGGACCTCGGCCGGTCGCCGTTGCCATTTCGCATGTGGGTGTTGGGGAATGACCAATGCGGAATGACGAATGACCAGTGACCAGTGTCCAGTGACCAGCGGAGCGTGAGGCGTGAGGCGTGACCCAGGGCCTGCTGCAGAGGACGCAATTCGGTCCCCCTCGCCCCGTGAGGAACGAGCGGGGAGAGGGCCGGGGAGAGGGGTCAGCCAAGCGTGCGGTCCTCGTGTCTCGTCCTCGGACCTCGTCCTCGATAGGGCACTGGGCTTCAAAGGCGAGACACGAGACACGAGAACGAGGACGAGACACGAGAACGAGAACGAGAACGAGAACCCGCCTCCTCTCCCCGACCCTCCTCCTCCTTCGTTCCTCAGGAAGAGAGGGAGACGGCGGCCGAAACATGTTACCCTGCGCCGACGGGCTCCAGTCGTCCGTCATTCGTCATTCGTCATTCGTCATTCCTCTTCTCCCTCCTCGCACGGGCGACGAGCTGTTCGCCGAGTTGACGGCACAGGTCTACAAACGCCGTTTCCATCAGGTTGAGCCGGCGTCCACGCCAATGGACCAGGACCCATTGGCGTCGCAGCCTCCGACGACCGGGGATCACAGCGATGAGGCCGCAATCGGAGGTGATACTCCAGGAGGGGACCAGGGCCACCCCGGCACCGCCCCGGGCCAGGGCCAGTGCGGCGGGGACGGAAGCGGTTTCAAAGGCGGGATTTATCGCGATCTGATCGGCCCGGAAATGTTCGTCAATCAGCCGCCAACCCGGGGTGTTCCGGCCCGGCAAAATGAGCGGTTGCGGTCCGATTTCGTCGAGCGGCGCTGCGGAAAGCCGGGACCACGGGTGTGTGGGGAGCACGGCAAAGACGAGGTCCTCTTGGAAAACCGGCGAGGGGCTGAAGCGTTCATCCGGTTTCCCGGCGAGGGCGAGCACGAGATCCACACGGCGTTCCTCCAGGAAGGCCAGGGGATCGGTGCCGTCGGTGAGTTCGAGGGCGGGAAGCGTCCGGGGATGTTCCTCGCGGAGTTTCAGGATCACGCCGGGCAGGAGATGATCGGAGAAGGCGGCCGGCGCACCGACCCGGAGCCGATGAAAACCCCAGTTTTTGAGGGTTCCCATGCCGCTCCGGGCCTGGTCCATCTCCTTGAGGATGCGCTCGCCGTGGGGCAGTAATTGTTCGCCGGCCTGGGTCAGCATCACCGTCTTGCCCACCCTGTCAAAAAGACGACAACCCATATCGGTCTCAAGGGACTTGATGGAATGGCTGACGGCGGATTGAGTGAGGAAAAGTTCGCGGGCGGTTTGAGTGAAACTGCCGGTCCGTGCGAGGATCAGGAAGGCATAGAGCTGTCGGCTATCAATGGGTGGATTCATGCATGAGGGTGGTTCATCCTAACCGGAAACTGCGAAGCAACTGGCGGGCCGGACCGGTTCCGGGGTGATCCGGTGCGCAAGCGGTCTTGCTTCGCCGGGGCTTACGCTTGAAACCTTGGCCATGTCCGATGCCGAACAATTGGTGCAGTTGCGGGAGGCAGTCCGGTTGTCCCCGCGCAATGTCCCGCTGCGGCAGGCACTGGCGGACGCCCTCTTGGGTGCCGGGTTGGCCGACGAGGCCGAGACCGAGTATCGCGCCGGGCTGCTCCTGGCGCCCGACCACGCCGCCCTGAAGCTGGGCCTCGCCCGCTGCTTCTCCCAGTTGGGCAAACGCAGCCACGCATTGGTGCTGCTGGAGGACGTCGTTCGGAATCCCGAGGCCCCGGGACGCGCCCATGTGCTTTACGCCCGGCTTCTGGCCGGTCTCCGTGAGGTCGCACAGGCGGTCGAGCAATACCAGACCGGCGTGCGCAAGGATCCCGGCACCGCCGATCCCGAATTCGCCGCCCGGCTCGGACTGCGACCCGGTCGGCCGGACCCCGCCCCCACCCCCGTCGGCGAGGAAGCCGGGGATTTTCAAGGCGAACCGGATTTCATGGGGGGCGATCCGGAGGAAGGCAGGCTCCGCGCGAGCTGGGACGGCGGCGCCCTGGAAGAGGACGATGACGAAGACGTGTTCGACGAGGCCGAGGCGGAGGTGGAACGTCCCAAAATCTCGTTCGTCGACGTCGGCGGCATGGAGACGCTGAAGGAGGAGATCCGGATCAAGATCATCCATCCGTTGGGCCATGCCGACTTATATAAGGCCTATGGCAAGGCGGTGGGCGGCGGCATCCTGTTGTACGGGCCGCCGGGCTGCGGCAAAACCCATCTGGCGCGGGCGACCGCTGGCGAGATCCGCGCCGGCGTCATCGCCGTGGGCATCCATGACGTGCTCGACATGTGGATCGGCAACAGCGAACGGAATCTCCACAGCCTCTTCGGACAGGCCCGGCGCAATGCCCCCTGCGTGCTGTTCTTCGATGAGGTCGATGCCCTCGGGGCGAGCCGTAGTGACATGAAAACCAGCGCGGGCCGGCATCTGATCAACCAGTTCCTCAGCGAACTCGACGGTGCCAAGGCCTCGAATGACGGCGTGTTGGTGCTGGGCGCGACCAACGCCCCGTGGCACCTCGACCCCGCGTTCCGTCGGCCGGGCCGATTCGACCGCATCCTGTTCGTCCCGCCTCCCGACGTCACGGCGCGCGCCGAGGTGCTGCGGGTCCAATTGCGCGGCCGTCCCCAGGAGGACGTGGAGTTCGACGCGGTGGCACGGAAGACCGAGGGGTTTTCGGGGGCGGACCTGAAGGCGGTGGTGGACGGGGCGATCGAGGGGAAGTTGCGCGAGGCTCTGAAAACAGGGGTGCCGGCGCCGTTGCGGACCAAGGATCTGCTCCAATCGGCAGCCACCCTCAAGCCGACCACGCGCGAGTGGTTTGCCACGGCCCGCAATTATGCCCTGTATGCAAACCAAGGCGGGACCTATGACGAGATCCTGAAGTACCTGAAATTATAATTGTTCGCGCCAGCCCCCCGGGAGGGCGGGTTTTCTTACCCGCCCCTTGGATCGCATCTGGGTTCAGCGGCATTCAGCCCACGCCGCTGCCTTTGAATTCCTCGAGCGCGGCGCGCAGTTGTGCCGGCGAATGTTCCCGTCGCAGCCGGTCCATCGCGCGGGTTGCCAGTTCGTCGCAACGCTCGTTCCATCGGTGACCCGCGTGGCCTTTGAGCCATTTCCACTCAATCTGATGCCGCACCGCGAAGCCATCGAGTTCGATCCAAAGGTCCCGGTTCTTCACGGGTTCCTTCGCCGCGGTCTTCCATCCGTTCCGTTTCCAACCTGTGATCCAACTGGTGATGCCTTGGCGGACGTAATCCGAATCGGTGTATAGCGTGACCGCACAGGGACGGTTGAGCGCGCGCAGGGCCTGGATCGCGGCCTGGAGTTCCATGCGGTTGTTGGTGGTGGCCGGCACCGCACCCGAAATCTCCCAGGCGTTGCTGCCGTACTGGAGCACCGCCGCCCACGCGCCCGCCCCCGGGTTGGGCGCCGCGCCGCCATCGGTGTGGATCGTCACCTTGGGGAGGGGAAGGGGCGTCATAGAGGCCCCTCTTCGGTAGGGCGAGGTTCCACCCGAGCCGCCGGCCCGAACGACTGCCCCGCTTTGGTAGGGCGAGGTTCC
>JANYCC010000368.1 GCA_025360495.1 Verrucomicrobiota bacterium | reverse complement strand
TCCCCACCCTGCCCTGGTTGACCGGAAGCCTGATCACCAGCTATGTGAATCCCGATGCCGGCGCCATCAACTTCAAGCGTCAACCGGCGAACGCCACGGCCGCAGCGGGAACCCGTGCCACCTTCAGCGTGGAGGCGGTCTCCCCATCGGGCGGCCACCTGTTCTACCAATGGCAACTCAACAACGTGGACATCCCCGGCGCCGTCCGTCCCACGTATGTGACACCGGTCCTCGCGGCCACGGACGCGGGCAATGTCTATGGCGTGGTGGTCAGTGCCAACGGGTCGTCCGCCAACAGCACTCCCGGGACCCTGACGGTCGGACCCGCGGTGACGCCGACCGTGGCCCCGTACATCGGCATCAACTTCGTCGGCGGCGGCAATGGTTCCCCCGGCGCCTCCCTCACCCCGTACGATGTCGCCGGGGTGGTTCCGCAGGACCATTATAACAACCTCGAAGGCGGTGTCTTCGCCGCCGTCCCGTTGGTCAACGCGACGGGGGCCGGCACGCCGGTGACCCTGAGCGTGGACACGGGCGCCACCGTATCCACCGGCACGGGCGAAAGCAGCGCCGACCGGGCCCTGCTCCAGGGCTACCTGCACAACAGCGACGCCGTCCTCACCGTCACGCTGGGGAACGTCCCGGACGACACTTATAACCTGGTGATCTATAGTCTGGGCTTCGACTTCAACACCACCTATGAGCAGAGCCTGACGCTCGCCGGGGGCGGCACTTATCCCGTCTATTCCGAGCGCGCCGAACACGCCGGCAATTATGCCGCCAACCCGGTGTTCCTGGAAATGAAGAGCACCAACCCGGACGCCCGTGACGTCGGGAATTACACCGTGTACCGCAATGTGCACCCTGCCGCCGATGGCTCGCTGGTCCTCACCGTCACGCCGGAGTCGACCAACCTCGGGATCAACTTCCTGCCGGCCGTGAACGGCCTCCAACTGGTGCGGGTCCTGCCGGTCGCCCCGGTCCCACCCCAATTGGCCATCACCCGGTCGGACACGAAGGTCACCGTTTCGTGGACCTCGTTGGCAGTGGGTTACCATCTGGAATCCTCCACCGCCATCGGCACGGGCGCCAGTTGGAGCGCGGTGACCGGGGTCGTCAATCCGATCGCCGGGGCCGGTTCCACGGACCTCACGATCGGCACCGGAAACCTTTATTACCGGCTCGCCAAGTGATGCGATCCCTCGCATAAAGCATGAAAGGCCCGGCTTCCTGCCGGGCCTTTCTTATTGGCGGTCTTCGCGCTTGCACGAACCGGCCCGGCTCCGTTCTGGTTGTTCCCGTGATGAAGTCGCCGCTCCAGGCATCCTTTCGTTCCCCCCATCGGTGGTTGCCGCTGCTGCTCTGCGCCGGCCTCCACCGCGCCTCCGCCGATGACTGGCCCCAGTGGCTGGGTCCCCAACGCGATGGCGTCTGGCGCGAGACCGGCATCCTGGAAAAGTTTCCCGAGGCCGGACCGACCCGGCGATGGCGCACGGAAATCGGCGCGGGCTATTCGGGGCCGGCGGTCGCGGGAGGCCGGGTGTTCGTGATGGACCGCATCGTGCCCACCGATGCCCCCAAGCCGAAAAGTGCCTTCGACTTTGCCCAGATCCCCGGCACAGAACGCATCCTGTGTTTCAACGAGGCGGACGGGCATCTGGTTTGGAAGCAGGAATACGACTGTCCTTATACGGTGAGCTACGCCGCGGGACCGCGCACGACACCGCTCGTCGCCGGCGGACGCGTGTTCACGCTGGGGACCATGGGCAACCTCCTGTGTCTCGACGCTGCCACCGGTGAGAAAGTCTGGGAGCGGGATTTCAAGAAGGACTTCGGCCTGAAAATCCCCACGTGGGGCGTCGCCGCGAATCCCCTGCTGGATGGCAAAAAGCTCATCTGCCTCGTGGGCGGCGAAGGCAGCGTGGCGGTGGCTTTCGACAAGGACACGGGCCGGGAACTCTGGCGCGCGTTGTCGGCGAAGGAACCCGGATACGCGCCGCCAACGATCCATGAATTCGCCGGCCGCCGGCAACTGATCCTGTGGCATGCGGAGGCGGTCAACGGACTTGATCCGGAGACGGGCCGCGTGCTCTGGACCGAACCTTGGAAGCTGAATTATGGAATGGCCATCCCCACCCCGCGTGCGATGGGTGCGAACCTCTTCCTGACGTGCTTTTACAACGGCTCATTGATGCTGCACTTCGAGGAGGGCAAAGAGGCCCCGGTCACCGTCTGGCGCACCCAGAGGATGAGCGAGCGCGACACGACCCACCTGAACTGCACCATGGCCACGCCCTTCATCGAGGACGGCCATATCTATGGTCCCTGCAGTTACGGACAGTTCCGATGCCTCCGTGCCGACACGGGTGAACGGGTGTGGGAAACCTTCGTGCCCACCAGTGGCAAGTCCGAGCGCTGGGGCAATTGTTTCGTGGTGAAGAATGGGCCGCGATTCCTCCTCTTCAGCGAAAAAGGCGACCTGATCATCGCGCATCTCTCACCCCAGGGTTATCAGGAGATCAGCCGGGCGCACTTGCTCGACCCGTTGAACACCGACCCCGGCCGTCCGGTGGTGTGGTCGCATCCCGCTTTTGCCAACCGCCATGTTTATGTGCGCAACGACCGGGAATTGATCTGCGTCGACCTGGCGGCAAAGTGAAGGACGCGCCGACGGGACGGGCGCATCTGGGCATCGTGGGAAGGCGGGTAGGAAAACCCGCCCCCCCGGAGCTGTCGCGACTGCGCTGGGAGGGCGGGTTTTCCTACCCGTCCCGCTTCTCCCATGGCCAGGCTTCCCACGATGCCCAGATGCGCGCCAACCGGACACTGAGCCAACCGGAACACTTGCCGTCGCGCTCTGCTCAGGCTTCCCTCAATCCATGCGCCAAACCCTTCCCCTGCCCCTGCGTCTGGCCGGCCTCCTCGCCCTGGCCACCCCGGCCGCCGCCGGCCCGTTCACCGCCGCCATGACCCTCAGCGGCACGTCGCTGCGGGTCCATCCCGCGTCCCTTTCCGTGCTCGGCCAAGCCTACCACGAAACCTTCACCAATCCGGACGCCGACGAACCCAATGACGAACTCCTCCTCGCCGGCGGCACCAACAATTACGACACCCTCGCCATCATCGATTATCCCGGCTCCGAGGCACTGGGGGCGATCCGGGCGGATTTCTCGATCGACATCCCGTTTGCCGGCGATCTGAACGTGAATGGGGTGACCGACTTCCGCGAAGTGGACCGGGCCATCGTGGGAGCCATCAGCACCGGCACCCTGACCGCGGACGATGGCATGACCTCCGGGACGGGAACGATCCAGGCCACTTGGAACCGGGCCGCAGGATCCGCCAGTGGCACGGTGGACTTCAAAATCAACCTCCCGGACTTCGGCCTGTCGAATCTCACGTTCCATCACACCTTCGAGATCTTCGAGTACCGCGGAACGCTGACCTATGAGGTGACGGGAACCAATGTTGCCGCCTCGGTCAACCTTCCCCGGATCGGGGGCACAGGCGGGTTCACCGGGCCGTTCAACATGAGCCAGATCGATGCCGGGGCCCTGTTCCGCCAGGCGGCCACTTGGAGCGCCCCCGGCGGACTGGTTTTCCAGGTGCTCCCGACCGACGGAATCCAGGACGTCCCTTTCCCGATCACCCACGTCACGAAACAATTCTACGGGGGCATCCTGGTCTTCGAGGACGGGGATCCCACCACGCCCTACCCCGACGAATACGACTACCTTGAGATCGTGATCCAAGACCCCAATGACTCCGATGGGGACGGGATACCGAACCTGAGCGACACCGCGGTGGTCGCCCCGCCGGCGCCATCGCTGGGAATCCGGCGGGATGGCAGCAATGTGGTGGTGGGAGTCAAAGGGACGGCCGGATCCGCGTGGATGGTTGAGCGGTCGACAACACCCGCCGGTCCTTGGGTTTCGCCGGTGACCGTGACATTGAGCGCGGCCGGCACGTTTGAATTGCCGGCCGAGGCGGCGGGCGAAGGGGCGTTGATGTTCCGGGCCCGGACGCCGTGAACCCGGCCGATCCTCCATTGAGGCCCGGATGCCCCTCCGCCACACTGCGCGGGTGCCGCACGGCCTTTTTGCCACCTTTGCCGAACTGATCCGCGTCCCGTTCCACCACGAGGAACTGGTGTGGGGCATCGTGCCGCTCTATTTCAGTTGGGCCGTCAACGAACTGACCTCGGCCAAGGTTTCGTTCAACACCGCCATCCAGACCGGCTTCGCGCTGCTTTGGGCCGGGGCGCATTGGGCCTGGCAATCCTTCCGCGATGATCCCGCCAAAGCCGTCCACCTCAGCGCGCGCGGCCTGATGGCGGTGAACACCGGCGTCACGCTGCTCGTGCTGATCCTCGGAGCCCTGGCCCTGTGGAGCGGCCTGCGACGGCGCTATCCGAAGGGGATGAAATTCCTCGGTCACACCCGTTTCAGTGCCTATTTCATGATTGCGATCTTCCCCGTCCAAGCGGGTTATCTCGCTTGGAAATGGGATTATGTCTGGGCGATCACCCTGTTCGCGGTGCCGATCTGGCTCGCCCTCCATTTCGCACTGATGCCCGTGAGGCGGTGAATCCCACAGGCCGTCGCCGACTTCGGTCGGGGCGAGGCTCCGCCCGAGCCGCTGAGACAGGGCTGCCAACCGAGCCAATCCCTGCCCGTCTCCAACCCTGATCGGCTCGGGTGGAACCTCGCCCCAAAACCCCGGTGTTCCCCCCATCGGGGCCTGCCGCTAACGTGACCGCATGTCCGCCGATGCCCTCCTGGTCGAACGCGTGGAACGGATCGTTGATGCCACGCCGGTCCATGACATCCACACGCACCTTTACGACCCGGCCTTCGGTTCCCTGCTGCTCTCCGGCATCGACGACCTGTTGGTGTACCACTATCTCGTCAGTGAATCGTTCCGGCACCTGACCCTTCCCGCAGAGTCCTTTTGGGCAGCCGACAAGATCACCCAGGCGACCCACATTTGGGACGCCCTCTTCGTCCGGCATTCACCCGTATCGGAAGCCTGTCGTGGCGTGCTGACCGTCTTGCACCGGCTGGGACTGGACCCGCGCCGGAACGATCTCCCGTCTCTGCGACGCTGGTTCGCGGAGCAGTCGCCCGATACCCATCTGGAACGGGTGCTGAAAATCGCCAACGTGGCCTCGGTGTGCATGACGAATTCGCCGTTTGATGACGCCGAACGCCCCCTGTGGGAACGCGGCTTCACGCGGGATCCCCGTTTTATCGCGGCTTTGCGCATCGATCCCCTACTCCTGGACTGGCACGGGTCGATCCCACGGTTGCAATCGTGGGGTTATGCGGTGACCCGTGAACGCAATCCGGCCAACGTCGGCGAGGTCCGCCGTTTTCTGGCCGATTGGACCCGTCGGATCGACGCCCGTTATTGCATGGTGTCGCTTCCACCTGAGTTCGCCTTCCCGGCCGACACGGACGCGGCGTGGCTGATTGAGCACGCGGTGCTGCCCCACGGGCGGGAGCATGGCCAGGCATTCGCCCTGATGTTGGGGGTGAAACGGGCCGTCAATCCGGCGCTCCAATTGGCGGGCGACGGCGTCGGGTGCAGCGAGCTGGGGGCTTTGCGGCATCTGTGCGCGGCGCATCCGGACAACCGTTTCATGGCCACCTGCCTGAGCCGCGAGAACCAGCATGAACTGGTGGTGTTGGCCCGGAAATTCCCCCATTTGCACCCGTTTGGCTGCTGGTGGTTCACCAACACGCCGCAACTCGCCACGGAGATCACCCGCATGCGACTGGAATTGTTGGGAACCAGTTTCACGCCCCAGCACAGTGACGCCCGGGTGCTGGACCAACTCGTTTACAAATGGGCCCACAGCCGGCGCGTGATCGCCCGTTGCCTCGCGGATCGCTACGCGGACCTCAAGGAATCAGGTTGGCCCGTGGACGACGCGGAGATCCACCGTGACGCCCGGGAACTGCTGGGCGGCGCGTTCGCCACCTTCTTGGGACGCCCTTGAACACCCAAGGCCCGGATGCCGTCCCAACGGGCGCCGCGTTGACACGGGACGGAGAAGGCTGCTTATGCTGCGTGGACTTGCTCGCATGAACCGATTCGTTGTTTTCACTCTGGGTGCCGCACTCACCCTTTCCGCAGGTGCCGCCGACCCGGTGGATTTCTCCCGCCAGGTCCGTCCCATCCTCGAGGCGAACTGCCTCAAGTGTCATGGACCGGAGAAACCCAAGGGCGACCTCAGCCTCGTCACCCGCGCCGGGGCGCTCAAGGGCGGCGAAAAGGCGGGGCCGGCCCTCGTCGTGGGGAATCCCGCCAAAAGCCCTCTCTTCACCACCACGGCGCTACCCGCGGACCACGATGACGTGATGCCGCCCAAGGGGGACAAACTCACCAAGGCCCAGCAGGAGACGATCCGGGCGTGGATCGAGCAGGGTGCCGCCTGGCCGGACGACCTGAAGCTCGCCCAGAAGGAGAAGATTGATTTCGTCAAACAGGTGGCGCCGATCTTTGAGGTGAGCTGCGTCTCGTGCCATCACGAGGGCCATGCCAAGGGCAAATTGCGGATGGACGTCAAATCCGAGTTCTTCAAGAGCGACGCCGTCGTGGTCGGGGATGGCGCCAAGTCCAAGCTCTACACGTCGATGACGCTCAAACCGGAGGACGACGACCTGATGCCGCCCAAGACCAAGGGAGGGCCGTTGCCGTCCGAGAAAGCCGACATCATCCGGAACTGGATTGATCAGGGAGCGTATTGGCCGGACGAGCTGGTGCTGCGCCAGAAGGAATTGGCGAGCACGCAATCCCGCGACGAGGAAGCCATGCTGGCGGCGATCCATGCGAAGGTGCTGGCCACCAGCCAGGAGAAGGGCGCCGGCGAGATGAAGGCGTACACGGACCCGATCGTGGGCACCGACGGCTCGTTTGACATGGTTCCGATTCCCGCCGGTGAATTCACCATGGGCACGCCGCCGGACGAAAAGGGCCGGAAACCGGACGAGGGCCCGCAACGGAAGGTGAAGATCGAGCCGTTCTGGATGGGCAAATACGAGGTGCGCTGGAACGAGTATGAACTCTTCAGTTTCCCCGGCTTGGAGAAGGGCACCAACGTCCCGACTGAACGCGTTGACCGGGAATTGCTCCTCAATTTCCCCGACCTGATGCCGATGTCGGTGAAGAGCGCGGTCAACCAGTACACCGGCAAGGAAGCCGATGCGGTGAGCCGGCCGACCACGCCTTATGTCGAGATGAGCTTCGGGATGGGCAAGGAGAACTTCCCAGCGATCAGCATGACCCACTATGCGGCCACCCGTTATTGTCGCTGGATCACGGCCAAAACGGGGCACTTCTACCGGTTGGCCACGGAAGCGGAATGGGAATACGCCTGCCGTGCGGGCACCACGACGCGCTACTTCTTCGGCGACGACGAGTCGAAGCTCCCCGAGTACGCGTGGTTCTTCGCCAACGCCGACGGCAAGTACCAGAAAGTCGGCAAGAAAAAGCCGAATCCATGGGGATTATACGACATGATCGGCAACGTCGCTGAATGGACCATGGACGGCTACCTGGACAGCTATGACAAGGTCGGGGACCGGCCGGTGGTGTTCATCGACACCGAGTACCCAAACGTGGCCCGCGGCGGTTCGTGGGATGACGAACCCAGCCTGTTGCGGAGCGGCGCCCGGAATCCCTCGGACAAATCGTGGAAGATGCGCGACCCGCAATTGCCGAAGTCCAAGTGGTTCCTGACGGATGCCCAGTTCCTCGGGTTCCGGATCGTCCGACCGCTCAAGATCCCGGCCACACCTGCGGAGATGGGCCAATGGTGGCCGCCGTATCCGACCAAGAAGTGAGCCGTGGGTCGGCGGATCGGCGGTCAGGGGTCAGTGACGGGTGGCCCAACCGTGCGGTCCTCGTACTAGTCCTTCTCGTCCTCGGCCCTCGTCCTCCTCGATCGATCCCTGAGCTTGGAGGACGAGACACGAGGGCCGGGGAGAGCGGTTCCGGCCTCCCGAAGGTCACCGAAGTGCTTGGAACCGTAGTTTTGCGATTGGACATCATCGGAATCTGGCACAGGTTCCTTCTGACATGGCTGACCTGCGTGTTCTCGTGGTTGACGATGAGCCGCTCGCCCGGGAGCGGTTGAGGACCTTTTTGGGACGAGAGTCCGGAGTGACCGTCGTCGGCGAATGTGGGAACGGCGACGATGCCGTCATCAAGGCCCGCCAGGAACTTCCCGACATCCTTTTCATCGACGTTCAGATGCCGGGGCTCAACGGTTTCGAGGTGTTGGAGAAGCTCCAGGGGACCACCCCGCCCGCCGTGGTGTTCACGACCGCCTTCGACCAATACGCGGTCAAAGCCTTCGAGATCCACGCCGTCGATTACCTGCTCAAGCCGTTCGACCGCGAGCGGTTCAAGCTGGCCTTGCAACGGGCCGTGGCTCATGCGACCGCCCGGCGCCCGGACGATCTCCAAGGCAAACTGGCCGCCATGCTCGCGGACCTGCGGGCCGGGGCAAAGCAGCCGGAACGGATCCCGATCAAGTCCAACGGCCGGGTCAGTTTCGTCCTGATCCAGGACATCGACTGGGTCGGAAGCGCCGACAATTACGTGGAACTTCACGTCGGGGTGCACTCGCACCTGATCCGCGAGACCATGAACTCGATCGCCCTGCGGCTTCCGCCCGAGCAGTTTGTGCGCATCAGCCGGACCTCGATCGTCAATCTCGCCCGCGTGAAGGAACTCCAACCCCTCTTCCACGGCGAATACGCGGTCACCCTGACCACCGGCGTCCGACTCACCCTGTCCCGCAGTTACCGGGATCAGCTCCCACTGCTGGGCGTGCCCTGAGACTGCGGTTCATTTTCCGCTCAACTGACGTGCGCGCCGGACCAGGTCGATGAACTCTCCGCGGTATCCCTCGCGATCCTCTCCCAACCCCTGTTCGGCCAGTTTCAGGACCAAATCATAGTTGAGGGAGCCCCGGGGTTCGGTGTCTCTCAACAACATCGCGAATCCCGCCACGGCCGCCGAGAACTTCAAATCGGTCCCCGCTCTCGACCCCTCCTGAACCGTGTCTTTCACGGCCATTTGGAGCAGGCGGCTCGTGTCACCGTCGGGCAATTTGTAACGCAGCTTGAGATTCAGCAGTTCGTCCGGGTGCCCGGTTTTCGGGGACGCAATCTCCGCCGGAACCGCCTGGTACCGGAGCGGGTCCACGCCGGGCCCGATTCCACCCACCGGCATCAGTTCATAGAGCGCCGTCACGAGGTGGCCCGCGCCCAATTCCCCCGCGTCCTTGGTGTCATCGTTGAAATCCCGATCCGCCAAGAGCCGCTTTTCGTAGCCCAACAACCGCCATTGCACCACCCGCTCCGGGTTGAACTCGATCTGGAGCTTCACGTCTTTCGCCACCGTCACCAAGGTCGATTCCAACTGCTCACCCATCACCTTCTGGGCCTCGCGAAAGGAATCGATGTACGCATGGTTCCCGTTGCCCCGGTCCGCCAGCAACTCGGTGGTGGCGTCCTGATAGTTGCCCATCCCATAACCCAGCACCGTGAGGAACACGCCCGATCTGGCCTCCTCGCTGATCAACGCCAACAGGTCTTCACGACTCGTGAGGCCCACGTTGAAGTCGCCGTCCGTGCACAGGATGATGCGGTTGACGCCGTCCCGGATGAAATTTGTCCGGGCCAGTTCGTAGGCGGTCCGGATCCCGGCGCTCCCATGGGTCGAGCCACCGGCCCGCAACCGCTCGATGGCCGCCAGGATCGGGGCCTTTTCACCCCCATTGGTCGGGGGAAGCGCGACCCCGGCCTCCCCCGCATAGGTCACGATCGCCACCGAATCCCGCGCCGTCACCCGCTCCGTGAGCAATCTCAGCGTGCGCTGCACCAACGGAAGCCGGTTCTCCGGTTCCATGGAACCGCTGACATCCACCAGGAACACCAGGTTCGCCCGGGGGCGCTCCGACCGGACGATGTCCCGCGCCTTCACGGTCACGCGAACCAACCGATGCTCCGGTTTCCAAGGACATTCCGCCACTTCCACCTGGGCCGCCACGGGATGCTCGCCACGGATCGCGGGCGAATCGTACCGGAAATAATTGACCATCTCCTCCAAGCGCACCGCGTCCGGCGGAGGCAGGGACCCTTCCCGCAGGAACCGTCGGATATTGGCGTAGCTCGCCGTGTCCACATCAAGGCCGAAGGTCGACAACGGCGTCTCGGCCACCGGACGGAATGGATTGGTGACGATGGGCGCGTAGCCCTCACCGGTGGAGCGGGGACGCACGGGCAAAGTCCTGATCCCTTCCACCGGGGATCTCAGGTAGGGCCGGCTGATTTCACGTTCGGTCGCACCGCCCGGGTAGGAATCGACACCGGGCGCCCGCGCAGCCCGCGGCACCGGAGATTCATAGGCAAGGGACCGTGATCCCGGATTGACCGTCGTCGGGGCGGCCGGACTCGCTCCGCGATCCATTTCGAGCCCATAGCGCCTCATGAGGGCGGGCTCCATGGCTCGGTTTTCAGCCCGAGCCAGATTCGGCGCGGCAGGCAGCTTATCCGTGGCCGATGACAACGCCCCCGCGCCGCCGGCGACACCGGTGCCCAAGCCGGTGCGGACCGTTCCATCCGCGACAGCCGAAGCGGGGCGATTCACCGAAAGGCCGTCGCCACGGGTCACTGGAACGGCATTGCCCGTGACCTGATTGACGGCGACCGGACCCACCCGGCCCGAAACTTGGTACCGCAGGCGATCGAAGTCGGCAGCGGTGTCTTTCGGACCCGCGGTGCGGCCGCTGGAATTCTCCCCGTCGTCCCGGTGCCAGTGGGGTCCGAGTGCAAAAGTCAGCACCACCGCCGCCGTGCCGGCCAACAAAACGCCCCAGCCATACGGAGCTGACAGCCATTGCCTCCAACCGCGCGCAAGGGCCGGAATCCCGGGTCGATGCGGTGACTTCGGAGAGGATGCCGACACGGCCGTCCGGAGGATTTGTTCACGTTGGAAGGGCGAGAGCGGATTCGGCGCTTGGATGGCCAGGGTCTGGGACAACTCCAAGGTCAGGGCGCGGATAAGTTCCACCTCCGCCCGAAGCGAAGGGTCGTCGGCCAGGGCGGCCTCGACTTGGACCGTCCTTGCGGCATCGAGTTCGCCCAGCACGTAAGCGGTGAGTTCCGGGGAATCGGGGTTCAATTTCATGGTCCCTCCAAAGTTCAGGTTCCGGCGGGTCGCGGGTCGCGACCGGACAGGGGTGGTTCCAGCGCTGCCAGGCGGCGGCGCAACGTTTTGAGGGCGGTGTGGAGCAGGAATCCGACATTGCCCGCGGAGAGCGACGTGACCGCCGCGATCTCGTCGTAGCTCAGCTGCCCTTGGAATTTCAGACGGACGACTTCGCGCTGATTGGGTGGCAAGCCGGCCAACAGGGTCATCACGGTCTCGGCGGTGTCGCGATTGGCGGCTTGGGTGGCAGGGCTGGGTCCGGCGGCCTCGCGATTCTCAAGGTCCAGGTCGGTCAAGGGACTCATGCGGCGATCCTTTCGGTGCAGATCCAGGGCCCGGTTGCGGCACACGGTGAAAAGCCATTGGGCCAGATGCCCGTCGATCGCCGCCGGAGCCTGCTCACAGAGGCGCAGGAAGGTGTCCTGCACGATGTCCTGGGCGGAATCCGGGTCGCCCGTCAGCGACTGGGCATACCGCAAAAGGCTGGTTTCATGCCGTTCCAAGGCGGCACGCACCCATTCGGTGCGGTCAATGGCCTCCGGCGGGCTCATGGCGATATCGGACAATTCCTGCACTTCATCCCGACGACGCGCCGACCGGGTGCATCCTTAGATTAATTGTAACGCCACAACGACCCATCAAGCCTTGCCCGCCACCAATTCAGCGTCCGATCGCGCCTTCCGGACCTTCTCGCTCGGCACGTATTTCGCCGCGAATTCCCTCCGATATCCGGCAAAAGTCCCGTTCTGCAGATGGGTCCGGATATCCGCCATGACTTGGAGGTAATAATGGCTGTTATGGATGCTCACCAGGCGGAGTCCGAGGATCTCATTCACATTGAGCAGGTGCCGGATATAGGCCCGCGTGTGGTTCCGACACGCGAAACATTGGCAACCTTCCTCGATCGGGCCGAAATCCGCCTTCACGGCACCCCCCTTGACTGCAAACGTCCCGCGACTCGTGAAAGCCGTCCCGTTGCGCGCCACCCGGGTGGGCAGCACACAGTCGAACATGTCGATGCCCCGGGCGACCAACTCCACCAACTGGGCGGGCGTTCCCAAACCCATGGCATACCGTGCCTGGTTGGCGGGCAGATGGGGCTCGGTCAGTTCGATCTGCCGGAACATCTCGGGCTCCGGTTCCCCGACACTCACCCCGCCGATCGCGTAACCGTCGAAGCCCAGCGCGACCAATTGCTCGGCGCACTGGCGGCGCAGGTCCCCGTGGCTCCCGCCCTGGACGATTCCAAAGTACAACTGGCCCGGGGCCCGGGGCTGGGCCAGGCATTCCGCCGCCCACCGCAGCGTCCGCTGGACCGCCCGTTCCACCTCCACGCGCGGCGCCGGATGGGGGGGGCATTCATCAAAAACCATCGCGATGTCGGAGCCCAGCCAACGTTGGATCTCCATGCTTTCCTTCGGGCCGATGAACAGCGGACTGCCATCGAGATGGCTGCGGAATTCGACTCCGTGTTCGCGGATCTTGCGGATCTTGCCGAGGCTGAAGACTTGGAAACCGCCGGAATCGGTGAGGATGGGGCGGTGCCAGTTCATGAACCGGTGCAACCCGCCGGCCTGGCGGATGATCTCCATGCCGGGGCGGATCGCGAGATGGTAGGTGTTTCCCAGGAGGATCTGGGTGCCCATTTCCTCGAGCTCGCGATTATCCAGCGCCTTCACCGAGGCCTGCGTGCCCACGGGCATGAACACCGGGGTCTCAACCACGCCGTGCGCGGTTTGCAGGCGACCGAGCCGCGCCCGACTGGTCGGGTCCTCCTTCAGCAATTCGAACATTTCGCCCAAGACTGTCCGGCGGGCAATCATCGGGCAACCCTGATGGGCCGGTGTCCGCCTGTAGCCGCCGAAGTCCTGAGGCGGAAGTCCTGAG
>JANYCC010000354.1 GCA_025360495.1 Verrucomicrobiota bacterium | reverse complement strand
CCGCGGCAAATTCGACTCAACCTTTTTGCATATGTCTGATTACGAACTGCACTCGTCCTACCCGCTGGCCGCGGACCTCAGCCCGGACGCCCGGGCGCGTTTCATCTCCCGCACCTACGCCCATCTGGCCGGTTCGGTGCTGGCCTTCGTGGCGTTGGAGTTCGTGCTGCTGAACTCACCGGTCGCCGACGCGATGATGGGCCTGTTGGGCATGGGTTCCCTGGCATGGTTGGTGGTGTTGGGCGCCTTCATGGGGATCACCTATCTGGCGCAGCGGATGGCGTACAGTTCGGTGTCGCAGGGGATGCAATACGCCGGTCTGGGGCTGTACATCGTGGCCGAGGCGTTCATTTTTGTTCCACTGCTCTTGGTCGCATCGAGGTATGCCCATGCCAACGTGGTGCCCATGGCGGCGGCCATCACCGGGGCGCTCTTCCTCGGCATCACCTTCGTGGCGTTCACGACCAAGAAAGATTTTTCGTTCCTGGGGGCCATCCTCAAGATCGCCGGTTTCGTCGCCTTGGGCGTGATGGTCGCCAGCGCGATTTTCGGCTTCCAGCTCGGACTGCTGTTCTCCGGAATCATGGTGATCTTCGCCGGGGCCGCGATCCTCTATGACACGTCGAACATCATGCATCGCTACGGCAATCACCAGCACGTGGCGGCCGCGCTGTCGTTGTTCGCCTCGGTCATGCTGCTGTTCTGGTACATTTTGCGGTTGCTCATGAGCAGCCGTCGCTGAGCCCGCCCAACCCGCGACCAGCCGACGGCGCGTCCGGCAACGGGCGCGCCGTTTTGATTGCCGCAGGCTGCTCCCCCGAAAAGAGTCCCTCACGCTTCACGCCTCACGTCCCTCATGAAAGCACTCCAATTTGAAAAACCCCTCGCGTGGCGCGTCGTCGACGTCGCCGAACCGGCGGAACCGGGGCCGGGCGAAGCCGTTGTGCGCGTCCATCGGGTGGGCATTTGCGGGACGGATTACGGCGGTTTCCTGGGCAAGATGCCGTTTTTCTCGTATCCGCGGATTCCGGGACACGAACTCGGGGTCGAGGTGGTCGCGGTCGGGTCCGGGGTCGACAATGTGCGACCCGGCGATCGCTGTGCCGTCGAGCCCTACATCAGCTGTTATCGATGTCACGCCTGCCGAAGGGGTCACACCAATTGCTGCCAGAACAACCAGACTCTCGGCGTGCATTGTGATGGCGGGTTGCGCCGACTCTTCACCGTGCCGGCCCGCAAGCTCCATGTCTCGGCCACGCTCAACTTCACCCAATTGGCGCTCGTCGAAACGCTCGCCATCGGTTGTCACGCCGTGAATCGTGCCCGCGCCCAGCCCGGGGAAACCGCCCTCGTCATCGGGGCCGGTCCCATCGGGTTGAGTGCCATCGAATTCACCAAGCTCTCCGGCGCCCGCACCCTGGTGTTGGACACCAACGAACAGCGTTTGGAATTCGTCCGCCGCGTCATGGGCGTTCCCGACACCGTGGTCGTGCGGGGCGACGGATCGGAACTCCAGGCCGTCGCGGAACTCACGGGGGGGGATTTCGCGGACGTTGTGATCGACGCGACGGGCTCGAACCGGTCGATGTCCCACGCGCTGGAGTATTGTGCGTTCGCGGGCCGGTTGGTGTACGTGGGGATCACGCAGGCGGAGCTTTCGTTTCCGCACGCGCCGGTGATGCATCGTCGGGAATTGACGCTGATGGCCAGTCGCAACGCGCTTCCACCTGATTTCACGCGGATCATCCGGCACATTGAAGAGGGACAGATCGACACCAAGCCCTGGATCACGCACGAGGCGGCCTTTGAGGATCTGATCGGCGTGTTCCCGGGTTGGATGAAGCCGGAAAGCGGCGTGATCAAGGCCGTGGTCGCGGTGTGAACCCGCGGCTGACAGCGGCGCGTCGGGCCCTATGCTGCCTCGCGTGAAGTGTTTCCTGACCTGGGTGCTCTGGGGTTTCTGCTGGTTCCGATTGGCGGCGGCAGAACGGGTCTTTGATTTTTCGACCACCAACGTCGGGCGGCTCCCCGACGATTGGAAACCGATACTCGTCGGCAAGGGCAAGCCGGCCGAATGGAAACTGGTCCTCGATGATGTGTCCCCGCTGATCAAGCCCGTGAGTCCGCTCGCCCCGAACGTGACCCGTCGCGAAGTCATCGCCCAGGTGTCGCGCGATCCGACGGACGAACGGTTCCCGCTGCTCGTGTATGACGGGGAACGCTATGGGGATTTCACCGCGCGGGTCCGGTTCAAATTGGTCGAGGGCGCCGTGGAACAGATGGCGGGGTTGGTGTTCCGGTTCCAGGACGAGAGGAACTTCTACGTCGTGCGGGCCAGCGCCTCCGGCAACCTCCGTTTTTACAAGTTCGTCAATGGCCAGCGCAGCGTCCCGATCGGCCCGGAAATGGCGGTTTCACGGGGTGTCTGGCATGAATTCGGGATCAAATGCGCCGGCAACCAGATCGACGTCCAGTTCGACGGCCGGCCGGCGATGCCGACGCTCAATGACAATTCGCACCTGAGCGGACGGATCGGTCTGTTCACCAAGTCCGACGCCGTTTCCTACTTCTCAGATCTGCGGTTGGAGTACCGTCCTTTGGAAAACCTCGCCCAGATCATGGTCCGGGCGGTCCTCGCCGACCAACCCCGGCTGTTGGATCTGCGGGTGTACGGGAGGAAGGTCGGATCCCCGGATTTGCAGGTGCTTGCGGCCAAATCAGCGGAGGACGTCGGGCAACCCGCGGGGGCGACGGAGAATCGGGTCCTGGCGGAGAACCGTGCTTATTATGCGAAAGAGAAGGAGTCGGCAATCGTGACCGAGCCTTTGCACGACCGTAACGGCGAGCCGATCGGGGTCGCCCGGTTCACCCTGAAGGCCTACAAGGGTCAGGTCGAGGCCGCGACCGTGGGGCGGGTCATGCCCTTGGTGAAGGATATGGAACGGCGGATCGGGGCCGCCCGCGACCTGACGGAGTGAGATTGGGGGAAAGTCCCCAGGTGCGGGGCGCCGGTGAAGGGTCAGCCCCCGCTGTGTCTCAGGGATGCGTCCGAACGTTGGCCGATGGGGCTGTCGGGGAATACCTGACCCGTCTCCGGTTGGGAAAGTTCGATGAGGGACAGGAGAACACCCCATGGCGTCGTTCCACTTTTTCCGGAGGATAAACATCCCCGATGAAAGCCTCCCAATGTGATAACCCCGCCCGGATGATCCGGCACCGGGCGACCCGGACCGCCAACCGGTTCTCCCGCGACGGTGCGTCGTTGCCCACGTGTCACGCCGATGTCACCGGTGGCCCCGAAGCCAACCGGTCCGACGCCCCGGACCCGTCCTCACGGATGCATCTGGCAGGCAGGATGCTCTGCCCGCACTTATGAAAGCCGCTGTCTTTCTCGAACGGGACGGAATCCTCACCGTCGCCGAAGTCCTGCGGGGGCAGCCGGTGACTCCCCTGCGACTCGAAAACTTCAAGGTCAACGAGTCGGTCAAACCCCTGTTGCAATCGATGAAGGATGCCGGGTTGGTCCTGCTGGTCGCGACGAACCAGCCGGCGGTTTCGCGGGGGGAACTGCCCCGGAATGAATTGGATCTCATGCACCGGGTGCTGCTGCACAAGCTGCCCGTCGATGACATCCTGTTGTGTGCGTCGGACGACACTTCGCACCCGTGCTACAAGCCCCAGCCCGGGTTGTTTCTGGAGGCCGCCTTCAAGTGGAGCCTGGACCTCGACCGCTCGTTTGTGATCAGTGACAAATGGCAGGACGCCAAGGCGGCCCACGTTGCGGGGTGCACCTCGGTGATGGTCCGTTCGCCCTGGGTGGGCAAAGATCACCACGACTTCATCGTCGAGAACTTTGCCGCCGCCGTGAAGAAGGTGTTGCAACTGCATGCCGCACCGGCGTCCTTCTGCGCCATGGCCTGAGGCGGGATCAACCCCGCCAGACGATCGCGCCTCCCACCACTGTCATCACGGCCCGTCCGCGAAGGGACCAGCCATGGAAGGGATTGTTGCGCGATTTGCTCGCCGTATCATTGCGGTCACAGGTCCAACTCACGTCGGGATCGAACACGGTTATATCCCCCACCGCCCCCACGGCCAGTGTGCCCCGGCCTCCGTCCAATCGGAGCAGTTTCGCCGGGTTATGGGTCAACTTGGCCAGAAGCTCCGGCAATTTGAGCCGACCCGTATGAAACAATTGCATCAGGGAGAGCGATAGTTCGGTCTCCAGCCCCACGATTCCAAACGGCGCATAGTCAAACTCGACCTCCTTTTCGGCCTCCGTGTGCGGCGCGTGATCGCTGGAGATGATTTCCAAGGTGCCGTCCACCAACCCGTCGAGGATGGCGTCACGGTCGGCTGCAGAGCGCAGCGGCGGGTTCATCTTCCAGTGGGTATGATACACCGGCCACACCGGCGGGGTCTGTCCCCCGAAGAATCGGCTCGCCAGCGCCCGGCCATCGTCGCACCAGAAAGCGTCACTGCCGGCCAGGCAGGCGTCGGTGAGCACAAAATGATGGGGGCAGGCCTCGCCGGAAATGGGGACGCCGCGGGCTTTGGCTTCGCGCAGGAGCCGCACGCTGCCCGCCGAACTCAGGTGCTGACAGTGGATGTGGGTGCCGGTCTGCCCGGCCAGCAGGATGTTTCGCGCCACGATCATCTCCTCGCCGGCTGCCGGCCAACCGCGCAACCCGAGCACCGTGCTCCAATAGCCCTCGTGCATGACGCCATCGCTGACCAACCCATAATCCTGGCAATGATCCATCACGGGCAGTTCGAATTGCAGCGCGTACTCCAACGCCCGCCGCATCAGGTCGTTGTTCTGGATGCAATGTCCGTCGTCCGTCAAGGCCACCACGCCCGCCCGCGACAGCGACCCGAGCGGCGCCAATTCCTCGCCGGCAATCCCATTGGAAAGAGCACCCGTCACCTCGACCCGGATCACCGCGTTCCGGGCCTTCTCCTGGATCAACGCCACCGTGGAGGCGTTATCGATCGCCGGTGACGTGTTCGGCATGCAGACGATGGTCGTGAAGCCCCCGCGCGCACCCGCTTGGGCACCCGTTGCAATCGTTTCCTTCGCCGTCTGGCCCGGTTCGCGCAGATGGACATGCAGGTCGATCAGGCCCGGGCACACGACCCGTCCCGTCACGTCCACCCGTTCCGCATCGGATGGCGCGGCCGCAACGGCGCCGGACCCGACGATGGCAATGTGTCCGTCGACCACCAGGACATCGGTGATTTCGTCGCGACCGGCCGCCGGATCGATGACCCGGCCGCCGGTGAGAAGGAGCGCTCGCATGGCCGTGGAAGTTACCGTCTGTGCCGGCGGCGAGAAGATGGAAATGTTCCCGGGGGCGGAGGGATGGGAACAACCAAGGGTGCCAAGGGTGCGGAGTCGAGGAACGCCTGAACCAGCGAGGGGGGTGGATAGGCACCGCCCGGTCGCCGCTACTTCGGGTCGCGATCCTTCTCAACTTTCTTCGCGGCTTGGCGTCTTCGCGTGAGTCCTCCCCTCTGCTCCGAGGGCATGGTGACGGCTGAGGACCCTTGGCACCCTTTGCTGTTCAACCCCCCGACACAAGGGTTGAGCGGTGATGCCCCGTCGAGCATGCTCACCCACGTTCCACATGAAAATCGCCTTGGGTCTGAACTGGGTCCTCGCCTCCATCCTGCTCGCCTCAGTGGCCCGGGCCCAACCCGGTCCGGCCAATGCCGCCCCCGATCACCGTTGGGAAATCCCGGCCACGGACGACGGTCTCCCCGGTGCCGGGCCGATCCGGCGCGCGGATTGGTTCCGCACCCTCTGGACGCAGCGCCGTACCGCCTGGGCCGCCCGCACCGAATTGGACCGTCATTCCCTCGTCTTCCTCGGCGATTCGATCACCCAAGGCTGGGGCGATTCCATGGGCAACAGTTTCCCGGGCGTGAAGGTCGCCAATCGCGGCATCAGCGGGGATACGAGCCGGGGCATGCTGGTCCGTCTGGCCGACGACGTCCTCGCCCTGCAACCGACCGGCGTGGTGCTGTTGCTGGGGACCAATGACCTGGAGGAAGGGGCCGACCCCGAGACCATCGCGGGCAATCTCCGCCTCATCATCGCCCGGTTGAAGCAGCATGACCCGAATCTTCCGGTGATCTTGTGCGATGTCTTCCCCAGTTCGGAATCCAAGAAACGGTCGTCCGCCCAGATCAAGCGGCTCAACGGGCTTTATGCGGCGGCGGTCAAGGGGGAGACGCAGGTCACGCGATTGGAGACCTGGCGGCTCTTCGCCGACGCCCAGGGGGACGCGAAGCCGGCGGAATTCCCCGACCTGCTCCACCCCAATGCGGTGGGCTATGCCAAATGGGCGGCCGCGCTGCGCCCGATCCTGGCGACACTGGGTTACCTGGAGAACACCCCGGACGTGTTCGTGCCGGAACCGGGTTATATCAGCCTGTTCAACGGCCGGGACCTGACGGGCTGGGGATTCCGGACCAATGATTTCAGCGGTCTCACCAAGAGTCCGGACCGCCGTTACGTCGCCAAATACGGACGGTTGATCGTCACGACGCCGACCGAGGGCAGCCGGGTGGAGCAATTGTGGACGACGCGTTCATTCCCGAGGAATTTCACGCTGAAACTGGAATTCCGGGCGACCCCGACGGCGGACAGCGGGATCTTCATACGCCAGCCGCAGTTGCAATGCCGGGATTATATATTGGCCGGGCCCTATAAGGAACTGCAGCATTATCGGGCGCAGGAATGGAATGAGATCGTGATCGTGGTGAAGGACAACGTGGCGCGGTGCACGTGCAACGGGGAGGTGTTGGAAGAGGCGCTGAAGATTCCTGCGACGGGTCCGATCGGGTTGGAAGGGGACAGCGGCCAGATGGAATACCGGCGGATCCGGCTTCGGGAAGAGCCGTGAGGGCGGGGTTCGGAGATCGAAGATCGGTGGGGATGGGCCTTCCGCTGGTTGACACGGGGCCGGATTCCGGGTCACTTTGGGGGCGTTCGATCTGCGGGCGTAGCTTAGTGGTAAAGCTCCAGCCTTCCAAGCTGGCTAGGAGGGTTCGATTCCCTCCGCCCGCTCCACTTTTCCTCGGAGTTTTCCGGGAACGGGTGGAGATTCCCTTCGTTTGGCCGACCCTGCGTGATCCACCATGGGGAGGCGCGGGGTCATTTGGCCGCAAAAAAACGCGCCCCATCGCATCCTGGGTCCGGGCCTGCGCGGGAGCGTCATGGAGTGCGGTAGTCCTCTGCCGCTTTGAACCGCTCGCGCCAGCACCAGGAGGTTTTCGATCCACCCACTTAGGCGCATCTTGGCACTGCCCCCGCCACGCACCCCCGGCGGCTCGGGTGGAACCTCGCCCTACCAAAACAGACCAGGCCTGTTGGGAACTTCGGATCGGGGCGAGGTTCCACCCGAG
>JANYCC010000323.1 GCA_025360495.1 Verrucomicrobiota bacterium | reverse complement strand
TGACGCAATCGCGGTCCATGCCCGCGGACACTGGCTGAACCCGTCCGCAGAGTCCAGCCCAAAATCCGAAAATCCTTCACCTCATTAGCGAGAGTCTCAGTCTACTATTAATTCCGGCTGAAAGAGACCTGAGTAGTTACTCGGAAAGAAACAGGACGATCGTGTTCTCCAATACGCCCATGGTGCGCACCTGCTCCAGCACCCGGCCGATCTCGCGATCCATGCGATCCACCATGGCGGCGTGAACCGCCATCTTGTCCGCCTGGAACCTTTGCTGCGCGGGGTTCAAGGTGGCCCAGGGAAGCGGACGGTTGACCTCGTTCGGGCCCAGCTTCGCCAGGTCCAAGGGATAGGCATAAGGGGGACCCACCTCCCGTTCGATGGCCGCGAGCCTGCTGCCGCCGATCCCCATCGCTTGCATCCGGCCCCAGCGTTCCTCGCGCATCGCGTCCCAGCCGCGGACATAGCGATCCCGGTACCTTGCGATGTCCTCCGCCGGGGCCTGCACGGGAAAGTGCGGGGCGGTGAAGGCGAGGAACTCGAGGAAGGGCTGCGCAGGATGCTTCGCCGCGTGCTCCTGGAGGCAGTGGATGGCGTGATTGGCGATCGCCGTGCTGCTATAATAACCGCTGTTCGTCGTCACGGCCGGAAGCGGGAGATCATCCTCGGTGTGCTGGCGCGGTGCGAAATGACGGTCGTGATCGTTGAGGCTGTAGGAATGATCGAATCCGTTTTTCATCGGTTCGCCGTCCACGTGCCATTTCCCCGAGTGATAAGACCGATACCCGAGCGGCCGGAGCATTTCGGGCAACAGGCGTGCCCACGGTGGACGGACGCCGGTGACGCCGCTGGGAACCCCGGGCACGATGTCGCGCCGCACTTGCTGCGCATAATAGCCGGTCAGGATGGCGGCCCGCGACGGCCAGCAACGCGCGGTGTTATAGAATTGCGTGAAGCGAAGACCGCCTTGGGCGAGCGCATCCAGGTTCGGCGTGGAAATCTCGCCCCCATAACACCCCAGGTCGGAATAGCCGAGATCGTCCGCCACGATCAGCAGGATGTTCGGCCGCGGGGATTCGGCGGCGTGCAACGGGCTCCCCAGGGCCAGCACGGCCAACAGGAAGGCGAACAGACGGAAGATCAGTTTCATGCTGTGACTTTGCTTGCCCGCAACGATGCAGAAAATCCGTTGTTTCTCACGCCAAGAACGCCGGGAAAGCCAAGGGCGGATAACGGACGCAGCCTGGCCCGCTCTCACGCCCGTCAGAATCGGCTCGGGTGAAACCTCGCCCTACCCACGACACCGGATCGGGCGACTGAGACGGCAAGGGCGAGGCTCCGCCCGAGCCGCCTGCACAGCCCGCACAGCCCCCGATCGCTGCCCACCACCCGCTCCCCGACCCGCATCACGGACCCGACAGTTCAACGAACACGCCCTGCCCGGGTCCCACGTCCAAGCGGATCGGCTCCGGACCGGTATAAGTGCGCTCCGATCGCCATTCCCGTGCCGACGCCCAGGGAATCCGCGGCCGGATCATCACCCTCGCAATCGCGCCCGCATCGGTGACCGCAGGCTCACCGGGCTTCTTGGCGACCCCGGCGTTGTGGATGAGTTCAATCACCCAACCACGGGTCGTGCGATTGATCTCATACTGGATGGGATCTCCGGTGATTTCGACGGGCAGAACCTCACGGGCCAGTCGACGCAGGCGCGAATCCGATATGGCGGCAGGTCGCCCGGTTCCAGGATCGGTCCAAGGTTCCAGCACTTCGAGTCCGGGATGCATCGCCAACCGGACGAACCGGGGTCCCAGCGCCGCCTGATGAGCGGGCGTCAGGAGCACGGTGCCGCCTTGCTTCAACACCCGTTCCAGTTTGGCGATGACCTCGTCGTCAAAGACAATATCCCCGGCCAACAGCAGCACCGGATAACTCGCGAGCGTCTCGACGGACGCATTGCTGAGTTGGACATCGAACATCTCCTCATAAGGTGTCGGCCGCAGGTAGCTCGATTCCGGATTGTCGGGATTGGGTTTGCGGTGGATGTGATCGCTGCCCGGGAACAACTGGTGATCGAACAGATCGCGGACCTGCCGATCCCCGACCGTCGGTTCCAGGATCCCCCAGGGCTTGTCCATATAACCATTATATCCCGCCAGATGATCCAGCACGACGGCCACCGGTGTGAACGGCACCCCGCGATCGTGCGCCTGGGTGAAGCGGAACACCTCCGCCGCCTTGCGACCGTGTTCGGTCAAGGTCCAGGGGGCCTCCGGTTTCTCGAAGAAGATGGCCACGCTGTTCTCGGGGGTCACCAGGGCGGCCCCCGCGAACCAGGCGTGCAACCACATCCTTTCGTATAAACTCAGCGAATGACCCGCATCCAATCCCCGGGCCCCACCCGCTTCCCGACGCAGCGGCCCGCTCGTGGTGCACGCCCCCGAGAACCACGGGCTCACCTGCACCGACCACGGCAGTTGCCATTGGCGCGAGGCACCCCGTGCGAAGGCAAACTTGGACTGTGTGAAGGCAATGTTCTCACCCACCTCCAACCCGATGCACCGCGCTCCCCACTCCCCCGCATAGGCCTCATAATGGGAATGACCCGTCACACTGATCACGCGCCCGAGGAGATCCCGGCTCCGGCTCTTGAAATAATCCCGGACCACGTCGAAGCACTCCTGCCGGTTGGTGGGACGCCGATCGTACCCGGCCAATCCGGGCGGCTTCATGAGATGCTTGAGCTGGTCGAATTCCTTGCCGTAAACGTCCCGCCACCACGGCTCGTTCGGGGCGAGGTTATGGAAATAATAACCCCATTCCCCCAATTGGACGGCGCTGAAAACGCCGGCACGATCCAAGGGTGCCAGCACCGCCGCGTTCTCCGGGCTCAACACGCAACGCCCCCCTTTTATCTGCATGTCGGCACATCCGGGATAACAGAGGGCGGGCCATCCCACACCGGCCAGATAATCGAAGACCGGCTTGGTGTTGGCATTGGGAGTGGGCGCGGGATCGAAGGCATTGCCGAGGGATTGATCGCGCATCACCTGCACCAGCTGTTTCAGCGGTTCCAATTCGGCGGGTGCGCCATAGATGGAGAAGGCAAAGGCCGGGTGACCGGGCAATGCCTGGACTTGAAAGCGCGCTGGAATCGGTCGATCGAAACCCGATGAATCCGCGAAGGCTCCGCCGGATGCGACCAGCCAACCCAACCCCAACAACAGGTTGATGACTTTGTTAAGCTTCATGTCTGCGGCGTGGCCATTCAGAATTCACTTCACGCAAAGACCGCCAAGCCCGGAAAGAGGCCGACCGCCGGTGCCGATGCGAGACCTGTTTCACGTTCAGAAAACATCCACCACCCGCGGGCCGAGCACCTCCGGTCGGGGGCGGATCCCCAACCCGGGCGCGGTGCCGGCGGACATGAAACCGTTCTCGCGCCGGGGAGCCCCCTCCGCCGTGCTGACCGTGACATAGCTGTTGAAATCGGTGCTGGTAAACCGGAATTCCTCGGGCGTGCTGTGTGCCAGGTGCGCAATGGCCGCCGTGATGATGTCGCCGCCCCAACTGTCCTCCAAGGTCATCGCGATGCCCATGCTGACGCAGAGGTCCCGGGCCTGCCGCGTCTTGGTGAGACCGCCCAGCTTGCTGATCTTGAGGTTCACCACATCCATCGCCAGATCGGCCCTGGCCCGCAACAGCACATCGAGACTGTCCACGTTTTCATCGAGCACGAACGGATGATCCGTGTGGCGTCGCACGGCCAGGCATTCCTCATAGGTCAGGCAGGGTTGCTCGATATAGACATCCAGATCCCGGACGGCGCGGACGACCCGGAGCGCCTCGTGTTGCGTCCAACCCGTGTTGGCGTCGGCCACGAGGCGGTCCGTGGGATCAAGGATGGCCCGGACGGCGCGGATCCGCTCGATGTCCACGTCCGGATCGCCGCCGACCTTGAGCTGGAACCGCGTGTATCCCTCGGCCCGGTAACCCGCGACCTTGCGGGCCATGATTTCGGGATCCTCCTGCGAGATCGCGCGATACAAGCGCACGCTCTCGCCGAAACGCCCGCCCATCAGCACGCACACCGGCAACCCCGTCGCCTGGCCCAGAAGATCCCAACACGCGATGTCGATGCCGGATTTCACAGAGGGATGCCCCTTGAGTGCGGCGTCCATGGTGCGATTGAGCCTCGTCAACTGGCATGGGTCCTCGCCCAACAGGTGCGGTCCGAGTTCGCGCAGACCGGCACGCACCCCCTCGGCATAGGCCGGCAGGTAGAAAGGCCCGAGCGGGCACACTTCGCCATGGCCTATGAGTCCGGTGTCGGTCTCCACCCCGACAATCGTGCTGTCGAACACGCTGACGGATTTTCCGCCGGACCATTTATAACTGCCCTCGCGCAGGGGAAGTTCGACGCGATGGGCGAAGATGCGGGTGATTTTCATTTCGAATGTCGGGAGCGGCACGTCACTTTGCACGTACGTCCAATGTAACGTACGTCGATCTGGAAGTACGTTTAAAATCCCTTTGCGCCCTTGGTTGTTCCAGTCCCCACCGGTTCACTCCCTCTCGCCGGCCGTGAATTCGACCCACGGTTGGGCCGGACGGCTCTTCAGAACCCCCTGCATCCAGTCGAACTGCGGGTGATCGGCGAGGAACTTGTCCGCGTCGAACGCCGTGCCGTCCGCGGAACCCCAGCGTGCGGCAAAGCTCATGCGCTTGGCCATCACGCCATCCACGACTTTGGCGTCGATCGTGCCGCCCGGGAAGAACGGGATCCCGGGTCCGCTGATCCGGGGATCCAACTCCCCATGCGCATTGAGACCGCGACCATTGGGCTTGTCGTGGGTGGCATAACAGGTGTCCTGGCAATCCGCCTCCATCTCCCGGGCCTTGGCGAGGTCGATCCGGCCGGCGTTCTCCTTCATGAGTTGCTTCCAACGCACGCGCCGCGCCACGGACGAGATCCGGATATCCGTGTCATGGAGATCGGTCTCCAACCGCAGGATCTTGAGGTTCTCGGCGATGTTGGATCCGATGAAGCTACCATCCTTCGTGCGTTCGAAACCGACATATTTCAAACCGAGTTCGAGCCGGGCGATCTCCTTGGTGTTCACATCGCCCAGGAGCCACGCATTCGCATACCCGCCGTTGTTGCCCTTCTTCATGATGTCGCACCACTCATCAATGGTGCCGGCGTCCTGCATGGCGCGTCGCACCCGGATGAATTCCGGAATGCCTTTCTTGGTGAATCCGTGAAAGCCGCCGATGGTGGTCTCCGAACCCACGAGCCCGGCGTCGGTCACGAAGAAATCCGTGCCGCTATGAATCCAGCCGGGAACCGTCTGCATGAGGATGCGGTGACCCTTCGCCGGCACGAGGTCGATGATCACGTTGAAGTAAGCCTCGGTGTAGTCCCACATCATATTATGTCCCAGCACCACGCCTCCATCGCGCGTCATGCCGCCGGTGGCGATGAAGGAGGAACAGGCCTCCTTGGGTGCCGTGACATGCGTGGCGCTGCCTTCCATCTTTTTCGCCACCTCCGGCCACCAGTAACCGGTGGTCTCGATGGACGCGTTGAAAGCAATGATGTCATCCAGCGTGGTCGGTGACCCGGCCGCAGCCATCCCGTCCGCGATGCCCTGCATTTCCTCGCGGTTTTCGCGATCCACGGCGGGATTGATGAACCCCTTGGTGTGTTGGACCAACCACGCCCAGTCGAAGCTGCTGTCATGGACCCACTGCGCGGCGGTCATCCGCATGCTCTCGGTGATTTCCCGGGCCATGAGGTAGCCGTGTTGGAAACCCCGTTCCCGGGGGGCGCCCTCAATGTGGAGATAGATCCATCCCGCCTTTTCATGACGGTTGGCCTTGTTCACCCATCCCTGCTGTTCCGGCGTGAGCCCGGTGGCCGCCGTCACGAAGGTGCCGACCAGGAAGGAAACGAGAAGCGCCACGGGGCGCAACGGGGGGACTTGCATCCGGTGAAACTGCCAAAACGACGCCCCGCCGCAAGGTTCAACCCCGTGGCCGACGAGGTACGAGGCGGACCCACCCTGCCTGACCAGACTCCCCCTCGTACCTCGTCGGCTACCCAGGATCCGTAGCCGCCGAAGTCCTGAGGCGGATCCGCACCCAAAGCCTCACTGCGCGGTCCATCCACCATCGATGACCAGATCCGTCCCCGTGATGAAACCGGCCTCCTCTGAACAGAGATAGACCGCGGCCGCCGCAATTTCCGACGGCATCCCCCAGCGACCCACCGGGGTCCGGGCCAGAAAGCTGGCGCGGAGCTCGGGGTTCTGCATCAGGGGCGCATTGATCTCGATGTCGCACACGCCCGGGCTGATCCCGTTGACGGTGATCCGATCCCCCGCCAACTCCAGGGCCAGGGCGCGCGTGAATCCGAGCAGGGCCGATTTGCTCGCCGAATAGGCTGTCCGGCCCGGCAGGGAGATGTGCGCCATCATCGAGGTCATGTTGATGATCCGCCCATAACCCCGCCCCTTCATCCGCGGCACGAACTCCCGGCACAGCAGGAAGGCGCCGGTCAGGTTCGTGTCCAACACGTGGTTCCATTCGGCCAGCGTGAAATCGGTGACCGGCTTGCGAAGGTTGACCCCGGCATTGTTGATCAGGATGTCCAGTCGGTCACCCATACGGGTCGCCAAGTCCTCCCCCACCCGTGCCACCTGCGCCTCCCCGGTGACATCGGCCGGCATCACCTCGGCCCGCCCGCCCCCGTCCCGGATTTGTTGCGCCACCTCGTTGAGCCGGGCTTCGTCGCGCGACACCAGCGCCACCGCGGCACCGGCCTGGGCGAGCGCGAGGGCCATCGCCCGGCCCAAACCTTTGCTCGCGCCGGTGACCAAGGCGGTTTTGCCATGAAGTGATGGAGCCATGCGCGGAGGCTAGGGAGATTGGAGCACCGCCTTCAATCCCTTTCACGGGGACCAGGGGCATCAAGGGTGAACGGATCGGGCATAGGCACAATTCCTATATAAATAAAGCTCCGGTCTCTAATGACAGCCCGCTGACCGGTCCATAGAAAAAGCTCCGATAACCCAGACTCCCACCATGAATCCCTCCCACAAAACGACTTTCCCGTGGATTGCACCCGCCTGCGTCGTGGCCTTCGTCGCCATGACCATGGCCATGGCCCGACCCGCGGCCAATCCCCCTTCCCCGCTGGTCCCCGTGCCCGTCCACGCCTCCAAAACGTCCGGCATCCCCCCGAAGAACGGCGTCCACTCCGCCGGCAAAACCCTCCCCGTTCCGGATCCCCAAAGCGTCATCCGGGCACCGCTCCACCCCCCGACCCCGGCAGCGAAGCATCCCGCCGGCACCGCACCCCTTGCGCCCGCCGCCCTCGTTGCCCTCGCCGGACCCTCGCCCTCGCCTTCCGGTGCGGTACAGGTCGGCCAAAGCTTTGAAGGGGTCGATTTCAACGGGTCCTCCTGCGGTTGTCTGCCGCCCGACACCGGCGCGGCCGTGGGCAACAACTTTGTATTCGAGACGGTCAATGCACAGATCCGGATCTTCGACAAATCAACCGGCGCCGTCCTCCTCGACGAATCCTTGGAATCCTTCTTTGGCGCCCCTTCCGGCGGCGATCCTTTCGTGGTGTACGACGACCTGGCCGACCGTTGGTATGTGTCGGCCTTCGACAGCAATGCCGCCGGACTGTTCCTGGCGGTTTCGGTGGACGGCAACCCGCTGCACGGATTCCTGCCACCCTACGATCTGGTCAACGTGGGTGGTTTCCCCGATTACCAGAAGACCGGTTTCAACCAGGACGCCATTTTCATTTCCTATAACGACTTCGGCTCATCCGGCGGGGCTGCCGCGATCGCCTCGATCGACAAGGCGGCCGCCCTGGCCGGGAGCCTGGTCTACTACGTGTCAAATCCGGCTTTCCAATTCCGTGCGATGCCCCCGGCCCAGATGCACGGTGACACCACGGGCGGAACCGAATGGTTTGTCTCGACCGACGGCACGGATTCCGGTGGCACCACGATCCGGGTCACGCGGATGACCGGTTACCTCAGCAATTCCCCCCAATTCACCTACACGTCACTTCCGGTCACCCCGTACCAAGGCGTTTTCCAAGCCGATCAACCGGGCGGGACCGTCACCGTTTTCCCCAACACGACCACCACCCAGGTCCAGCACCACCATGGCCATTTGGTGACGGCCATGGCTTCGGGGGTCGCCACCGATGGCTTCGCCTATCCCAAAGGTCTCTATTATCAGGTCGATATTTCCGGGGCCACCCCGACGCTGCTCCAGCAGGGCGTGATCGACCCGGGCTTGGGCGTGGCGGTCCAGATGCCCTCCGTGGATGAGGATTCCAGCGGCAACCTCGGCTTCACCTGGATGGAATCGTCGGGCAGCGAATTCCTCTCCATGTGGATCGGCACCCTCAACACCGCGGGCACCTTCGCCTCCGCGGTCGCGGCTCCGGGCGGCGGCTTCTTCTTCCAGAGTTTCCGGATCGGCGATTACAGCACGACGGTCCTCGATCCCACCGACGGCGCGACCTTCTGGGCGGCCAATGAATACATCGGAAGCGACGGCGACACCGACATCTGGCGCACGCATATCACCTCCTTCTCGCTGGGCATGGGCGTGACGAAGACCTCCCCGTCAAGCGGTTCATTCGTTTCGGCGCCGCCCGTTGCCTATGTCGTTGAATTCTCCGATCCCTATGATCCGAATCCGGCTTTCATCCAACCTGCAGGGGTGCAGGTGAACGGTCATTCGCCAACCAGCTACACCCCGCTGGATGCCCGCACGATCTCCTTTGCCTTCGCGAGCAACCCCGTCACCCAACAGGGACTCCAACAATTCAATGTCGCCGGCGGGACCGTCCGGCGGTTGAGCGACGGCGACCTGCTGCATCCTTACACCTCGACGTTCCGCTATGACGTGGTGCGGATGCAGGTCGTCTCCGCGGTTCCCGCCGATGGATCGATCGCGACCCTGCCTTTGACCTCCGTGGTGGTGAAACTGAATGAGGCCTATGCCCCGGCCAGCGTCTCCCCGGCGAACCTGGTGCCCGACATCGGCAAGGTTGTCGGCGTGGTTCCCGTCAATGACCGCACCCTCAGGTACCTGCTCTCCGGCATCACCCAGGAAGGGACGCTGACCTATCGCCTGCCGCCCGGGGCCCTCACCGATCCGTTTGGCAACCCGAGCCTCCCGTTCCAGGCGACCGTGACGCTGGATTATGGCACGGAACCGTTCCCAAGCCCGATGACCGCCCTGAAACCCCAGGGCGGATTGATCTACCAGACCTCGTTTCCGGGCAACATCTTCCCGGCGGGCGACTCCGACACCATCACCCTGGAAGTGGAAGGCGGACAGACCCTCACGGTGATCGTCAAGCCGGTTGACCGTGGCTTCTGGCCCACCGTGAAGCTGTCCAACAACGACGGCGGAAACAGCCCGCCCGGGATCAGTGCCTCGGCGTCTGGACCCGACCGTCAGGCGGTGATCCAGACGTTCCCGGTCCCCGGGCAACTCTGGGTGCCCGCCGCGCCAAAGAGATATAAGGTGACCGTGGGCGGCCTTGGTGGAACCACCGGACATTACCTTGTCCAAGTGCTCTTGAACGCGGCGGCCGAGTTGGAGGATCACGACGGCCCTTCCAACGACACCCTCGCGACGGCGCAGAGCCTCGAAGGCAGCTTCGTGGCCCTCAATGCCACCGTGCCCAAAGCCGAACGGGGGGCCGTCGTCGGACGGGTGCGGTCGGGAGCCCAGGCGGGCGACGCGTGGGTGAGCATCCGTGGCTTCAACCTGACCGGGGGAAGCATCGCCCGCTATGATGCCACCGGGGAATTGGCGCAGACCATCAGCAGTCCGGAATTCGACCGCGGCATCGTCTCCGACATCGAACTCGGCCCCGGCAATGTGATCTATGTCGCCCTCGCGACCGACACCTCCGGCAGCGTCGCCAAGGGCGAGGTTCTCAAGTTCGACCTGAACGGCGCTTTCCTGGGCAGCATTCTTCTGCCGGATGATCCGATCAATTTCGGGTTCTATTATCCGTTCGGATTCGAGGTGACGCCCGATGGAAGCCTCTGGGTCCCGCAACCCAACAGCGGCAACCTGGTGCACCTCGATTCCTCGGGCGCATTGCTGGCCAGCTATGGCATCGGCCTGCAACCATTGGACGCAACGGTGGGCGTTGATGGGCTGGTCTATCTGGCCTGCGTGGATTCCAACACCTTCGAAGGCAGCATACTTCAACTCGATCCAGGCACGGGAAACGTTGCCAGTTTCGTCCCGTTCACGGGGTTTGGCGCCGACCTGATCAATGCCACGGCCGACGGCGGACTCTGGATGAGCGATTTCTCCGTGGCTTCGAAGTTTGACGGTGCCGGGCAGTTGATCCAACAGATCTTCGAATTCGGCTCGACCGATGCCCAACCCGATCCGTCCGGCAACCTATGGATTTCCGCCTATTTCGATGGCGTGGTCCGTTATGGGCCCGCGGGGGATGTCCAGTTCCGCCAGTTTCCGGCGGACGGCTATGCCTTGGGAGTCGCGGTCGCCGGGGTGGACTCCTTGGATCCACTGCCCGAGGGATTGGCCGATTACCATTCCATTGCATTGCGGGCGGGCCAGACGGCCTCGGTGGCCGTCACCTTGCTGGGAGGCTCGCCGGTGAAGGCCGCCTTCGAAGACCCCGCCGGCAATGTGATCGCCCAGGGGATTGCCTCCAAATCCCAAGAGTATGTGATCCACGACTTCGTGGCTCCGGCAACCGGGACTTATTATATCAAGCTTCTTGGCAGCTCGGACTACAGTGTCGTGGTCACGCGGAATGCGGCCCTGGATGGCCCCGGCGACAACACGATCCCCGCCGCGCAGGATCTCATCGCCTTGGATCCCCGTTCCCAGCGCGTCGTGCTTGGGTACGCGGTGGGAGGCGGCGTGGACTTCTCCGGCGGCTTCGCGTCCTCCGACGGGCTGGTGGCCAATGGAAGCGCCGGCTTCGTCCAGGGTCTCGCGCAGTTGACCACCGGGGGATTCTCCGAGGCGGGAAGCATCTTCACCACGGATCCGGTCGATGTCACAGGCTTCACCACCAGCTTCACATTCCAGATCCTACCCGGGACCTTCCCCATGGCTGATGGCCTGACCTTCACCCTCCAGGGCAACGGACCGACAGAACTGGGCCCGTCGGGAGGCGGCCTCGGCTACGGCCCTGATTTCCCGGGGCCGACCCGCGGCATCCGGAACAGTGTCGCCGTGAAATTCGATGTCTATGACAACGCCGGCGAAGGGATCAATTCCACCGGCCTCTTCACCGACGGGCGTTCCCCGACGGTTCCCGAACCCGGCAGCAGCGATGTGGTGGTCAGCCTGGACGGGACCGGCATCGACCTGAACAACTTCGATCCATTCCGTGTGGACATCGCCTATGATGGTGCGGTGCTGACCGCGACCATCACGGACACCGTCACGTTGGCGGCGGCGACCCAATCCTATGTCGTGGATATACCCGCCCAGGTCGGCGGTGACACGGCCTTGGTCGGCTTCACCGGCGGCACTGGCGGATTGTCGGCCGTCGAGGACATCCTGACGTGGACATTCAATCCGTCCCATTTGACGGCGGATTTCTACCGTCTGTCGTTATCGGCTCAAAAAGGGGTCCAGATTGAGAGCGCTCTGCCTTCGGGAGGTGCGGGCGAGTTTCTCAATCGGCTCGACCCGATGCTCTGGCTCTACGACGCAACCGGCAACCTGGTCGCGTCGAATGACAACGGCGCGGCCGACGGTCGCAACGCCAAGCTCAATTACCTCGTTCCGAAGAACGGGGGTGGCACCTATTACATCGGGATCGGCGCGTCGCCGGCGACACCGAAG
>JANYCC010000295.1 GCA_025360495.1 Verrucomicrobiota bacterium | reverse complement strand
ATCATCTCGCCCAGCGTCTGGCCCGACACCGTGCCGCAATCCAGATGCAACAGATCGCGCAATCGGCTGAGCAAACCGGGAATGCCCCCGGCGTCATGGAAATCCTCCATCAGGAACGCGCCGGCCGGTCGCAGGTTGGCCAGCACCGGCGTTCGGCGGGCGATGGCATCGAAATCGGACAGGGTGAGTCGGATCCCGGCGCGTCCGGCCATGGCGATGAGATGGACAATCGCATTGGTGGAACCGCTGATGGCCATGAGGGTGGTGATGGCGTTGAGAAAGGATTCGCGGGTCAACAACGTCGAAGGTTTCACGTCATTCCACACCAGGTCGACGATGCGGCGGCCGCATTGCGCGGCGAGGCGGGCATGGGCGGAATGCACCGCGGGGACGGTCGCGCCTCCGGGCAGGATGAACCCGAGGGCCTCGACCACGGAGGCCATGGTGGAGGCGGTGCCCATGGTCATGCAGGTGCCGGGCGAGCGGGCGATGCCGTCCTCCAATTCCTGCCATGCGTCGCAACCCAATTTTCCGGCACATCGTTCCGCCCAGTATTTCCAGACGTCGCTGCCGCTGCCGAGCGTCTCCGTCCGCCAGCGTCCCTTGAGCATCGGGCCGGCGGGCAGGAACAGGCAGGGCAGGTCCATCGTGAACGCCCCCATGAGCAGGGCGGGGACCGTCTTGTCACAACCGCCCATGAGGACCGCGCCATCGATGGGATGACACCGCAATGTCTCCTCCACCTCCATCGCCGTCAGGTTGCGATAGAACATGGACGTGGGTTTCATGAACTGTTCGCTCAGCGAGAGCACGGGCAGTTCGACGGGGAAACCGCCCGCCTGATAAACCCCGCGTTTCACCTGTTCGGCCCGTTCCCGGAAATGGGTGTGGCAGGTGTTGAGATCGCTCCACGTGTTCAGGATGCCGATGACCGGTTTGCCGGCGAAATCCTCGGTGTCGAAGCCCATCTGCTTGGTGCGGGAGCGATGCCCGAACGAACGGAGATCATCGGGCCCGAACCAGCGGTGACTGCGGAGCTCTTCAGGACGTTTGCGCGGGGTGACCATGCGGGGTGACGCGCCAGACTAGGAGACATCGGACGCCGGAAGCAACGCGCCGTTGGAAGGGACGCCCGAATTGGAGAAACACGGGAAACGCTACCAGACGAACCTGACGGACTTGGGAATCGAAGGGGCGAGTTCCATGAGGTTCTCGTCCTCGGCCCCCTCCCGGCCCTGAGCTTCGAGAACGAGACACGAGACACGATTCAGGTCTCCCTCGCCCCGCGAGAAACGAGCGGGGAGAGGGGTGGACCGGTAAGTCTGGTGGGAGAAGCTTTATGACCGCAAACGAGATTGTCGACCAACTGAGGCTGCCGGGCAGCGACAGTTATAAAAGGGTCCTCTTCAACCACGGCGTACAAGAGCCCTGTTTCGGCGTCAAGATCGCGGACCTCCGGAAAATCCGGAACCGCATCCGGATGGAGAACCGACTCGCAGGCACGTCTTGACACTGCCCCATGGATCCCACCGGGGCGGCTCGGGTGGAACCTCGCCCGATTCGGCGAGCCCGCGAGCGTTGTCCGTTTTGGGGCGAGGTTCCACCCGAGCCGCAAGGTGCAGAAGCGCGGTGCCATCGGAAAGAAGCGCAAGACGGCGAAATGCTGAAGCGCCAACGCCCGATGGGTCGGGGTTCATATTCGGGAGATTTGGTGCGGTTCAGCGCCGTCGTGTGTCGGGGTGTCCGGCGGCGCGTCCGATGATATAGGGCGCTCCTAAGTGCAGTCACCCCGCGGCGGGGATCGACGGCGGCCCGCTCTTCCGCTGTCATCGGCGCGTGGACCCCCTTCTGATCGTGCTCACCGGCACGGCCGTCATGGTCGTGTGCCTGATGGTCCTGCGGTTCCACGCTTTTCTGGCCCTCGTGATCGCCGCCTTCGTGGTCTGCCTCCTGACCCCGGCCCACGTCCGGCAATGGCAGTCGCTGAAGACCTCGGCCGTCCCGGTGAACCTTGCCCGTTCGGACGGCCGGGTCCAGGCAACCCCGGCCAAGGGCGGATCGATCGCACCCGGTGTGGTGGTCGTGTTCCAGCGGGGTCCGGAGGGACTGACCTGGCTCGCCGAGTCATTGTTGATGGCACCGTCCAACGCCCGGGGACCGCAATCGTTGATCGGGGGCGAGGGCGGGTTGACGGGGCATGCGGAGGTCTGGATGGCGCCACTCCCCGCATGGCAGCAGGCGCTTGCCAAGGGTCACGCGCATCCCATGGAATTGGTTGCGGACGGTTTCGGGGCCACCTGCGGTTCCATCGGGTTGCTGATCCTTCTGGCCTCCATCATCGGGGAATGTCTGACGGCGAGCGGTGCCGCCGATCGGATCGTCGGGTGGATCCTGGAACGGTTTGGGGAACGCCGGGCACCGCAGGCATTCGCCACGAGTGCGTTCATCCTGGGGATCCCGTCCTTCTTCGACGCGGTGTTCTATCTCATGATGCCCTTGGGACGCGGACTGGCGGCGAAGACGGGCCGGGACTTCCTGCTTTACACGCTGTCCATCGTGGCCGGGGCGACGATGGCTCATTCGCTCGTTCCACCGACACCCGGACCACTTTTTGCCGCCAGGGAATTCGGGGTGCCCTTGGGAACGATGATGCTGGGCGGGACGATCGTCGGCGGACTTTCAGTGGTGGCAGGTTCCATTTATGCCCGGTGGGCGAACCGGCGGTGGCCACTTCCCATGATCGTCACGCGGGAACCGGCGGGCACCGGCGCGGTGACCTCCAGTCCGACGGGGTCAGGTCCGGTCCGGCCTCCGTCTTTGGTGCTGGCGATCCTGCCGATCGTGTTGCCGGTCCTGCTTATCGGCTTGTCCGAGGCGTGGGCGGCGCTGGCCCCCGAATCAACGTCGGCGTTCCGGGTCATCCGTTTTTTCGGGCAATCCAGGATGGCGCTCCTGCTGGGCACCGGCATCGCCGTCCTACTGCTCGTACGCCGGTTCCAATGGTGCTGGAATCGGATCAAAGAGGTCATCGGTGCCGCCGTGGCCAGCGGTGCCGTCGTCCTGATGATCACGGCGGCGGGCGGGGCATTCGGCGCGGCGTTACGGCAGACCGATGTCGCGTCGCAATTGGCCCGCTATTCGGGGGGGACGGGTTTTGGACTGTTGACGGCGGCGTTCCTGGTGACGGCCCTGGTCCGGATCGCGCAGGGTTCCGCGACCGTGGCGATGTTGACGGCGTCGGGCGTGGTGGCGCCGGTCGCCTTGGCGATGGGATTGCCCTTCCACCCGGTTTACCTGGCGCTGGCGGTGGGCTGCGGTTCGAAACCGGTCCCATGGATGAATGACAGCGGTTTCTGGATCATCGGGCGGATGTCGGGGATGACGGAGGCCGAGACCCTGAGATCGGCCAGCGTGATGATGAGCCTGATGGGTTTCGTGGGTTTCATCATCGTGCTGCTGGGTGCGTGGTTGCTGCCGTTGAAGTGACGGAGAAGTGGGAACTCGAAACCGCGGATTTCACGGATCATTCGGACGGAGGCTCTTGATGTCTCCTATCCGTGTCATCCGCGTCATCCGTGGTTCTCCCCCTCCGCCGGTTGACTGGCCGGACAGGAGGAATTGAGACCACGGATTTCACGGATCACGGTTCACGGCTCAGAGGGGGTGCCCACGAAACGCACGAAACACACGAATGACTGAACGACCGAAGCGGGACTCGTGTGACTCATTCCTCCAAACGGTGCTTGGGATCACTTGCGAGCGGCTTGGGGCAGGATGTCCGGGAGGCGTGGCGCCGGTTCCGTGGCGAAGGCGAAACCCAGGGAAGTTTGGATCGGATAGGCACAGATGCACGAGGTGCTCGCCTCCGGGATCAACACGCCCCCTTCGGCCGGCAGGATATTCAGCCAACATCCGGGACGCGTGGGGGAAAGCCGGGTGAAGGAACCGTCCGCGAACCGGAAGAAGGTCGGATTGTCCGCCCGGAACAGCAGGCCGTCTTCCGCACCGGTCATACCGCCGCAGGCGTGGCCGGGCCGGGACAGGATCCATTGCGGGGGAGCCCCCGGCGGAATCCAGCGGGCACCGGTGTCCAAGTCATAGAGATTGCTCTCAAAGGCCACCTTGTTCCTCAACAACACGGGTCGCTTGACCTGCTGGCCGTGGAACAGGTCCTGGATCGGGTTGAGACCGCCGGCGGACCAAAGCTCCCGTCCGTCGTCCGCATGCCAGCAGCGCAAGTGGTAGGAGGCAGGGGATCTTATGTTCCGGCCGGCCCGACCGGGTGTCGATGTCCCATAGGGTGGACTGGACCGCGATGAACACCCGCCTGCCATCGGGTCGGAGCGCGGCATAACCGGCGTCATAAGGCATCGCATAACGCATGGAGTCCGGCAGGGCCAGTTCCCAGCGCACCGTGCCATTCCGTGAATCCGTGGCGATGAGTCCGTTCTCCGCCATCGAAAGCAGCAGTCCGCCCGCGGCCAACGGCGCATGGCCGCGGGTGTGCCGGTCGGGCATCCGTTCGGGACCATGGCCTCCAAACCACCGCAGGCGCGGATTGCCAACCAAGGCTTGGGCGGAGGCACACGTATTGGCGGCGGTCCCGTACTGATGGGTCCAGGTCCCGGCTCCGGAATCGGTCGGTGGTGATGATCGGCGGCCCTTCAAGACGAGGGTGCCGGACGGCGCCGGGCAGACGAGGCGGATGGCCTCGGCCTCCGTCAGGTCATCCGTCGTGGGTGGTGGCGAACAGGACTAGGTCTTGGACGAGGATGGGCACCGGGGCCAGATCGTCCGCCGCGCGCGGAGTCAGGCTTTTTTCGAGCTTTTGCCACAGGCTCCCACGCGCTTCGCCCGGCCAAGCGGGCCTTGGCATGGGCGTCGTGAGGGTCCAACCGGGAAAGAGGGGCCCGGACGGTCCGGACGCCGTGGTGCCGGTGCGGCCGCCGTCGCCCCGCGCGGTGGGCCAATCGGCCGACCCGGAGGAGGTGCCGAAGCAAAGCAGGCAGAGGAATGCGGGGCCGGGGATTCGCGTGATCACGAAATGCCGCAAGGGCGGGCGATTTGACAGGATTATCTGGACGATCCGGAGTCGCCAAACCCGGGCGGATTGCAGATAATGCTCGCTGAAAGCTGATCTGCCCTGCAGCGACACTTACGGAAATGAACCGCGGATTGCACGGATGACACGGATACGGAACGGATGTTTTTCAAGACCATCCGCGGCATCCGTGGAATCCGTGGTGAGACTTCTCCGTGATGGTCGCTGAAGTGTCAGATCAGATCGCACCCATGTCCCCGGCCCCTGTCCATTGCCTTTCATTGCACGACCTGACCTCCGCCGAGGTGCAGGAGCGGTTGGTCGCGGACGGGTTGCGTCCGGCGCACACGCGGGCGTTGTGGCGGGCGTTGCATGCGGACTTGGAGACGGACCTGGGCGGACGCGAAGACTTTCTCCCCCCGCTGCGGCGCTGGGTCGCGGAACACGTCGGGCGGGACGTCACGCTCGACAACCCTGCGCTCACGTTGGGCGTTTCCAGCACCGACGGCCTGACGCACAAGATGCTGTTGCGATTGGGCGACGGGCAGGAGATCGAGACGGTGATCATGGGTTATCCCGGGCGGTTCACGGCGTGTCTCAGCACGCAGGCCGGGTGTGCCATGGGATGCGTCTTTTGTGCCACCGGCCAGATGGGGTTCGTCCGGCATCTGCGTCCTGGGGAGATCGTGTCGCAGGTGTTGCAGGCGCAACGCCAGCTTCGCAGCCGGGGTGAACCGGGGCTGCGCAATCTCGTGCTCATGGGCATGGGCGAACCGCTGCATAATTATGACGCCGTCATGCAGGCCCTGCGCATCCTCACCGATCCCCGGGGTCCGCACCTCGGCCCGTCGCGCATCACGGTGAGCACGGTCGGGGTGGTGCCCGGAATCCGCCGGTTCGCCGCGGAAAAGCAGCCTTATAACCTGGCGGTGAGTCTTCACGCCGCCACCGATGCGGAGCGGGAGGCTTTGGTCCCGATCAACCGGCGTTGGCCGTTGGCCGAACTCCTCGACGCGTGCCGCGAGTATAGCGTTTCCACGGGTCGCCGGGTGCTCTTCGGATGGACCCTGATCGCCGGATGCAATGACACGCCGGAGCAGGCGCGGCAGGTGGCGGCGTTGCTGCGCGGGATGGCGGCGCACGTGAACCTCATCCCCCTGAACCCGACGTCGGGTTACGGGGGTCGCACCACGGACCTGGCCGCGGCGGGGCAATTCCGGGCGATCCTGCAGGAGGCCGGCTTGCCGTGCACAGTGCGCCAACGCCGCGGGGTGGATGTCGCCGCGGGTTGCGGTCAATTGCGGGCGGGAGGACCGCCGGGATTGTGAACAAGGGGTGCCAAGGGCGCTAAAACGCCCCGTCAATAAAGGAAGATCCTCCACGACGGCAGCGTGCAGACGGTGCGGGGCGCATCTTGACATTGCCTCCGCCACGGACTCCCAGACGGCTCGGGTGGAACCTCGCCCTACCGTTCCAAAGTGCCCACCGGCGGGGTCTGTTTTGGTAGGGCGAGGTTGC
>JANYCC010000277.1 GCA_025360495.1 Verrucomicrobiota bacterium | reverse complement strand
AGAAACGGCAGGTCTTTGAACTGCCGGCCAAGCCCTTGGAAGTGACCGAGCATCGGGCGGAGGTGAAGTGCTGCCCGGTTTCCGGCCGCCACGTCACCGCGCCCTTTCCCCCGCAGGTCACCGCGCCCGCCCAATACGGTGGCCGAGGTGGGGCAACGGGGTCAGATCTATAGATGTGACGATTGTGCTTTCAGAGAGGCGGCGTAACGCGCCCTCTCATTATCGCTGCCAACCTCTTTCCAAAAGCGTCGGACCTCTTCGGCGGCCGCGTTGCATTGGGACCACGGTATCACCCGGGTCGGCTGATCACCCCCGGCTCAGGGATGATCCGCGGCATCCGTGAAATCCGCGGTCTCCACCCCCGCAACCGGCTTCACCCGTGCCGCGCCGATCCACTCCCGGACGTAAGCCGTGAATTCCTTGCGGGGGATGCCCAGATAGGCCTCGGCCGGGATCGGCGGCCCGAAGTGGACCTCCACCTGGCGCAACCCGGAGAACGGATGGAACCGCCCGGTCTTGGTGGAGACCCGTTGCATGTTCTCCAGGAAAACCGGGACCAATGGCAGGCGCGCCTCCTGGGCTATATAATAGATGCCCGGCTGACATTCGGCGACTTGCACGCCGTCTCCCCGCGTCCCCTCCGGAAAGACAATCAATTGAAAGTCCCGACCCGCGCGGCCGAAGGCCTGCAGGTCGCGAATCCGGCCGGGGTTGAGTTTGCCACGCTCCAGCAGGAAGCCGATGTGCCGGCACAACAGGCGCCGGATCCAGGAACCGTGCCAGACGGACTTGTCACCCAGCACCAGGATCGGGCAACAATGCGAACGCCAGAACAGGCCGCCCAGGAAGATCGTGTCGAGCAGGCTCACATGATTGGCGACGAACAGATACCGCTGGGAGGGGTCCAACCGGTCGAGGCCATGGGAGCGCCGCACATAGGGCATGACCAGCGCGCCGTACACCCCGAGACCAAGCACCTGCTGGGTCCAACGCTGCGACCGCGAAACCCCGTTTCCGTTCGTTTCCTTCATGGCTCAACGCACCGTGGCAGTATGATTCGTGCCACCCGCGGCTTGCAACAGCCCTTCCAATTGCCGCCGCTCCTCCAGGAACGCGGGATGCCCCTCCAGTGCGGTTGAAAAGGCCGCCGCCGCCTCCGCACGCCGCCCCAACCCGAGCAACGCCCGCCCCTGCTGCCCGGCATTCTGGTAAAACCCCGGGTTGAGTGATTGTGCCCGGTCCGCTGCCGTCAGGGCCCTCGCGGCGTCCCCGTGTTTCAAGGCGACCTGCCCTTCCGCCAGGCTCGCCCGTGCCTGCTTCGCCCGTTCAAATTCACCGGAAGCCATCGCCGGATCAGCCGCCACGGCCAACTCCGGACGTTCGCGTGCAAAATCCCCGACATCAAAGGCCACGAACTTCCCGAGTTGATGCGGTGGCGACGACGCCCAGAAGATCCCGTCGGTCAGGTCCATGATCGTCGAATGCGTGGCGATCAGGGCGTTCAGGGCGCCACGGTGGCCGTTACCGGCGAACGCGCCGCCCGGGAGGTTGCGGTCGCGCAGCATCGCCGCCGCGCGCACGGCATTGATCGGCCCGTTGGTTGGTTGCATCAGCTCCAGCAACCGCGCCTGCCGGGACACCGAGGTCGATTCCATTATATAATTAAGGTTGCGCGGGGCGTCCTCCAGGCCGGGCGCCTGGAAATGGTTGGCGCACCGGATCGAGTCGCCCTCCGGTTCGCGGACCTGCATCGCCTCCGGGGTTTTCTCAACCACCACGAACCGGCCGTCGACCCGGCTGCCCACCAGGCACAGCGTGGAGACAAAGACCTGGGCCCGCCGGAAGATCTCCAGCGCCTCGGCGAGGTTATGGGCTTGTTGCAGGACCTCGCGCGCCACCATCGCCACCGGCGTCGCGGTTTCGCCGGGCAGGTTCGACGGCGCGCCGTTCACCGTGACCGAAACCCCGGCCCGGTTCATCCCCGACACCACCCCCGCCATCCCGGCCCACGCCAGCGAGACGAATGGGATCCCATCGTCCGGTTCACACAGGATGACGACCCGGTCGCGGCTGAAGACCTCGGCCG
>JANYCC010000271.1 GCA_025360495.1 Verrucomicrobiota bacterium | reverse complement strand
GGTCTTCGCCGCCCTGGCCGTCCTTGGCCTGGGTACCTCGGGCTGCCATCGCGAGGATCACGATGCCGACGCCGGTCACCACGCGCATCAACCCAAGAACGGCGGACAACTGGTCGAAGTCGGCCAGCACCAGTTCAATCTCGAACTCCTCGCCGACCCCGCTTCGGGCCGGTTGACCGTCTGGGTGCTCGACGCCCATGCCGACGATTACGTCCGGATTTCCGCCAAAAGCCTCGAATTATCGATCATCTCCGGTGGCGCTGATCGCCCGGTCTCCGCCGTCGCCGTCGCCAATCCCGCCTCGGGCGAGACGGTGGGGGATACGTCCCAGTTCGAGGCGACGGCCGACTGGTTGAAATCCGATTCGAAACCGAATTTCAGCGGGACGGTCCGGTCCTTGGTGATCCGGGGGCGGGATTTCGGGGGCCTGACCTTCCAGTATCCGTCGGAATCCCACGCAAGCGGGCATTGATCACCGAGCCAGTCCACGTCATGAATGTTCCCAGCATGAAATCACTGTCAGCGGCCGCGATCGGATTCGTGGGGGTCACCCTGATGGGCTCCTGGTTGCTCGCCCAACCGGCCACCAACACGGTGCTTCGCGGCGAACCCATCAAACCGGTCGGGGTCCGCGGCGAACCGATCAAGCCGGCCGTCCTCGTTCCCGCCGCGCCCGCCGCGCCCGCCGCGCCGACAGGTCCTGCCGGGCTGACCGGCACGGCCTATCCGGCGCTTGGCTTCGACAAATTGGCGGGGTTCACCTACGTCGTGCCCGAGTACACCGGGACCAATGCGCCGCCCCCGCCGAACACCAACCAGATCCCGGCCAGCGTGCGGGCGTTTGACGGCCAGAAAGTGGCGTTGCGGGGTTTCATGCTCCCCTTGAAGGTCGAATCCGGCAAGGTGACCGAACTGCTGCTCATGCGCGACCAATCGATGTGCTGCTTCGGTGCGGTCCCCCGGATCAATGAGTTCGTGACGGTGAAGATGACCGGCGGCGGCACCCGCGCGGTGATGGACCAGGCGGTGACCTTGGTGGGGAAGCTGAAGGTGGGCGAATTCAGTGAAAACGGCTACCTGCTCGGGATCTACCAGATGGATGGAGAACGCGCCGAGGGACCCGGACTCTGATCGCGCCCCGGCTTCCCGCTGGTCAAAGCGACGGGGGTCACCGACAAAGACGGCGTGCACCGCGGATGGATCATCGCTTTGCTGGCGCTTTTGGGCGTCGGATTGGGTGTGGCATGGTGGCGACATTCCCGGTTGGAGCACCGTTACGATTCCCTGATCCAGGCGGCGGCGCGCCAGCACGGACTGCCGGCCGACTTGGTGAAGGCGGTCGTGTGGCGGGAATCCAAATTCGATGCGTCCGCCCGGGGCAGCCATGGGGAATTCGGCCTGATGCAGGTGACGGAGAACGCCGCCCAAGAATGGGCCGATGCCCGCAAGGACCGATCGTTCCATCACGAATGCACTTTGAACCCGATGACCAACCTGCAGGCCGGGTGTTATTATTTGTCGAAGATCAGTCGACGCTATCTGGCCACCGACCAGCCGGCGGCCTTCGCGTTGGCGGATTACAACGCTGGCCGTGGAAATGTGCTGCGTTGGATGAAGGGCCCTTCGTCCACCAATGCGGCGGCTTTCCTCGAGACCATGACCTTTCCCGGCACCCGGGATTATGTGGTGGCCATTCTCGGGCGACGGCGCCAGTACCGGGATGAGTTCCGGTGACGGTGGGGACGCCGCTGATGGAAAACCTGTTGCAACCTTTGGGGCTCATCTGGGCCGGGGCGTTGATCCTCGGAATCCGGTGCGTCGGACGCCGAAAATTCGGGGGTGCCGCATGGGCCTTCGCCACGGCCGCCTTCATCCATGCCATCGGGGGCACGCCTCTCGGGGCCTGGTTGCTGGCCGATTTGGAACGGCCCTATGTCCTCCCGACCCGCTCGGTGGTTCCGGCCGACGCCGTGGTCATGCTCGGCGGAACGCATTCCTCAACCCGCTTCGGTTGGTTGCCCTTCAATCTGGCCGACTCCGGGGACCGGGTGCTGGTGGCGCTCGAAATGGTGCGGTTGGGCAAGGCGCCGGCCTTGGTGCTCGGGGGTTCCTATTATGAGGCGGGGAATCAGCGGCGCCCGGATTCCGAGTTGTTACTCGCCTGGATCCAGGCCTGGCACCTGCCGGCCGGCCGCGTCCACCTGCTGGGAACCTGCTCCGATACCCATGACGAGGCTGAGCGCACCGCACGTTTAGCGCGCACCAACGGCTGGCACCGGATCCTCGTCGTGAGCACCGCGGCCCATCTTCGCCGGGCCGACGCCACCTTCCGCAAGACCGGCCTCGACGTGCAGCCCGTCGGATGCGATTTCATCGGGCTCGACCGGATGTCGTCGAAGGGCCAGTGGCTTTGGGTGCCCCGCCTGGACGGCTTCCTGTTGGTCAACACCTGGATGCACGAGGAGATCGGGTGGATCTATTACCAACTCAAAGGATGGGCGTAAGATCTTCATTTGACACCCGGCGGTCCGGGTCCGCCTACTTCTTCCGATGAGTTTGTTGGCTGATCAAGTGGCGGTGGTGACCGGGGCGGGACGAGGCATCGGACGGGCCATTGCCCTCCGTTTCGCGGCGGAAGGCGCGGACATCGCGTGCGTCTCGCGGACCGTCGAGAACTCGGAAAAGGTGGCGGCGGAAGTGCGCGCCCTCGGTCGACGGGCATGGGCGCTGGCCGTCGACGTGTCGGATCCGCTTCAGGTGTCCGCCGCCGCCGAGAAGATCCTGGCCGAGGCGGGTCGGGTCGATGTGCTGGTCAACAATGCGGGCGTGACCCGGGATGGCTTGCTGATGCGGATGAGCGAGGCGGACTGGGACACGGTGTTGGGAACCAACCTGCGCGGGGCGTTCCTCTTCACCAAGGCCTTCAGTCGCGCGCTGCTGCGACAACGCTCGGGGCGGATCATCAACGTGGCCTCGGTCATCGGCCTGATCGGGAATGCGGGGCAGGCGAACTATGCGGCCAGCAAGGCGGGTCTGATCGGCTTCACGAAATCGGTGGCGAAAGAGTTCGGGTCGCGTAGCATCACCTGCAACGCAATTGCGCCCGGCTTCATCGAGACCGACATGACGGCGGCCCTCGATGCCAAGCTGCGCGAAAACCTGCTCCGACAGATTCCGCTGGGTGGATTCGGTCAGGGGGAGGATATTGCGCAGGCGGCACTCTACCTGGCGGGGCCAGGTGGCCGCTATGTCACCGGTCAAGTGTTGACGGTGGATGGCGGAATGGTGATGTAACGCGGCACAAAAGACTCGGATCATTGCTTGACGGTGCGGGTACCCGCGCCTAGACAGGCGCCGGAAATAACAACTGAATTCCCATGGCTGAAAAAACCATCGAACAACGGATCAAGGACATCATCGTCGAACAACTCGGCGTGAACGCCGACCAAGTCACTCCGGAAGCGAAGTTCATCGAGGATCTGGGTGCCGATTCGCTGGACACGGTGGAATTGGTGATGGCGTTGGAGGAAGAGTTCGGGAACGAGATCCCGGATGAAGAGGCGGAGAAGCTCACCAGCGTGGGCGACGTGATCCGCTACATTGAGGACAGCCAGAGCAAGTAGTCCGACCCCTGCCATTGAGGCGGTCCGGTTTGCTCCGGCTGCCCCTTGGTTTTCCGGTCTTCCCCGTTCCGCGCGGCGTGCCATCCGGTTTCGCTTCGGCCTTGGGAACCCGCTTTCAATAATCTCACCCGTCCTATGGGTAGCAACTGGTCCGATCGTCGCGTCGTCATCACCGGCTTGGGTTGCGTCTCCTCCCTCGGCCACGACCCCGAAACCGTCTGGCGCAATGTCCTCGCCGGACAATGCGGCATTGACCGGGTCACGTTGTTCGACATCTCGGGATACGACTGCGAGATCGCGGCGGAGGTGAAACAATTCGACCCGACCCCGGCGTTTCCCAGCCCGAAAGAAGTGCGGCGGACGGACCGTTTCACCCATTTCGGCGTCTATGCCGGTTGGGGTGCGCTGAAGGATTCGGGACTCGATCTCAACCGCACCGACCTGGATCAGGTCGGTTGTTATATCGGTTCGGGCATCGGCGGCCTGTCCACCACGGAGGAACAGCACAAGGTCCTGTTGTCGAAGGGTCCGGGGCGGGTCTCCCCGTTCATGATCCCGATGCTGATCCTCAACATGGCTTCGGGCCAGTTCGCGCTCTATAACCATCTGCGCGGCCCCAACCTGGCCACCTGTTCCGCCTGCGCCACCAGCAATCACGCCATCGGTGAGGCTTGGGCCACCATCAAGCGCGGGGATGCCGCTGTCATGTTTGCGGGCGGCACCGAGGCCACCATCGTCCCCCTTGGCATGAGCGGGTTCGCCTCCATGCGCGCCATGAGCACCCGGAATTCCGAACCCAAGAAATCCAGCCGGCCCTTCGATCGTGATCGCGATGGTTTCGTGATGGGCGAGGGTGGGGCGGTTCTCGTCCTGGAGGAGCTCAGCCATGCCCTCGGCCGCGGCGCCCATATCTACTGCGAGCTCGTCGGCTACGGCAACACCTGCGACGCCACCCACATGACCTCGCCCGACCCGGAAGGGGCCGGGGCCGCCCGGGCGATCCAGATGGCGCTGCGCCATGCTGACATGCGGGCCGAGGAGATCGACTATGTCAACGCCCACGCCACCAGCACGCCCGTCGGTGATGTGTGCGAGACCCGGGCGATCAAACGGGTCTTTGGCGATCACGCCCGCACCCTGGCGATCAGTTCGACCAAAGGTGCCACCGGTCACATGCTCGGCGCCGCCGGGGGCATCGAAAGCGTGATATGCTGCAAGGCCCTTGAGGCCCAGGTCGCGCCGCCCACCATCAATCTCGATCACCCCGATCCGGAGTGCGACCTCGACTTCATCCCGCACACCCCAAGGGAACGGAAGATCGATGTTTTCCTGAACAATTCCTTCGGTTTCGGTGGGCACAACTCGGTGCTGATCGGGCGGCGTTTCAAGGGTTGAACCCGTCCGGGCAGAACGGTGACACCCGGGATTGAGGGGCGGGTTGGACGGATCGGTTTTGTATCCGGTGGCGCTTGCCGTCTTGGAGTGCGGCAGTCCCCTCTCGCTTTGGAACGGGAACGCTTCCGGGAACACCCTTGGGAACGTAGGCGGATTGTCCGTAGCACCGGCAGGATTGTCCCATGTCGCGGCGCGTCATCCTGATTCCCGGCTTCGTCCTCGCACTCGCGATCTTCTTCGGGGTTGCGTTCGGCCTCGGTTGGCTACCGCGCCGCGGAACCGCCTCCGTCCCCACCCGTCCGATCCCGACCGTGTCCCGGACCGGCGTGCCTCCAGAGGTCCTGGCCCGGTGGGATGCCTTGGAAAACGCCGACCGCCTTGCTGAAGAAACCATCTGGGCTCCGGAGTTGATCGCCCAGCGGTATGAAAACCAATTCATCGAGGCTTGGGATCGGCTTCGGCATGGGGAGGATTTCGCACAGGTGGCTGCCGATGTGGACTTCACCACCCTGGAACTGCCGGCGTTCGGGTCGGCAAAGACCCGGGCCCAAGGGATCCGTCACCGGCGCTCCGGGGTCGGAGGAACCCGCTGGACCGCGCGGGATTGGAGACGCCAGTTGGTGGCTTGGCGGGATGAGGGTTGGCGCCTGGATGGATCCGAGTGGCGCCTCCCCTGGTTTTCGCCCCCTTCTCCCGGGCGCGGTGCCGCGGGACGCTTCACCGTGGAAATTCATGCGGAACACCCGGCCACGCAGCGACGCCTGATCGTGCGGGGCAGCCTGGAGGTCCAGTGGCGCCCACCCGAAGACGACACCCTCCCGGCGATCGACGAGATGCGCTTTCACGAGGCCGAATGCCTGGATCGGACCGGTCCCCCCTCCTTCTCGATCGTCGCCCGCAATGACATTTCCCCGGATCCGGGCGCCCTTACGATCGATCCGTTGATCCTCCAAGATCTGGACGGCGACGGGTGGGACGACGTGATCCTGGCCGGCAAGAACCGGGTCTTTCGCAACCGGGGTGGCGGGTCCTTTTCCTATGAGGTCCTGGCGCCGGCGCTGAACACCGTCATGATCGGGGCCTTGGTGGCGGATTTTGACGGGGACGGGAAACCGGATTTCATGGGGGTGGATGGCGACGGGTTGGTGTGGGTTCCGGGCGATGGCGCCGGACATTTCCCGGGCGGGCCGCGGCGGCAGCCATTGCCGAACCTTTCCAATCCGTTCGTGCTGGCCGCAGGAGACGTCGATGGCGACGGTGATCTCGATCTCTGGGTCGGCCAATATAAGGTCCCTTATAAATTCGGGCAGATGCCTTCGCCTTATCATGACGCCAATGACGGTTTCCCATCCTATCTGCTGTTGAACGACGGACACGGGCATTTCACCGACGCCACGGAGGCGGCGGGGTTGGGGGCGAAACGGTGGCGGCGGACTTATGGCGCGTCCTTCGTGGACCTGGACGATGACGGGGACCTGGACCTGGTGGTGGTCAGCGATTTTGCCGGAGTGGACTTATACCTGAATGACGGTCGGGGGCATTTTCGCGATGTCACGGTCGGGTCATTGCCGGTGCCGCGTCTCTTCGGGATGGCGCAGGTGGTTGCGGATTTCAACGGTGATGGGCGGCCCGACCTGCTGGCCATCGGGATGAATTCACCCGTGGCCCAACGGTTGGTAGCGATGCACCTCGGGCCTCCGGGTTTCGAGTCGTATCAGGTGGTGCGTCCTGATTTCGCGTATGGCAACCGGACCTGGATGAACCGGGGCGGGGGACGGTTTGAAGCCGCGCCCTTCGCGGACGAATTGGCGGCCACAGGTTGGTCCTGGGGGGCGGCGGTGGCGGATCTGGACAATGATGGCCGCGAGGACGTCTATGTGGTCAACGGACATAAGACCCGGGACTCCGCGCGTGAATATGAGCCGCAGTTCTGGATGCATGATCTTTATGCCGGCACCCGCACCAACCTCGACCCGGCGTTGGACCTCCATTTCCAAGCGGTGGCCAGTCGGCGCTACGGGGCGGGCGAATCTTATGGCGGCAACCAGCGGAACAAACTCTTCCTGGCCGGTGCGGACGGCCATTTCACCGAGGTGGCGTGGTTGCTCGGGGCGGCGTTGCCAGACGATTGCCGCAATCTGGGCGTCACCGACCTGGACGGTGACGGGCGGCTCGACCTGGTTGTCACGACGGCACGGTTCGGGGCGAAGCCGGGCCAGGAACTGCTGGTGCTGCGCAACGGCGGACCGGTCGGGAATTGGGTGGCCCTGCGTTTGGAATCGGGGCCGAAAGGAGGGGCTTGGGGAGCGGCCCGGGTCGAGTTGCAAACCACGTCGGGTTTGCGATACCGATGGCATACGGTCGGGGATTCCTATCGGTTACAGCAGTCGACCATCGTTCATTTCGGCCTGGCCCCAGACGAGCGTCCCGTGCGCTTCCGGGTGCGTGGGGCGGGCGGACGGAAATGGGAAACGGAGGCGGGCGAGGCGGGACGGGTCTATCCGTAGGAGCGGACGGCAGGGCCAGGATACGCCCTGAAAGAAGTGAGCCTCCTGCCTTTGGCTCCTACCCTCGGCCGGTCACTTGGTCGTGGCGTGGTTCTGCATCCACAGCAAATCCACACTGTTGCTCACCGGGATGTCGAGGGTGATTTCAACGTTGTTCCTGACCCCCACCGTGAGTTCCTTGGAACGCCATTTGTGGATCTCCGAATGGCCGTCGGCGAAGGTGAAGTGGCATCCGTTGTTATAATATCCGGCCGGGCGATCGACCAACTTGCCGGTCCCATTGTTCGCGCCGTCGACCTTATAGCCCGCCATGTCGACCACGAAATAACCGTCGTTGATCGAGTCTTCCCGTTCGTCCACGAAGACGAAACGATCGGTGGGTCGGTCGATGTCGGTCAGGCTCTTATAGCTCTTCCAGCCCGGGCCGGAATTTCCCCAGGCACCGCCTTCACCCATCCAATTGTTCATGGAATAGGACCGCATGCGCGGAAGCACCTGCCCCTTGCGGTCGCCGGCCCGGACCTTCCCCGTGCTCTTGTCGCCGGGCGCCCGCCACGATTCGACCGATTTGAGGAATTGCCAGAGCGGGCTGTACTTTGCGGTGCTGAGTTCGACCAGGAGATTCCCGTCGCGTTGGACCGGCAAATCCAGCCAACCGGGGGCGCTGCTGCCGCCGGGTCCCATTCCCGACCATTCGGGAATCGGTTTCCCGCCGACCATCACGTCGGAGGCCGAGGTGGTCAGACGGTCGCTGTTGTCCCCGGCGTACATGTTCCAGGCGAGGCCCATTTGCTTGCCGTTGCTGAGGGCTTTGATCTGTTGCGCCTTGCCCTTCGCCTTCGCCAGCGCGGGCAGGAGCATTCCGGCAAGGATGGCGATGATCGCGATGACCACCAACAGTTCAATCAACGTGAACCCGCGCCCAAACAGGACGGTTCGGCTGACGAGGATGGTTTTGGAGGATTTCATGGAAGTGCAACGGTGGGTGACGAAACATTTATTCTTGGCAGGACGAAGATTGTAAAGTTTCGCGTGGAGAATTTTATAATCCTGCCCTGCAGATCCGGCCGGCCGGTTCACCAGGAAAACGAACCGGGGGCCGCCCGACCCCGTCCGGCCCGGATCCCGTGCAACCGTCCGCCTTCCAAGGGCCCGAAATCCTCGGCCCTGCCGTCCGGCCACCGGATGAGAACCCGTTCGGCCCCGGTCGCCGTTCCCAAACCGAAATGGACCCGTGGATCCTGGCTGGAACAATAGCCTTCGTTCGGTTGGTTTTGACGCCACTGTTCCCGTCCCCCGGCCACCAATCTGACGATGGCATTCCGGGCCTCATGGCCGGCCTGGTCCGAAAGCTTGAGCTCGATCCAATGTCCCCGCGCACCGGCTTGGTTGCGCAAGACAGTGATGGGTCCGTCGCGATTGACCACGACCAGGTCCATGGATCCATCGTTGTCCAGGTCGCCTGCCGCGAGGCCCCGGCTGGTGGCCATCAGGGGGGGCGTTACGGTCGATTGCGGAGGAATTCCCTGAAAACGACCACCGCCGAGCCCCCGTCGCAGGGAGCTGGATTCGGCATAAGGATCCTTGGAGTCCCCTGGGCTGATCCCCAGCTTGACCTTCCCATTGGCCACATAGAGGTCCAATTCGCCATCATTGTCGAAGTCGGCGAACGCCAGCCCGAAGCCGGTGAAAGGCACGCTGCCGGCCATGGGACCGTCCGGCGTGACGGAATCGAGGAAGTTCCCGTCCCGGTTGAGGAAGAGTCCATTCCCTTCGCCCACCAGGTGGGTGACGAAGAGATCGAGCCAACCCCGTTGCAGCAGGTCCACCGCCACCACCCCCATGCCGGCCCGGGGGACGCCGAGCGCATTCAAAGCACACCCCCGCAGAAGGGCATCGTCCACGAACCGGCCGTTGCCTTGGTTCAGCCAGAGCTGGTTGGGCGTGGCATCGTTGGCCACATAGAGGTCGATCCGGCCATCGTGGTTGAAATCCCCGGTGGCGACCCCGAAGCCATTGCCGTACGCCCGGGACAGGCCGGCCGCCTCGGTGACATTTTCAAAGGTGCCATCGCCCCGGTTGTGAAACAGCACGGACGGCGCGGGGGCATCGTAGTTCTTTGGGGAACAATAATCACGCCGGCCGCCCGCCGAGAAACACTCACGCTCGATCTCCGGCGACCACCGGACATAATTCACCACCATCAGGTCCAGCCGTCCGTCCCCGTCATAATCCACGAAGGCCGCACTCGTGCTCCAGGAACCCACCGCCACCCCCGCCGCACGGGTGACGTCGCTGAAAGTTCCATTCCCGTTGTTCCGGTACAGGTGGTTGGAACCGAGCTGGGTGACATATAAGTCGGGCCACCCGTCCCCGTCATAATCTCCGACCGCGCAACCCATCCCGTAACCGTCCGGACAAGCCAGTCCGGCTTGTTCGGTGACTTCCGCGAATTTCCATCCACCCAGATTATGGTAGAGCCGGTGACCGGGCGGACGTGGGCTCCCGGGTTCCATCGACCCTCCGTTCACGCAGAAGACATCCAGGAGGCCGTCGCCGTCATAGTCGATCAGCCCGACTCCGCCCGTTTCCATTTCGGGAAGCCAGAATCGCCCCGATTGGCCCGTGGAATGGCGGAAGTCCAGGCCGCTGGTGGAATCAATCGCGGTGAACCAAGGCTGGGTCGGCGTGCCAACGATGGGGTCGGGCCCGGGTTTCTGGAGGGGAATCTTGGGCGCAACGGCAACCGGGTCCGGACCGGTCCGGCCACAACCGGCGATCATCCCGGCGAGCAGGATCATGACGACGATGGATCTCATCAATGGCGCAGGGCCTCCTCCAATTCCGCCAGTTCGGGACTTCCGGGCGCCAGAGCCCGCAGGCTCTCCGCCTGCTTCCGTGCCGCGGCAAGCTGCCCGAGTTCCAATTGCAACAGGCCGAGATGGCTGTAGGCCTTGGCTAGGGCGGGATTCAATTCCAAGGCTTGCTGGAAGTGATCCAAGGCGGAGGTGTTTTCACCCAGATTTCTCCAGAGCACGTCCCCCATCTCGACGTGGATCTCCGCATTCTTCAGGTCGCATTGCAATGCCTCGGCCAACTCCGCCAACGCCTCGTGGTCGCGTTCCATGGCCAGCAATGCATTCGCCACGGCAAGATGGGCCTGAGCCATCCGAGGGGCCGCCGCCACCGCTTCCCGCGCGTCCGCGAGGCCGGGATCCTTCAGACCGAGTTGGACATAAGCATAGGAGCGGGTGAGACGCGCCGCGACCGACTTGGGGTTTTCCTTCAGGAGCTGGTCCAGCAGGGGAAGTCCCTGCGCGGGTTGTCCGGCGCGGTTGAAGGCGACCGCCAATTGGTTCAGCAATCCGGCATGATTGGGATGATGATTCAAGGCCCGTCGCAGCAATCCGATGGCGAGATCGGGACGGCCCTGGGCGGACAATTCATCTGCCTGAACCAACTGATCGGGAAGGGTCCGCATGTGCCGGGGTGCTTCCAACGACCATGCGTCGGGCATCGGTTGGCGGGCTTCACCGGCGCCCAAGGCCAGGGCCAACCGCGCCTCATTGGTCCGGCCGACCCCCCGGTAAGCCTGGCCGAGCAAATACTGGGCGGGACGTGCCGTGCGATCCAAACCGATGGCCTGTTCGAGGAAGGGGATCGCCGCCGCCGCCTTCGCCTGACGCAGGCAAACTTCGCCCAGACCGGCCGGACCCCGCCATTCGCCCGGTGCGAGTCGGACCAGTTGGGTGAAGGCGGTCTCGGCCCCCGCAAGATCCCCGACCCGAAGCGATGCCTCCCCGACCCGGTACCAGCCCGGGGCAAAGCCAGGAAACGCCGCGGTGACGGCTTGGAATTCCCGCAATGCCCCGACGTCATCGGAATGCTCTTGGAGGCAGACCGCCGCATACAGGGGGGCGAGGGGTTGACCGGGGTCGAGTCGTGCGACTTCCTGGAAGGTCTGCCGTGCCTCGTTCCACAGACCGTTTGCGGCATAGGCCAGGCCCAACGTCGCCCGTTTCTCGGAATCCCGCGGATGGGCCGTGACCTCGGATGCCAATTCCAAGACATAGGCGCGAACTTCGGAATCCAAGATCGACGGATCCTTGGGAAGGGTCACCGGCAGCAGCGGTCCACGATGGAACCCTCCGGCCAAGCCGAGCCAGAGGAGCAGCAGCACCCCCGAACCCATCGCCCCCCAAAGGAACGGCCGGCGACAGAGTACGCAGCCTTGGGGGGGTGAGACAGGCACTGGGATCATCCTGCAACCACGGGTCCGGACCCCCAAAACAAAAGTGGCTCGCGCGGGCGCGAACCACTTTGGCTTGGAATCAACGGTCCGCCGCTCAGCGCGTCCCGCCCCCCAATTTCACCGAGGTGTGGTCTTGCAACCAGTCCACGTCCTTGTTGTTTGGGGACGGTTGCCCCAAGGGGAGAAGGACCCCGAATTTCAGAACCGGACGGGTGCGGGGATCGATCCATTTCCGGATTTCCGCGTGGCCATCCACGAAGGCGAATCCGCCGGCCCCGTTGTGGTAACTGGCCGGATAATCGACGATGGTATAGGAGGCTGGCTTCTGCGGGTCGTAGCCGCCCATGTCGACGGCATACCATCCGTCATTGATGCTGTCCTCACGCTCATCCAGGAAGCACCAAGTCTGCGACGCCTTGGTGATATCAGACAGCTTCTTGAACTGCGTGTATCCGCCGGTGTAAGGGCCGCTGCGTTCCCCCAGATAGCCGTTCATGGAAATGGACCGGACCCGGGGGACTCCGGCCTTGCCGCGGTTCTTGCTCTTGTCGGCCGGACACTTATAGATGCCGACGGCACCGGCATATTTCCCGAGCTGTGATTGCATCAGGAAAATGGTGTTGGTGTTGTCCGCGGTATAGGTGGAATTGTCGAGCCAACCGACACACCAGGTCAGATTCGTCTGCGTGATGCCGGTATGGCCGTCGAGATCGCCCGGCAACACGTCATTGTTGTCACCACAGAACAGATTCAGGGCGAGCCCCATCTGTTTGTTGTTGCTCATGCACAGGATGCCCTGGGCCTTCTGCTTGGCTTTGGCCAATGCCGGCAGAAGCATCCCGGCAAGGATCGCGATGATGGCGATGACCACGAGGAGTTCGATCAGCGTGAACCCGCGCCGGACGGGCGGGGCGGGCACTTGGAGTGATGGAGTCATGGCGGTATTGAGTTCTTATCTCAGACGGCGGCCATGGGTGGGTCACATGTCCGCCAAAATTGTTGGAGGGGATGCGTCAGGGAGGTGGGGACATGTCTGGTTCAGGGAAAGCAGCGGTCGGACCCGGGATTCATTTGGTCATCACGTTGTCCACTTTCAGGCCCTCCACGCTCGCCGGGGAAATGCTGCGCACCGCATTCAGCGAAGCCGTCACCACCGTCGGGTCGGAATCCTGCATGGTCCCGTTGAGGGCAGGGAGGGCCGCCTTGGCCCCGGCCCCGATCTGCCCCAAGGCATAGGCCGCGAGTCGTCGGACAATGGGGTCGCCATCCTTGAGGAGCGGGATGATGTCATTGACCGCCGCGACCGAATTGGGCCCGCCGGCGGCCAGTTCGGTCAGCGCCGAGGTCTTGGCGTTTTCGTCCCCCTTCAAGCCCGCCAACTGCGCCGTCACGTCCACTTTCTTAGGCGCCATCTCGTCCTTCGGTCCGCACCCGCAAAGTGCCAGGCCGACGACGATGGGCAGCAGGGAACGCCGCAACGCGTTTTGAAAGGGGTTCACCGGATAAAAATATCCTTCCCGGAAGCGACGTCAATGCCAATGCCAACGCCGATTGAGGCTGAATCCTTGTCCGCGACGGGGACCCCTTTTGGGAATGGACGGCATGAAGTGCTTCATGGGAATGAAAGCGTGGGAACAGCAGATTCCTCATGCCGACCATCCGGAATGTAAAGGTCCATGGGGCGGATTGGAAAGCCCGGCCGGACCCGCCCGCCCCGGCCCGGGTCCGGGCGACAAAAAACCCGTCCCGGTCAGGGACGGGTTGGAGAGGATCCGGGAGGGATCAGAAGACTTCCGTATTGCGCGGCGTATGGTATCGCATCCAGCTGATGTCGACCGGCTTCTCCCCGGCCTTGAGGCCGACGGAAGGAAGCGAACTGACACTGATTTTCAGCTTCGTGGAGGCGTTGACCCACTTGTGGATTTCACCATGCCCGTCGGCCATCGCGAACCCGCAGGCACCGTTGTGGTAGCTGGCCGGCAGATCGATCCACGTCGTGGCGCGCGGCGAGAAAAAGCCCGGGTCATTCATGCTGTCCGGATGCTCGTCCAGGAACACCCAGGTCTCCGAAGGGCCGGGGTTCACGAATTCCGAGGTTTTCTTGATATGACGGTAAATCGGCTCGGTCGGTCCCTCTTCCGCATTGCCATCACCCACGTAGATGTCGGCCGAAATACTCCGGCAACGCTCGGTCCAACCCAATTTTTTCTGGGGCCCGCTGGTGTACTTGTCAGACGGGCACTTGAAAACCTGCACGGAGGCGCCGACGTAAGGCCCGAGCGACGCATACCGACGGTCGATCAGGTACAGGACGTTGGTGTTGTCGGTACGTGAGGCCCAGTCGAGCCAGCCCACCATCATCGGTGACTTCTTGTCGTTGATGACCGGGGTTTGGGCACTCCCGCCATGGTAGGCGGCGGCCATTTTGTCGGTGTTATCCGTGTTGTACAGGTGCCACGCCAACATGAGTTGGTGGGACTTGTTCATGCACGCGATGCCTTGGGCCTTGGTCTTGGCCTTGGCCAGCGCCGGCAGGAGCATGCCCGCGAGGATCGCTATGATCGCGATCACCACGAGCAACTCGATCAGAGTGAATCCGTGCGGTCGTACCCGACCGACGTTGGAGCTACGCAGGTTCATTGTTTATCTTCGTGTGTGGTGGACGTCATACAGTGCGGATCGGGCGGTCGCAGAGCAAGCGCGAACGTCGGGGTCGTCAACAGCCCGGTTCCCAGCGCTGTCACGCCTGTTCATCCTCCGCCCGTCGCCCTACACTCCGGGCCGTGAGGCACTGCTGGATCTTGCTGCTCCCCTTCCTGTTCGGCTCCGGTTGCCGACCGGCCGCGGATCCCGCCTGGGCCTCGGGCACCGTCGAGACCGATGTCGTACGGGTCGGCTCGCGGCACGGGGGAAGGGTCGTCGCCCTGAAGGTTTCCGAGGGCGATTCAGTTCAATCGGGACAGGTCATCGCCGACTTGGCCGCGCCCGAATTGGAGGCCGTCCGCGCCCAGGCCGCCGCACAACTCGCTGAACTGGAAGCCGGCGCGCGTCCCGAGGAACTCGCCACTGCCCAAGCCGAACTCGCGGCCATCACCGCGGATGCCGGACTGGCGGTTTCGGAAGCGGGGCGCGTCCGACGTCTCGCCGGGGAGGGAGTCGCCACGGCGTTGGAATTCGATCGGGCCGACGCCCGGGCGCGCGCAATGGAGAAGTCCGTCACCGCCGCCCGTAGCCGGCTCGAATTATTGCAGGCCGGCACACGCATCGAACGTCTTGATCAAATCCGCGCCCGGCTCCGGGAACTCGACGCCCAAGTGGCGGAACTGCATGTCATCGCCCCCTCCCAGGCCGTGGTGGAGAGCCTGCCGGTGAAGGTGGGGGACATGGTCGCACCCAACCGGGAGGTCGCCACCCTGCTTCCGTCCAATCACCTCTGGGTGCGGGTTTATGTGCCCCAACCGTGGATCGGTCACATGCATCTCGGCGATCCCGTTGAACTCCGGGCCGACGCCTTTCCGGGACGGATGTTCGCCGGTCAGATCGAGCAGGTGGCGCGGGAGGCGGAGTTCACCCCGCGCAATGTCCAGACCCCGGGGGAACGGGTGCAGCAAGTCTTTGCGATCAAGGTCCGGCTCCCGGCCGGGGACGACGCCCTCCGGGCGGGGATGTCGATCGAGGCGCGTTTCCCCCGGGTGCCTCCGGCAGTGGCGGAAACCCATCATCGCCTGTGAGCTCCGCCGACCCTGCGATGGCTGCGGACCCTTCCGACCCGGACGTGATGATCCGCTGCACCGGGTTGACCCGGCGATTCAGGCATTTCACGGCGGTGGACGGCGTGACGTTGTCGGTGCGGCGCGGGGCGATCTTCGGGTTTCTCGGCCCGAACGGTTCCGGGAAATCCACCGTGATCCGGATGCTCTGCGGGTTGCTGGAACCGAGCGGGGGGACGGCGTCAGTCGGCGGCCTGGACGTGGTCCGCGAGACGGAACGGATGAAGCCCCTGATCGGTTACATGTCGCAGAAATTCTCCCTTTATGACGAACTGACAGTGCACGAAAACCTGCAGTTTTACGGACGATTATATGGGTTGAACGGGGCTCGACTCCGGACCCGGTACGACGAATTGGTGGCGATGACCCACCTGGCGCCGTACCTGCGGCGGAGGGCGGAGCTGTTGTCGGGCGGTTGGCGCCAGCGCTTGGCGATGGCGTGCGCCTTGGTGCACCAACCGAAGGTGCTCTTCCTGGACGAACCGACGGCGGGGATCGACCCGGTGGCGCGACGCGAGTTGTGGGATCTGCTGTTCGACTTCGCGTCCCATGGGATGACGCTGTTTGTGACGACGCATTACATGGATGAGGCGGAACGGTGTTCGCAGGTCGGCTACATCCACCAATCGAAACTGATCGCCTGTGGGGAACCGGACGCCTTGAAGCGGTTGCCGGAAGTCAATCCGCCGGGAACCCATCGGCTCGAACTGGAGTGCGAACACGTGACGGCGGGATTGCGGACCTTGCGGGAGGTGCCGGGAGTGCGGGCCGCCACGGTCTTCGGCCGGTCGATGCGCCTGTTGGTGGACACCTCGGTGTCGGAGGACGTCCTGCGTGGAAAACTGGCGGACGCGGGAATCCAAGGGGTGGATATCCGGCCGGTCGGACCGTCTTTGGAGGATGTCTTTGTGGCCTTGACCGACCGGATGGGGGAGGGTGGGACATGAGTCTGTTCCGAGGTTTCCGGGCGATCCTGTACAAGGAGTTCCTGGTGTTGTTCCGGGACCGGTTCACGCTGTTCCTGATGTTCTTCCCGCCGGTGCTGGAGATGGTGGCATTCGGTTACGCCCTCGACACAGATGTGCGGCGGATGCGGACGGCGCTGCTGGATGCGGATCGGACGGTGGAAAGCCGGTTGATCGTGGATCGGTTGGTGAACACGGACACGTTCCGGGTGGTGGAAACGGTGGCCGGCGAGGCGGAACTGACGGCGGCGGTGCGGCAGGGGCGGGTGTATGTGGGGGTGGAGATTCCCCCGGGATTTGCCCGGGATCTTGCGGCGGGCCGCACCGCGCATGTGCAGGTGCTGGTGGACGGATCGAATTCGAGTGTCGCCAGCAGCGCCCTGAACACGGTGGTGGCGGTGGCGTTGCGGGAATCGATGGCGCGCCTGGCGGAGGCCGCCGGGGTGCGGGAACTGCCCTTCGAGGTGCGACCGCAAATGCTTTTCAACCCGTCCATGCGCAGCCCGAATTTCTTCATCCCGGGGGTGATCGGGGTGGTGCTGCAGATTTCGACGACCTTCGCCACGGCGATGAGCCTGGTGCGCGAGCGGGAGCGCGGCACCTTGGAACAATTGTTCGTGAGCCCATTGCGACGGTGGGGGTTGTTGCTGGGCAAGTTGGTGCCGTACTACGTTGTCAGCAGCCTCATGGCCCTGGCGTTGTTCACCCTGATGAGCGGGCTGTTTGGCGTCGCGATCGCCGGAAGCCTCTGGGCCCTGGCGTTGGCGACCGGGCTTTACCTCTTTGCCCTGCTGGCGCTCGGTTTGCTGCTCTCGACGCGCGCCCAAACCCAGATGCAGGCGCTGCAGTTCAGCATGGTCTTCGTGATGCCCTCGGTTTTCTTCAGCGGCTTCATCTTTCCCCGGGACACGATGCCGCCGGTTTTCCGGGCGATCGGGGCCTGCCTGCCGACCACCTATTTCATCGAACTCACCCGGGGAATCGTGTTGCGCGGCGCCACCCTGGCCGATTTTGCGCCGCATCTCGCGGTTCTCGCGGCGATGGGTGCGGGCCTGTTCCTGCTGTGCGTCCTGCGCTTCCGGTTGAAGGTCGCGTGAAATCCAGAGTCGCCCACGCACGGATTAGGTGTTAGGCACCCGGGGGATGTCCAAGTTGACGATCGGTTTCCTGGGTGCGGGGAGGATGGCGACAGCGCTGGCCAGGGGTTTCCTCAAGGCGGGCCTGGTGACGCCCGACCAAGTGGTGGCCAGTGATCCACTGACGGCGGCCCGTGACGCCTTCGCCCGCGAAACCGGTGCCCGGGGCGTCGCCGCCAATGTCGGGGTGGCCGCTTCGGCGGAGGTGTTGATCGTCGCGGTGAAGCCCGACCAAGTCGCGGCGTTGCTCTCCGAGATCGCCGGACAACTGACCCCGGGTCATCTGGTGGTTTCGATCGCCGCGGGCGTGACGATCGCCAAACTGGAAGCCGCCGCCCCGGAGGGTACCCGGGTGGTGCGCGTCATGCCCAACACCCCGGCGTTGGTGGGCGCCAGTGCCTCCGCCTATGCCCTGGGCCATCACGCGACGACGGGGGATGCCGAACTCGTCCAACGGTTGTTCGGCAGCGTGGGGGTGGCGCTGGAAGTGAAGGAAAAACTGCTCAATGCGGTGACCGGCCTGAGTGGATCGGGTCCTGCTTATGCCTTCCTGATGATCGAGGCCTTGGCGGATGGCGGGGTGGCGGCCGGACTGCCGCGGGAGATCGCCCAGCGGTTGGCGGCGCAAACCCTGCTCGGGGCCGCGCAGATGGTGTTGGAGACCGGCCAACACCCGGGCGCACTCAAGGACGCCGTGTGCAGCCCCGGCGGCACCACGATCGAAGGCATCCATGAACTGGAAAAGGCCGGGGTCCGCGCCGCCCTCATCACCGCCGTCCGCACGGCGGCCGACAAGGCTGCGAAACTCGGCTGATCTCCCTCCATGAGTCTTCTTCTGCCCCCCAGCCCCCAACAATCGCGTCTCATCTGGTTTGCGGTGACGGCCGTGGCGATCGCGGCGGTCCTCGCGTTGGTGGTCCTGGCCGTCTGGGGCATGGGCAAGGGGTTGCAACTGCTGGCCCCGGTGCTCTGGCCGCTGGCCATCGGCGGGATCATCGCCTATCTGCTCGATCCGGTGGTGGATTGGTTGGTCGCCCATCGGGTGCAGCGTTCCCGGGCGATCATCCTGGTCTTCGTGACGGCGTTCGCCCTCGTGGCTGCGTTTTTTTCCAGCATCGTCCCCCAGGTTTTCGGTGAGGCCCGGCTCTTCGCCCTCCGGGTTCCGGCCTATACGGTGAAGATCCAGGGACGTTTGGATTCCTGGGCCACCAATCCCCCCGTCGCTCTCCGAAAAATCCTTGAGGCCCGCGCCCTGTTGACCCGTTCCACCAATCCCCCGCCCGAAAGCGTGGTCCTGCCCGACTGGCCCGCCAACGAGCGGTCCGCGACCGGTCTGCCGGCCAACGAACGACCCGCGCTGGCGCCCGCACCCGCACCCGCACCCGGGGCCGGCTTCAGCTCGGAAACCCTCCACTCCTTCACCAATTGGGTCGGCAGCGTCCTGCCCGGTTTCGGTTCCTGGCTGTTCGACCAGGTGACCCGCGTGAGTTCCTGGCTCGGGGTGGTCATCGGATTATGCCTGGTCCCGATCTATGCGTTCTACTTCCTCTTGGAAAAGCGGGGGATCGAAAGCCAATGGACCGAATACCTCCCGGTCCGCACCTCGTGGTACAAGGAGGAGATCGTCTTCTGCCTGCGGGCCATCAACGGCTATTTGATTGTGTTCTTCCGCAGCCAGGTGCTGGTGGCGTTGTGCGACGGCGTCCTCTACACGCTGGGCTTCCTGGTGATCGGGCTGCCCTATGCCTTCCTGCTCGGCGTGATGGCCACGGTGCTCACCATGATCCCGTTCATCGGTGCGGTCACCACCTGCGGCACTGCGCTGGTCGTCGCGTTCGCCGCCACCGGCAATTGGCACCTTCCCGTCGCCGTCCTCGTGGTCTTCGGTTTCGTCCAGAGCCTCGAAGGACTGGTGATTTCCCCGCGGATCATGGGCGATCGGGTCGGCCTGCACCCGTTGACCATCATCATCGCCGTCATGGTGGGGACCAATCTCCTGGGGGGCATCCTGGGCGGCGTCCTGGCGATTCCGGCCACTGCAGCGCTCCGGGTCATCATGTTCCGCTATGTCTGGCGACGTTCCCAACCGAACACTGGACCGGCCGAACCGGCCGCGGTCGTGATCCCGTCTTAGCCGTGACGAATCCGCAAAAAACCGCGTCCTTTCACGCAAAGAACGCCAACGACGCCAAGATCAGTGAGCGTTTCATGATCAAAAACCACCGACCCAACAGGGAATGAGGACCCGCCCCGTGGCTCCGCACTTCTGGCTCTTTCTTTGCGGACTTGGCGATCTTTGCGTGAGCTGCGCCGCCTTTTTCCGCAGGGTCGATTTCATCCAAGATCAAACATCCAAGATCAAACGCCAGCACGCCCGCCCGGTCTGATCCCCGGGCGGCGGCTGGCAACTCCCGGTTTGGCACCGTCCCATACAAGGTTCATACTCACGCCATGAAGTTCCCGCTGCTCCTTTCCGCACTCCTCATCCTGCCCGTGCTGTGGGCCGACGACGCCCAATCGGGTGCGCTGACGGACAAGGCGGCGGACATCTCGAAATACACCAACCACCTGGTCCTCACCGCCCCGGATGGGGCCGGAACGGTGGCCCAACTCGCCGCCCGATCCCTCGAAAGGTTCCACTTTTCGCGGATGAAATTCAAAGACGAGATCAGCGCCCGCCTCTTCGAGCGCTATCTGGAGGCGCTCGACCCCCAGAAGGTCTATTTCCTGCAATCCGACTACGAGGATTTCAGCGCCCGTTACAAGACGCACCTGGACGAACTCACCATGAATGAGAAGGACGTCCAGCCAGCTTATGAGATCTTCAACCGGTTCCTCCAACGATTCGACGAACAGTACGCCGAGGTCACCCACCTCCTGAAGACGGAGAAATTCACCTTCGACGGCGACGACCGGGTCTTGGTGAACCGCAAGGACGAGGAACGGCCGAAGGATCTCGAGGCGGCGCGCAAACTGTGGCGCAACCGGCTGCGCTACGAATACCTCTCGGAAAAGCTCAACCAGACGGAGATCCCCGTCCTCGTCACCAATGCCTGGCGCAAAATCGCCGGCGGGACGCCCGGAAGTGCGGCGGACGTGTCGGCGGGTCGTCTTCCGGCGGCTTTTCACCCTCCGCTGGGCACCAATGCGGTCACCGAACTCGAAGCCCTGCTCGGCAAGGAACATTCCAAATTCATCACGGCCCAGGTCGACTCGGGCAAATGGAAGCGTCGCCAGGACCTGGCCGCCTATCTCCAGGAACATCTGCCGGCCGGGCGGGAACTCGAGATCGTTGACAAACTCACCCACCGCTATAACCGCACGCTTCGCACGCTCAAACAGTACGAACAGGACGAGGTGCTCCAACTTTATCTCGATTCCCTCGCCCATTCCTACGACCCCCATTCGGATTATTTCGGCAAGAGCGAGTTGGATTCCTTCTCGATCCAGATGGGCCTGACGTTGTTCGGCATCGGGGCGACCCTCCAATCCGAGGACGGCTACACGGTCATCCGCAATGTCGTTCCCGGCAGCCCCGCCGAGAAGAGCAAGCAGATCAAGGTCGGTGACAAGATTGTCGCCGTGGCCCAGGGCGACGACGGGGAATGGGTCGATGTCGTGGACGAAAAACTCAAACGGGTGGTCGAGCAGATCCGCGGACCCAAGGGTACCCGCGTCCGGCTCACCGTCGTTCCCGCCGGCGGTGACAATGCCGGTCGCAAACTCGTTTCCATCGTTCGCGACGAGGTGAAGCTGGAGGACAGTGAGGCCAAGGCCCGCCTCGTCGAACTCACCGGTCCGGGCGGCCGCACGGTCCGGGTCGGGGTCATCGATCTGCCGTCTTTTTACGCGAGTTTCCCCGTCGGCACCGGCAAGAACGCCACCATCAAGAAAAGCACCACCGCCGACGTCTCCAAGCTCCTCAAGAAGCTGGCCGCGGAAAAGGTCGAGGGAGTGGTCCTCGACTTGCGGCGCAATGGCGGCGGGTCCCTCGAGGAAGCCGTCAATCTCACCGGGCTCTTCATCAAGTCCGGTCCCGTCGTCCAGGTGAAGGAATCCAATGGCCGCGTGGTGCAGGATGAGGACACCGATCCCAGTGTCCTCTATGACGGACCCCTGATGGTCCTGACCAGCCGGTTCAGCGCCTCGGCCTCGGAGATCGTTGCCGGCGCCCTTCAGGATTATGGACGCGCCATCATCGTCGGTGACACCAGCACCCACGGAAAAGGCACCGTCCAGACCATCCAGGAACTGGGCATGTTCCTGCCGGATTCCAGCATCCATCCCGGCGCCGTCAAACTCACCATCCGGAAGTTCTACCGGGCAAGTGGCGAATCCACCCAGCTCAAAGGCGTCGTGCCGGATCTGGTCCTGCCCAGCATCAACAACCTTCTGGACGTGGGTGAATCCTCGCTCACCAATGCCCTGCCTTGGGACACCATCCCCCCGGCCGATTTCGAGAAAGTGAACCGCATCCAGCCGTATATCGGCCTGCTGCGGGATCGTTCCTCCAACCGCCTCGCCGGGGACCGCGATTGGGCCTACGTGAAGCAGGACATGGAGTTGTACAGCAAGCGTCAGGCGGAGAAATCCTTGGTTCTCAATTATGTTCAGCGCGTCCACGAACGGGACCTCGACAAGGCCCGGGCGGAAGCGCGGAAGAAAGAGCTTTCCGCACGCGGTGAAAAGGAGCCAACCACCTTTGAGCTCACCCTCAAATTGGCGGATCAACCCGGCCTGCCGGCTCCGATGACGCGATCGAACGTGGTGGCCACCAGTCGCGGCGATCTCCGCCTTTTGGACAAGGATCCGGCCAAGGACGACACGGCTGCCAGCGGCTCGGTGCACAAGGTGCGCACCGCGGATGACGAGGACGCCGATGAGGAGGAGCCCAGCACCGCCATGGATGTGCACCTGCGGGAGGCGGAACGCATCCTGCTCGACCTGATCGAAGTCTCCGGCGGCGCCAAAAAAGGCGTCGCTGCCGCCCCCGCCGGGGTGTGACCGTCACGTCTTCGCCGTCCGCCGCCGCTGGAACCGGCGGAAGGTCTGCAACTCGTCCGGATGTTCCCGCCAGAATTCCACCAGCGCGGCCAATGCGGCCAGGGTCTGGGGTCGCAGGTGGTGTTCGATCTCCTCGACCTCCTGCTCAATGGTGTCCACACCCAAGCCCAATTGGCTGAGCAGGTCCGACAACGTCCGGTGCCGGTCCTTGATGTCGCAGGCCACGGCGCGGCCGGCGTCGGTCAGGGTGAAGCCGCGGTAGCGTTGATAGTTGACGAAACCCCGACGGGCCAGGCGCCGCACCATGTTGGAGACCGTGGACCGGTTCAGTCCCAAGGCCTCCGCAACATCACTGACCCGGGCATAACCGTGACGGTCCACGAGTTCCTGAATCCGTTCGAGATGATCCTCCGTGGACTCGGATCGGACCGATGCGGCGGTTCGGACGACAGGCACGACGCAACCTAACCCTGCCGGGTCGCGACTGCCAAGCCGGTGTTTTGCCGGAGTAAAAATGTTTTAACCCCAACACATAATGTTTGCTTTCA
>JANYCC010000235.1 GCA_025360495.1 Verrucomicrobiota bacterium | reverse complement strand
CTCGTCCTCGGCACTCGTCCCCCTCGATCGTCCCCAAGCTTCGAGAAACGAAACGAGACGCGAGGACGAGACGCGAGATTCGATGAGCGAATCCCCCCAAGCCTCCTCTCCCCACCCTCTCCCCCTTCGTTCCTCAGGGAGAGAGGGAGTCGGGCCGGCGGCGGCCCGAAGCGCATGGCCATGCGCTGCCACATACCGGTGTCGCCCTCAGGAATTCCCATGCGAAATCCTTTGCGGCCCCCGGCACGCATTTCGCTATGCTCAGGGATTCCGCGCATGTCTGATTTCGCCTTGCCCCATCGTTTCCCGCACGGGTTGTTCGCCTGGGTCCTCGTCATCGGGACGGTGCTCGGCGCTCCCCCTTCGGGTCCGGCTTTGGATCCCGCCCTTTTCCGGCCTCTGCCCGAACCACCCGGCCCTTCCTCCCGCCGGGCCGGCGTGGTCGTGTCCGAGGTGATGTACCATCCGGCGCATCGGACCGACGCCGCCGACGGACAGTTCGTCGAGGTGTTCAATTCACTGCCGTATTTTGAGGACTTGAGCGGTTGGCAACTGCAGGGCGATATCGGTTTCACCTTCCCGCCCAACTTCATCCTGCCGTCGCGCGGCTATGTGGTGGTGGCAGCCAACCCGGGGGATTTCACCCAGGTCACCGGTCAGACCAATGCCTTGGGACCCTTCACCGGAACCCTGCCGAAAGGTGCGGGTCAACTCCGCCTGATGAACCGGTTGGGGGCGGTCCAGTTCGAAATGGCGTACCGGGACGATGGCGCATGGCCCGCGGCGGCGGATGGCGGCGGGCCGTCCCTGGTGTTGGCAAAGCCCAGTTTCGGGGAACGGGACCCGCGAGCCTGGGCGGCGAGCGAAGCGATCGGTGGTTCGCCCGGAACCGCGGAACCGCCTCCCGTCCTGTCGGCGCGGACGGTGGTGATCAATGAACTCCTGGCCCACACGGCCCCACCCGCCGAGGATTTCATCGAGCTCTACAATTACTCCAACGATCCCTCCGACCTTTCGGGCTGCGTTCTCACCGACGATCCCGCCATCGACAAATACGTGTTCCCGACGAACACGGTCGTCGGTGCCTTGGGCTGGGTCAGTCGCACGCGCACGGAACTCGGGTTCGGCCTGGCGTCGGGGGGCGAGGTGCTGTTCCTGAAATCGGCGGACGGCAAGCGGGTTTTGGACGCGGTGCGATACGGACCCCAGGAGCGCGACGTGGCGTTCGGCCGGACGCCGGACGGTGCGCTGCAGTTCAGTCGGTTGGCGGAGCCGACCCCGGGGAGTGCGAACTCCGGGCCGAAGGTGGCGACGGTGGTGTTGAATGAAATCATGTATCACCCGCCCAGTGAGGATTCTGCGGATGAATACGTGGAACTCCACAATCCCGGGACAGTGCCGGTTGATTTGGGCGGTTGGCGGTTGGAGGACGCGGTGGGATTCACGTTCCCCGACGGCCGGGTGCTCGCGGCCGGTGGATACCTCGTGGTGGGCAAAGCGGCGGCCCGGTTGCAATCGCATTATCCCAACCTGAATCCGGGCAATCTGGTCGGGGACTTCACCGGGACCCTTTCCCACAACGGCGACCATCTCGCCCTGTCCCGGCCCGACCCGGTCCTGTCGACCAACAAATCCGGGCACGTGGTGACCAACCTGATCCATGTGGTGGTGGACGAGGTGACCTATGGCAATGGCGGACGATGGGGGCGCTGGAGTGACGGTGGCGGCAGCAGTCTGGAATTGCGCGACCCGCGGGCGGACCGTCGTTGGGCGGCGAATTGGGCCGACAGCGATGAGACGGCGAAGTCGGGTTGGGTGACGGTGGAGGCGACCGACAAGGCCCTGATGGGGGGGCAGACCGCGACCTCATTGGAGATGTTCCTCTACGGCCCCGGGGAATGCCTGGTGGACAACGTGGAGGTGATCGGGCCCGCGGGGACGAACGTGGTGGCCAATTCCACGTTTGAATCCGGGATCACCGGGTGGGTGTTCCAAGGCAATCACAACGCGACGTCGATCGAGACGGGCGAGGGTTTCCAGAGTGCGCAAAGCCTGCATATCCGGGCGACGGGTGCGGGCCACACCGGGCCGAACCGGGTGCGGGTGCCGTTGACCAAGTCGGTCACGTCGGGGCAGACGGCGACGTTGCGGGCCCGGGTCCGTTGGTTGAAAGGGGCGGGCAACCTGATGTTGCGATTGCACGGGAACTGGATCGAGGCGCCCGGATACAGCCTGGCGACCTCCCGTTTGGGAACCCCCGGCGCCCGCAATTCCATCGCGGTGACCAACGCCGGACCGGCCATCTCCGACGTCAGCCATTGGCCGGTGCTGCCGTCCCCGACCCAGGACGTGGTCGTGACGGCGCGGGTGGACGATCCCGACGGGTTGTCGACGGTGGTGCTGCGTTGGCGGAAGGATCCGGGGACCGTGTACACGGAGGTGACCATGAGCCACCGGGGGGCGGGCATTTATGCGGGCGCGATCCCCGGGCAACCGGCCTCGAGCCTGGTCGCGTTCCAGGTGGTGGCGACCGATGCGGCGACGGTGCCGGCGGCGGCCTCGTTCCCGGCCGAGGCACCGGTGCACGAATGCCTGGTGCGCTGGGGTGAGTCCTATGTGAACGGGGCCCTGGGCAGCTATAAGATGTGGATGACGAAGACCAATGTCAGCCGGTGGACGAGCCGGGAAAAACTGAGCAACGACCCGCTCGACCTGACCTTGGTGTACGGGAATTCCCGGGTGATCTATAATGCGGGGGGCCAGTATAGCGGGAGCCCCTACCATGCACCGGGTTGGACGGGTCCAGGGGGTGCGATCTGTGACTACGTGGTGGTGGTCCCGGCGGACGACGCCTTGCTCGGGAACGAGGAGATGAACCTGCTGGTGCCGGGCAACGGGGGTGGGGACGGCACCTGCCAGGCGGAGCAGCAGGCCTACTGGATCGCCGACCAGCTCGGTCTGCCGCACTGCCATCGCCGGCCGATCCTGGTCTATTTCAACGGGACCAAGCGCGGCATCGTGATGGAGGACGCCCAGCAGCCCAACAGTGATTTCGTCCGCCAGTGGTTTCCGGACGATTCCGGCGGTGAACTGCGGAAGATCCAGATCTGGTTCGAATTCGACAACTCGGGGACGGTCTTTGACGGGGTCGGGGCGGACCTGTCGAATTATGCGGTCGGTGGGGTGAAGCGGCGTGCCCGGTACCGCTGGAACTGGCCGTTGCGATCGTTTGGGAACGACCCGAACAATTTCACCAACCTGTTCCGGTTGGTGGATGCGGTGAACACGCCGGTGAGCGGCGACACCTATACGCGGACGCTGCTGAACGCGACCGATGTGGACGAGTGGTTCCGGGTTCATGTGACCGAGCATCTGGTGGGGAACAACGACAGCTATAGCTATGGCGGCGGCCAGAACATGTACACCTATAAGCCGGTGCACGGACCGTGGCGGCTGATGATCTGGGACATCGATTTTGCGTTCAATGCGCAGGGCCCCCAAAGCGACCTGTTCGGCATCGGCGGGCAGAACGTGGGTCCGGTGAACACGCACGCGCCATTTTCACGGCTCTATTACCAGGCCCTGATCGATGCCCTGAACGGACCCCTCCAGGCGGACCATTACACCCCGATCCTCGATGCGCGCTACAACGGGATGCGCACCAACGGGGGGACCGGTGTGTCCACCCCCACGGCGATCAAGGCTTACATGGCCGCCCGTCGCACCTATGTGAACTCCCTGCTGACCAACAAGGTCTATGGCTTCTCGTTCACCGGGACTGCCGGCGGAAACCTGACGTCCGCCGGTAATTATGTGACGTTGACCGGGACTTCGCCGCTGACGGTCCGGACCGTTCTGCTCAATGGGCAACCCCTGGATGTGCGCTGGACGACGCTGAGCAACTGGACGGCCACGGTCGCGCTCAGCGGCGGCGTGAACGCCCTGGAATTGTCCGGCCTCGATCCGCGCGGCCAGGCGGTCACGAACCCGCCGGCCCATCTGTCGGTGACGGTCACCACCACGCCCGAACCGCCGGAGGGACGCATCGTGTTCAATGAGGTGATGCACCATCCCTCCGTCCCGGGCGCCGCCTTCATCGAACTGCGCAATCTTTCCCTGGCCACGGCGTTCGACCTGAGCGGATGGCGGGTGGACGGGGCGGGGGTGACCTTCGCTCCGGGCACCTTCCTGGCCCCGGGCGCATACGGATTGGTCGTTGAGGATCCGGCGGCTTTCGCGCAGGTCTACGGGGCGCTGCTCAAACCGCTGGGGGTGTTCGGTGGCCGCCTCAATCCGGCCGGCGAAACCCTGCGACTGATCCGTCCGGGACCCACGCTGGCCGGCGGGATCGTGGTCGATCAGTTCACCTTTGAGACCGACGAGCCCTGGCCGGCGGCGGCGTTGGATGGAGGGTCCCTTCAATTGGTCGATCTGGGGCAGGAAAACAACCGTCCCGCCAATTGGACGGCGGTCCCCGTGGGGGGGATCGATCCCGGATCCCCCTGGCAGCGCATCGCGGTCACCGGCAATTCGTCCGGAACCGGCGTCCAGATCTTCCTGGGGGGCGCGGGCGAGGCTTATATCGACGACGTTCGCCTGGTTCCGGGGAACAACCCGGATTCCGGGGCGACCGTGATCCGCAACGGGGGTTTCGAAACGGATCTGGCGGGAACCTGGACCCTGGCGCCCAACCTGGCCGGGTCGGTCATCTCCACCTCGGTGTCCCACGGTGGATATGGCGGGCTGCGGGTGGTGTCCACCGCCGCCGGGAACGGGGCGGGAGCGGCGATTGTCCAGGGATTGGTGAATCCCTTGCAGGCGGGGACCCCTTACACCCTGAGCTTTTGGTACCTGCCCAACCCGGCGGGCGGGGTGCTCACGGTCCGCACGTCCGACGGCGGGATCCAGGTGGCGGTGGGACTGGCGTCCAACCCGGTCTCGAACCTGGCGCGGGCCACGCCCGGTGCGCCCAACTCGGTGGCGGCCTCGCTGGCGCCTTTTCCCGCCGTGTGGCTGAATGAATTGCAGACCGACAACCTGTCCGGCCCGGTCGACAACTCCGGCCAGCGGGGCGCCTGGGTTGAATTATATAATTCCGGTCCCACCCCGGCGAGCCTGGCCGGGTGCTATCTCACCGATTCGTTCCAATCCGCGCGTCGCTGGCCGTTCCCGGCGGGAACGATCCTGCCGGCGGGGGGATTCCTGCTGGTCTGGCTGGATGGCCGTGCCGACCAGACGGTGGCCGGTCAACCGCACGCCTCCTTCCGGCCGGCCGTTCCCGCCGGGGTGCTGGCCCTCACCCGGACCGCCGACGGCCGGACCAACGTCCTGGATTACCTCCGCTATGTGGCGCCGGGCCCGGACCGCACCTTGGGGACCTATCCGGACGGCAACCGGAGCGACCGCCGGCTGTTTGCGCTGGCGACGCCGCGGGCCGCGAATTCCCTCGCGGCACCCCTGCTGCCGGTGTTCATCAACGAATGGATGGCGGCCAACACGGCGACCCTCCAGGACCCGGGGGACGGCGGGTACAACGATTGGTTCGAATTATATAATGCCGGCCCGACCCCGGCGAACCTGGCGGGCTATTACCTCGCCAATTCCCTGACCAACCGCACCCAGTTCGCAATCCCCGCCGGTTACCTGATCCCCGCCGGGGGCCGGATGCTCGTCTGGGCCGACAAAAAGCCGTCGCTCAACCTCCCTTCCAATCCCGACCTGCATGTCGGATTCAAGCTGTCGGCCGACGGCGAAAGCATCGTCCTGGCCGCCCCGGACGGGACGATTGTGGATGCGGTGACCTTTGGGACGCAGTCGCCGGATGTGAGCGAGGGACGGGTTCCGGACGGGGGCGTGGTGGCGGGAGCGCTGCCGCGGGCGACCCCTGGCACCGTCAACGAGGTTCCGCCGCCCGAATTTCTGGGGGTGGTGGCCGGGCCTGATTCCTTCACGGTGAGTTGGACCACGTTCCCCGGGCTCCATTACCAATTGGAGGCGACGGCAACCCTCGACTTCCCGGCGTGGGGTGTGGTGGGGGACCCGTACACGGCCCAGTCCCCGGCGATCACGGTGCAGCGACCGGTCGGGGATCGGTTGGAACAATATTTCCGAGTCCGTCTGGTGCCGTAGGTAACCAAAACCGCGCCGACTGGTCCTCACGCCCACGGTACCCGGTGGAGCGTGAGCCCCGGTGAGGTGTCGGCATGGTGTCGACGGTTCACCGACGGGCGGATTCCCGGGACCGTCCAAAAGCATCGACCCGCATGAAAGCAACCACTTCCCTGGCCTTGTTGGGGCTGGCCGTCGCGACCGTGGCGACGGCGGCACCGGACCTCAGCAAGTTGCCCGCGCCGGCGACCCGCAAGGGGCTGACCTATGAGAAAGACATCAAACCGATCTTCGAAGAATCCTGCACGCGATGTCACGGTGAGGAGCGGCAGCGCGGCGAATTGCGCCTCGACACCCTGCAAGGCGTTTTGAAGGGCGGGGAGGACGGCAAGATCGTCACCATGGGCAAGAGTCAGGAGAGCCCGTTGGTGATTGCCGTCGCCCAGTTGGACGAGGAGACCGCGATGCCTCCCAAACGCAAGCCGGGCGGACCCGGTGGGCGTGGCGGACCCGGCGGGCCGGGTGGGGGCGGGTTCGGGCCGGGGATGTTCGTGGCGCCCCAGATGGTGTTGCAAGGGGACAAGGACGGGGACAAGAAGTTGAGCAAGACGGAGTTTTCGACCGTGGTGGATGCTTGGTACGCCAAGCTCGATGCCGGCCAGACGGGCAAGCTCACCCAACAGGAATTCTCCGACAAACTGGGGGAAATCCTGCCGCCCCCCCAAGGCGGCCGGCGCGGCGGTGGCGATCAGCCGGGCGGCGAACAACGTCGTGGACCTGGTCCGGGACGTTTCATCGGGCCCGGACTTTTCAGTGCCACCGATGCCAACAAGGACGGTTCGCTGACCAAGTCCGAGTGGCAGGGAACCTTCACCAAGTGGTTCGCGGCGTGGGACACTGCGAAGGCCGGGTCGCTGAGTGAGGATCAGATCCGGGATGGGCTGAACGCGGCCCTGCCGAGACCTCAATTTGGCGGTCCGGGCGGCCCTGGCGGCCCCGGTGGACCGGGTGGACCGGGTGGACCGGGTGGACCGGGTGGCGGTCCTGGTGGACCCGGATTCGGTGGACCCGGCGGACCTGGCGGACCTGGCGGACCTGGCGGACCACCGCCCAAGCCATTGACCCCGGAGCAAGTGGCGCTGGTCCGCGCTTGGATCGATCAGGGCGCCAAGTAAGCGGGTCCTGGCATCCGGCCGCAGCACGGAGGCCGGGAATCCCGACCGGCAGGCGGATGAAGAATCCCGCCTGCCGGTTCATTTCGCCGCTTGGCGTCCGGCCCGAACGCCGGTACCTAAATCGGTGCGTCCCCCCGGTTCTGGCGTGAAGAGTGGCACGGCCGGCCGGTCGGAGGGCGTGTACCGCATGACGATCCGCACGCTTCTGATCCTGGTGTTCACCGCCCGTGTCGTTTGGGCTCAAAATGGTGACAAGGCCGGTGAATCCCAGTCCAACACTGTCCCTTCCGCCCTGATCCCACCGGCCCCGGTGCTCACCGCCGAGGAGCAGTTGAAGACCTTCCGTTTGCCCGCGGGATTCCGGGCCGAGATTGTCGCCGCGGAACCGCTCGTCACCACCCCGATCGCCGCCCAATTCGATCACCAAGGGCGGCTCTGGGTCGTCGAGATGAACGGCTACATGCCCACGCCGGACGGCCTCGGCGAAAGCGCACCGACCGGCAACATCGTCATTCTGACCGACACCGACGGGGACGGCCGGATGGATCGGCGCACGGTGTTCCTGGGTGGGTTGGTGATGCCGCGTTCCGTGATGTTGCTGGGCGATGGCGCACTGGTCGTCGAGCCGCCGCGGCTGTGGTATGCGCGGGACAAGGACGGGGACGGGGTCTGCGATTCGAAGGAATTGGTCGCCGATGATTACGCCACGCAGGACGATCCGAAACTGGGCGAGCGGGCGAATCCCGAGCATGCCAGCAACAGCCCGGTGTGGGCCCTGAACAACTGGATCTATTCCGCCAATCACCCGATGAAGTTCCGCTGGAATGGCGGCACCAATTGGGTCCGGCGGGCCACCATCTCCCGGGGCCAATGGGGCTTGTCCCAGGACGACTTCGGGCGACTCTATTATAATTCCAACAGCGATCCGCTCCGGGGCGATTTCGTCAGCGCGGAGGATCTCAACCGCAATCCGAACCTGCGGCAGCCGTTCGGGGCGGATGTCCAACTCGAAAAGGATCTCCGGGTTTATCCCATCCGGGTGAATCCCGGGGTGAACCGGGGCTACCAGAAGGGGCAGCTTCGACCGGACGGCCGCCTCGCCACGTTCACCGGCGCCTGCGGGCCCGTGGTCTATCGCGGTGACCAGTTTCCGGACGAATACCACGGCGATGCGTTCTTTTGCGAACCGACCGCCAACCTCGTGCGCCGCGAACGGATCGTGGAACACGACGGCCTGATCACCGCCACCAACGCCATTCCCGAAGGGGAGTTTCTCGCCTCCACCGACGAACGTTTCCGGCCCGTCAACCTGCTCAATGGTCCCGACGGCTGCCTCTATGTGGTCGACATCGCCCGCGGCCTGATCCAGCACCGGATCTACCTGACCTCCTATCTGCGGAAACAGATCGAGTCCCGGCAACTCCAGACCCCCGTCAATCTCGGGCGCATCTATCGCATCGTGAACACGGCGCGTCCGCGTCCGGTGGTGCCTCCGATCGCCCAGCCCACGGAGGACGATCTGCTGAAATGGCTTTCGCATCCGAACGGTTGGTGGCGGGACCGGGCGCAACAGCTCCTGGTGGAACGGCGCAACCCGGCGTTGGCGGGCCGTCTTCGGGACCTTGCCCAAGCTGCCAACAACCCGTCCGTCCCCGGCCGGTTGCACGCGCTGTGGGTGCTGGAGGGATTGGGGCAGATCGATCTGCCGACGGTCGACCGGGCGTTGCAGGATCCGTCTTCGCGCGTGCGGACGGCCGGGTTGCGGTTGTTGGGTCCGTTGCTGACCGGTCCGACACATGACGAGGCGGCGCTGTTGTTGTTGCGGCGTGCGGGCTTTCTCCCGGGGGCCGAACAGGTCCAGTTGTTCCTGACGCTTGGATCGCTGCACACGCCGGCTGCGGAAACGATCATGAAGGTGCTGGTGATGAACAGTTCGCCCAGTCCCTTGCGTTACGACGCCGTGGTCAGCGGATTGGGCGGGCACGAACTCGAGTTCCTCGATGGGTTGGTGTCCGATCCCCTGTGCGGTCCGGACAAGGGGGCGCATGCGGCGTTGGTGCGTCGGTTGGCGGAATGTGTGGGGGTCGAAGGCAAGCCGGACCGGGTCGAACATCTGTTGCATCTGGCGGGCAACCGGCGGGCGGGCGACTGGCAACAACTTGCGATGCTGGACGGTCTGGCGTCCATCATGCCGCCGAAGCCCAAGGACCGGCCGGCGCCGACGGTGCGCCCGTTCCGGTTCGCAGCCCAACCGACGGGTTGGGCCGCCCTGAAACTGGCGGGGCTTGCCGAGGTGGAGCGACGGGTGGAGCGACTGGAACCCTTGGTCAGTTGGGAAGGGGATGGCAAGGCGGCCCCGGCTCCCGTGCCCGTCGCGTCGAAACTTTCCCCCGACGAGGAGGCGAGCCTGGCGCGCGGCCGGGAGCTTTACACCGTGGTGTGCGGTGCGTGCCATCAACCGCATGGCAATGGCCAGGAAGGGTTGGCGCCGCCCTTGCGCGAGTCCGAATGGGCGGTGGGTTCCGAACAGCGGATCGTGCGGATCGTGCTGCACGGCTTGCGCGACGCCGTGACGGTGAAGGGGCGCAAGTGGGAATTGAACATGCCGGCCTTTGCGGAGGCACTGGACGACCAGCAGATTGCGGATGCGATCACTTATATCCGGCGCGAATGGGGTCACACGGCGAACCCGGTGTCGGCGGCGTCGGTGAAGGTGGTGCGGGCGGCGAATGCGAAACGCGAGGATTCCTGGACCGAGGCGGAATTGTTGCGCGTGCCGTGATGGGGTGGCCGGGTTTCAGCCCTGTCCGGTGGTCTCCAGTTTCCAACACCGGGCGGCCTTTCCCCGGTTCCGCAAAATGGGCGCCGCCATCTCCTGCAGACGGACCACGGCTCGAATCTTCTCCTCGATGGGCAGGTGGGCGAGGTGGTGCCGACGCTGTTCCCTCGCGTCGAAGAGGCGTTTCAACTCGTGCTGTTCCATGCGGTGAAGCGTTCGGTCAATTGATGCCGGGCCAGCACCTTGCCCAAATAATCTGCATCGTGTGGCGCCTGACTCATGAAGGTGGAAAACCGCTGCCGGTCTTTGTCGCGACCTGTTTGCACCATGATCGCGGCGAGATGTTCCGGGCGCATCACCCGGGTCACCGTGTCGCCGTATTGAGTTTCACGGGACTCGTCCAGCGCCTCCCTGATCAGCGCATTATGGGCCGGAAGAAACTGCACCGGCATTCCTTGGATCAGGATGCACTCTCCGTCCTCGGTGCAGCCCCGCCGGCGCAACGCCTCATAAACGGGCGACAGCGTCACCAACCCGCCGGCCGTTTCGGGTGGCACGACAAAGACATCCAGATCGAAGGTCAGGAATGGCTCCATATAGAAGATGGCGCCGACCGCACCACCGATCGCGTAGCGGCCGAGGACGCCATCGCGTACCAAGTCGTTCAGGACTTTCAAAGCATCTTCCATAAAGTGCGTCCTCGGGCAGGCTACGGGATGACGACACGATAGTAACGCTCACCATGTCCGACCGGGTTGTCGGTCACCTTCACCGTGGTCTCGGTCGCGACCCCCGCCCGGAGGGTCTGCCACGGGCCAGCCAACGTGTCGCGGTAATCAACCCGGTAACCCGTGCCGGGTTGTGCGGCCCAACTGAGCGTCACGGTGCCGTCGGTGGCCACGGTCGCACCGAGCACGGGTGCGGGCTGGGTGTTGTCCGCACCCGGCGTGGGCGTGGCGTACACCTTCACACCCACCGGAAAGTCCCGCGGATCACGCCCGAAGGATTGGTCCGGGGTCGCCACCTGGTAATCGATATAATCCACGACGGCAGGTTGTCCGAGTTGGGGTCGGACCAACGCGATCACGCCATTCGTGGGGTTGGGCCGGAAGTTCGTGTGCCATTCACCCGGCGTGGTGTTCCCCGGTTGGTTATCGGCAAAGACGACGAGGAAGCCGTCGGCCGGGATGATGGTGCCCGCCGGGAAGGTCCATGCGGCCAGGTTTATATAAGACGGGGTGAGCCACCAACCGGAGAGATCGACGGGCAACGGGCCGCGGTTGATGAGTTCGATCCACGGCGGCGTGGCACCGGCGGCATCGGTGAGCCCGGAGCGGTTGTCGGGCAACACCTCGTTGATCCAGACCGGCGGGAATTCCGGGATCAGGGCGGCCACGCTGTTGGTCGTGCCCGGCGTCGCACGGGCCGCGGTGTTGGCGTCGGGCGCGATGTTCTCGGTGCTCTTGATGCCGCTGCCGGACAGGCGGACCACCAGGCTGCCGCCGGCGGGGTTGGGCAGGTACCAATAGCTCAGGGTATAAGGGGCGTTCGCGGTGAGGGCGGGACTCATGTCCTGATAGACGGAGGAGCCGCGCGTGGTCCCGCCGGTGCTGGCCACCAGGTGGAGGCTGGAATTCCCGCCATGTTTGATGGTGGTGCTCAGCGCGGAATCGGCGTGGTTGGGCGACACGATGAACGGACCGGGGAAGGCCCCTTCAAAATCACCGTCCGCGAGCATGTTGTCGCCGATCTCCGGGACGTTTCCGGCGACGAGGCTCACGTCATCGACATAAACGTCGCCCGCACTTTCCAGGTATAAATAGAGCGTTGAACTGCTGGCCGTGCCGGTGAGGACCACATGCCGCCATTCGTTCCCGGTGGCCGATGTCCAGTTGCCGACCCGCGTGGCGTCGCGCCGGGCGTCGAGAAGTTGCAAGGCCGTGCCACCGGTGTCGGCATTGGTGGACCAGGGCAGGGACGCACGGTAATCCACCTCCTGAAGGGTCGTCAGGCCGCCCGGTCCGTCAGGGGACTGCAGTGCGAGTCGGGTGTTGAAGCGGTCCAGTTGGCCGATCCATTCGCCGAACACCGGCACCGCACCATATGCCTGGGCGAACGCGGCGCGATTCTGGGCGAGGACGAGGAACGCCCCGGGGTCGAGGTGCGAACCCGCCGGGAAGACGTAACGCAGGTTTTCACCGGACAGACTCACCCCGGCGAGGGCCTGGGTGGTGACTGTGGAGGGGTTGAAGAACTCCACATAAGAGGCGTTGGCGATTGCCGGATGATAGAGGATCTCATTGATCACGGCCCGGAACCGCGGCGTGGTGATCACGGTCAGCGTGCCGGTATCCGACAGGTTGCCAGGTCCCCCATCGGCCACTTGGATGACGATGGTGTTGGTCGTGAGAACGCCCTTCTCCGGAGTCGTCCACGTGAAGTGGCCGTTCTCAGGATCGACGAACGCCCCGTTTGGCGATCCGGCCCCGAGTGAATACGCGAGCGACTGCTGCGGCAGATCGGCATCCGTCGCGGTCACGTTGAAGGCGACCGGATCGCCCTCACGCACGGTCAGGGTCGGAAGGGTGCCGAGCACGGGTGACTGGTTCACCTCGGCCACGGTGATCCCGAAGCTCTGCACGGCGCTCAGGTGGGCGCCGTCCTTTTCGGTGGCCCGGAGGATGATCACATAAGTCCCGGGTCCCTGCGCCTCGGTCGGCGTCCAACGGATCACGCCGGTGTCGGGTTCGATGTGGATTCCCCCGGGGAGATCGCCTTCGAGGGAATAGAGGATGGCGGAAGGGGGTTGATCGGGATCCACGGCGTGCGCGGTCACGGTCAGGGTTTCCCCTTCATTCACGTTCTGGGGCGGGATCAGGGTGAGGGCCGGAGGATTGTCGACCTCGTTCACCGTGACCTGGAAGGTGCGCGAATCGCCGAGCGGCGGCGTGCCGTCATCGCGGACCAACACCGTGATCTGGTACACTCCCGGGCCTTGGTTTTCCGATGGAGTCCAGATGAAATCGCCAGTGGATGGATCGATGCGGGCACCGGTCGGAGCCCCGTCGGCCAGCGAATAAAAGAGTTGGTTGGCGGGTCGGTCGGGATCGGTGGCGGCGGCGGGGAAGGTGAGCGGCGATCCCTCACTGACCACGCGGTCCGCCAAGGGAGGCAGGACGGGGGCGCGGTTCGCCTCGGCCACGGTCACCGTCACGCGCTGGCCGCCGGTCCGTGCCGGGATCCCGTTGTCGGTGGCGCGGACGGCGAAGTTATAAGTTCCGGGACCCTGCTCCTCATTGGGCGTCCAGCGGAAATGTCCGGTGTCGGCCTCGATCTCGGCGCCGGGTGGGGCGTCGATCCCGAGGCTATAAGTGAGGGACTGACCCGGGTCGGGGTCGGTGGCGTTGACGGTGAATTCGAGGGCCTGGCCCTCGGTGGCGGACTGGGGCGGGATCAGCGCGAGCACGGGGGGTTGGTTGCCGCCGGCCAGCGCATTGGAACCGCGGGGCGTCGGAGCGGCAAACGTGGCGAGCGGCAGATCCCCGCCATCGGGGAACCGGCCCTGGCTGACGTCCGTGGTCTGCGTGCCATAGTTCAACGAATCCACCAGCAGGCCGTCCGGTCCGTAAAGCCCGACAAATCCCCCGGTCTTGCTCAGCTTGAAACTGACATGCAGATCGGTGTCGGTTTTGTTGGCCGCGGTGGTCTTGTCCGCCCAGGCCAGAAGGAATCCGCCGGACGGAAGGACGAAGCCGGACGGAATCGTGAATTTCGCCGGTGTCGTGGGATCATCGGTGACCGTATAGGCCGTGAGATCGATCGGGTCGGGGCCCGCGTTGAAGAGTTCGAACCAATCCTCGGCTTTCCCGGTGGCGGGGTCGACGAGGGTGGCGGTGTTGGCGGCGAGGAATTCGTTGAACGTGACCTGCACCTTGGGGAACGAAGGGTCGTTCGGGGCCCCGAGGGTGGGATGATACAAGGAACGTCGGTTCCGCGGTTCACCGTCGGGGATCGAGCCCACGGAGCGGCCGGCGGGAACCTGGCGGTACCCGACATAATCCAGGACCGCGGGTTGGGCCGTCGCGCCCTGCAGGCGGGCGAGGGCCACCGTGCCATTGGTGGGATTCAGGCGGAAACCGGTGTGGAACTCGGTGGCGGTGGACTGCCCGGGCTGGCCATCGGCCCAGACGACGAGGAAGGCGCCGGGGGCGAGCGTGAGCGCCGGGAAATGCCATTGGGTGAGGTTGGTATAATTGTCCGTGAGATACAGCGAGGCCAGGCTCACAATGGTGGTGCCGCTGTTATAAATCTCGACATAGGGATCGTGCTCCCCGGCGCCGTCGGTGGGTCCGCCGACATTGTTGGGAAGGATCTCATTGATCCAGACGGACGGGAAGGCGGCCAGCGTCGCCTTGACGGCATTGGCGCGTCCGGGCGTGACGCGGTTCGCCGAATTGGTGGCGGTGGTCGCCCAGTTGGCCACCCGGTAGCTCCCGCGCAACGGGTCGATGAGTTGCAACGAGGGGCCGAAGCCGTCGGCATTGGTGGACCAGGGCGGGGACTGGTCATAACGGACATCGCTCACGACCAGGTCATTGGTGCCGTCGAGCCCGCCGGGTTTCACGAGGCGGAGATGTTCGCCGCCGTTGCTCAGGGAACCGGGGAATTCGGCGAGCACCGGAATGGAGGCGCCATAGGCTGCCAGCAGGGCCGTGCGATCCTTTGCGACCACGCCATAGGCGCCCGGAGCCAGCACGATCCCATCGGGGAACACCAGGCCGACACCTTCCAACCGCCATCCGGAAAGATCGAAGGGCGTGAGCGTGGAATTGTTGAACAGTTCGATGAACGACGTGTTGGTCTCGACCGGATTATAATGGATCTCGTTGAGGACCAGGAAATCCTGCGGAGCCTGCACGGCGCCGCTGTAACGGATGGTGAGGTTCGCGATGGCGCCGGGCACCGGCCGGCCGTTCCGGTCGATGCCGACGATCGAGAGGGCGTTGGTGGCGGACCCGAGGGGGAGCGTGAGGGAGAAGGTGGTCAGGCCGGTCCAGGTGACGGGATACTCGATCGCGTTGACCTGCAGGGTGGCGACCGCAAAGGGGGCGCGGCCCTCGATCGTCGCGGTGGGCACCTTGGAGGTGAAATCCTGCCCGTTGTTGGTGGTGACGGCGAAACTGGCGGCATCATTGGCGGCGAGTTGCTGCTGGATATAGGCCCGCCGCTGGGTCAGGTAGGTGTAGACGACGGAGGGGCCGTTGAGGCCCGTGATGCCGTTCTTCGCCAGCGCCGCGCGCCGGGCCTCGATGATGGGGGTGTAACGGGCGGGGTCGAGCGGTCCGTCCACGGCATCGCGATACGCCCGCCAGAGCATGCGCTCGAAGGCCGGGGTGTTGTACCATTGGTTCACGACCGGATCCTGCCCGCCGCCGAGACCATCCGAGGCGCCGTTCCCGAGTCCGAGGGTGAAATCAATGTCCCACGGCATGAGCACCCAGCGCTGGCCCGGCGCCTTGAGGGCATACATGTTCTGGCCGACCGAGAACGTATAGGAATCCCAGTTCCCCAACACGCGGTGATAGGCGAAGATCCGCATCCATTCCTCGACATCGACATCCCGCATCAGCTTCGGGACGAACTCGGGCGTGGTGTCATTGGCGGCGGTGACGAGGTTGAAGATGTTGGTGTAATTGTTGGCACTTCCCTGGTAGCCGCGGGTCTGCCAGTTCCAACGGTAACGGGCCTGCCGGTAGGCGCCGCCGTTGGGCGCCGGCGGGAACGATTCCAAGGTGGCGCCGGTCGCACCGAATCCGGAATTGTCATCCTGGAACTCGAACCACACCGCGATCTTATACAGGTCGCCGGCCCCGCCGTCCGGGAACCAGCTCTGGGCATAATAATTGTTCGGCGCCTCCTCGTCCTCGGACACGTTCTCATGCTGGGCGCCGTTCCGATAGAGCTGCATGTAGTGCCCGTGCAGGTACGGGATGCCGAGTTGCCGCCCGATCCAGGCGCACACCAGATTGCGGAAACCCGTGTCTTCGGCGCCACCGTTGCCGGTCGTGCGGAACACCCGCTCGGTCACGCCCAGCAGGGGTTCGTCGTCCGGGTTGTTGACGGCATAACTCCCGCCGCCCCCATGGAACGGGCTGCCCTTGTCGCGGAACCCCGCGTTATAAATCACGCGGAAATTGCCATACACCAGCGTCGCATCCCGGTAAGTGTTGTTCAGGGGATTCGTCCGGAGGTTCTCGGAAGCCTGCGAACTCCACAGGTGATAATGGGCGAAATTGCCCGCCGGCGCCGGATCGCCCCACCGGATATAACCCTCGGGGGTCGGCTTCGAGACCGGGATCAGGCCGGACTGCGGGAACACGCCCGAGGCCGGGGTTGCCGCGGCGTCGGCCGACGTGATGACGAACCCGACCAGCACCCCGCCCGCCCGCCCGGCAATCGTCGCCGACCACACGCCGTCGCCCGCCACCGCGTCGCCGCCCGTGCCGTCATCATGCATGGCGACGGTGGTGTAGGTGGTGGTGGGATCGGTCCGGTAACGCAGGTTGACCGACGCGATGCCATCGGGATCGGAGACGCGGCAGGAGACGACGACGGCCTGGCTGGCGGCGGGCAGGGCGGGGGAGTGGGTGACGGCGTAGATGGCGGGGGCGGCGTTGGCAACGAGGCGGCTGTTGGGCAGGCCGGGGGTGCCGAGGTTCACCGGCACATTGAGGCGGGTCGCGAGATCGAGCCAGTTGCCGTGCACGCGCACCAACACTTCGGGCCAACCCGCAACCCACCGGGCCCGCACCCGGAGGGTCACGGTGTCCTGCGGATTGAGGGTCCCGGTGATGGGGGTCCGGACGGAGTTGATCCCGGTGTCATTGTCCCCTTGGGAACGCAGGTGAAGGCAGCGCTGGCCGGTGAGGGCGCCGGTCGAGTCGATGCCCGAGGCGCTGTGGTTTCCGAAGAACGACCATCCGGTCACGCCGGATTCGAACCCCGGATTGGCGATCCGGTTGGAACCTCCCGGACCGATCACCTCGACATCGTCCACCAACGCCTCACCCATCCCGAGGAGACCGAGGTGCAACCGGTTCGGCGGGTATCCGTCCATGCCATAGGCGAGCACGCCGGTGACGGTGTTGGTGACCCACGACGATTTTTGTGATTCATCGGAGTCGGCCCAGTTGGAGGGCTGGAGAAGGTCGGCATGGGGATCGGTCAACTCGAGGCTCGAACCGCCGCCCGCGCTGTATTTGCCCCACCGCCCGCCGCCCACATAGGTGACTTCGGAAACCACGGCATGGACGATGTTGGTGAGGAGTTCGCCGACGTCATTGCTGCTGACGAGTGACTGGGGCCGGGTGAGGGCGAGGTGGTCGCCCGAGTTGCGCAACGACCCGTTGTAATTGCCGAGGGAATTGGCGGCGCCCAACTGGGGATAGTGCGAACGGAGCCGGTCGACATTGCGGCCGATGACGAGGTAGTCGCCCGGGTTGAGCGTGACGCCCGCGGGCACCTTGAAATCCACGCCGTCGGAAAGTCGCCAGTCCGCGAGGTCGAGCGGCTGGGTGCCCCGATTATATAATTCCACGTATTCATCATCACTGTCGCCGCTGATCGGCGCATACATGAGTTCGTTGATGACGATGTCCTCGGTGCGTCCGGCGGGATTGGGCTGGCCCGGCGATGCGGATGAGAGTCGGCGCACGATGTCGGAACCGTCGGGCGAACGGCCGGAGGCGACCCCGCGTTCCTGCGGGCCGTAGCGGAGGGCGTCGATCACGCGGGTGGCATTGGAACTGACGAGGTACAGGGTTTCGCCCGCGGAAGAGAGGCCGAAGCCGAGTTGGGTGCGGTCGAAGGTCAGGAACCCGCGGGGCGGGAGGCTGGTGCCGTCGGGGATGCGGAACCGGTTGGTGGACGGGCTGTCGCTGAGGAAACAACCGCTGAGATCCACGGCGGTGTTGCCGTGATTATACAATTCCAGGTACTCGGCGGCGGGCGGTTCGGGGTTGGCGAGGAATTCATTGATGACGACATTGGCCTGGGGATTGGGACGGACGGTGTCGAAGGTCCCGGGCGAGCCGCCAACCGCCTCGCTCACGCCCCACGCGCGCGGGTCCTCCAGGCCGTAGCTGGGGCGCACGAGGGTGAGTGACGGGCCGGCGCCGTCGGCCGCGACGGGCCAGGGCGGGTTGGCCGAGTAGGTGAATTCCAGTTTCACGGCGCCGCCCGAATCCACGAGGCGGAGCGTGCCCGAACTGTGTCCCAAGGTGCCGACATAGGGGCCGAGGATGCGCGTGGCACCGGAGGTCGCGATGAGGACGGCGGGGTCGGCGGCAACCGCGATGAATTCGCCCGCGGGCAGGACATAACCGGCGGGGAAAGTGTACTCGATGTCCCCGGTGATGCGCCAACCGCCGATCTCCTCGAAGATGGTGTTGGCATTATAGAGTTCGACGAATTCCCGGGCGCGCGCCGGGGCCGCCTCCCCGCGGGCGTGGTACATGACCTCGGAGAAGACCAGGCCGGTCCGGCGGTTGGCGGGCCCGAGCGGTTCATGGGTCGGGACATAGGGGCCCGTCACCAGGCTGGCGGTCGGGGTGTAATCACGGAATTGGGCGGTCGACACATGGCCGGCGCTGCCACCGGAGAGCGCGAGACCGAAATAGACGGTCGAAGGAAGCGTGAGGGTGGCGGTGCCGAGTTGCACCCAGACCTGGCCGTCGAGACTGCCGAATCCGGTGAAGCTGTTCCCGCTGCGACGCAGGCGGAGCCAGGTTTGCGGGGGGTTCACCGGGAACCCGCCCGCCGGTGCCGAGGAGGCCGCCGCCGCCCCCGTCGTGGCCCGCGTCTCGAAGAAACACCCGACCTGCGGCGACGCACTGAAGACCCCGGCGAACACCGAGTTGGTGTTGAGGGATGCGCGCGCCATCAGGCCCGCGTGCACGAACGGGTCGGTCAGGTCCACCGACGCCACCCGCACCTGGACATCAAAGTTGCCCGTGCGCCGTTCCCAGCCGTATTGGAACTGGTCCGCGCTTCCGCCCACATCGGCCCCGCCCCCGATGACATTCCAGGCGGTGGGGTCGAGGCGCTGGATCGAACCGCCCGTGGTGCCGACGTCCTGCGACACCAGTTCCCGGGCGGTGAAGGAGGCCTGGCTGTTGTTGGGGACCGGGTTGGGGGTCCGCGCCTGGTCGAGCACACCATTCACCGTGACCGTGTAAGGCGTGCCGAAGCTGAGGAGCGAGACCGTGAGGAGAGTGCTCCGGTGGTCCGCCGCAGGGATCGATGCCGAAACCGTGATGCCGCCGTCCAGGTGGAAATTGGCCGGATTGCCGGCACTGGCGTCGGACACCGGTTCGCTGAACACGACCTGCACACCGGTCCCGCCGAGGTTGATGGCACTCACCACGGTCGGGGGCGTCGTGTCGGGCAGGACCTTCAGGGACGCCGGTTGCGTGTCAACCCGGCCCAACTTGTTGGTGAGCGTGGCGCTGAACTGGGCGCCATCGTCGTCCATCGTCACCGGGCCGTAGACCAAGGTGAGGCCGGTGGCGCCCGGGAGCGGGACGGTGTTGCGCTGCCATTGGACCGCCGCATCAAAGTTCTTCGTCGTGACGGTGAACGTGGCGGATTGCCCCTCGATCGCCGTGGTGTTGGTGGGTTGTTGATCGATGACCGGGGGCGTGAACGAAGTGCCCCAGGGTTGCAGTGCGGTGGCGGGGATCGGTCCTTCATCGACGCCGTCGGGGCGCAACCAGCGCACGGCCAGATTGTCGCCGCCGCCGCCTTCTTTTTGCAGGGCGCTGACGTAATAGCCGCGGCCGGCCACCAGGGGGATGGGTGCGGATTGTTGGGCGGGATATTTGGTCCATTCCCGGGACGAGGTCCATTCGGGCACCGAGGCGATCAGCACGGCGTGGGTCGGGCTCTCGTCGGTGCTCAGGTACAGCGAACCGTTGTCGTCGGATGCGATCCAGAAGGTGTAATTGCCGGTCAGGGGCGCAATCACGTACCCGTGCATCCGCTGGCCGTAATTGTCATCGACATCGGTCGGCGCCTCGAAGAAGTCGCTGACGAAGTTGGTGAGGGAGGGATGGAGCGGATAGGCGGGGTTGTTGGTCAGGTCGGAGATTGCGCCCCCGCTGATGCCTTGGAAGACCTCGCGCAAGATCGAACCGGCGCGGGCGGTGCCACCGGGGCCGGCGACGCCCGACAGGAGCAGCAGGAGCAACCAGAACCAGGGTCGCAGCAGGACCCGGGATCCCGGTGAAGGCCGGCCGTTCGCACCGGTCGGGGCGAACGGGGCGCGGATTTCCGGACGGCGAAAGGTCGGGAGGACGGGAACGGGGACTGTGGCCGGGCGCATACGTGTTAAAGTGGGAAAAGAGCAGTTAACGAGCCGGGAGGAGGTGGCGTGAAAGAAAAAACCCGGCCGTTACGGGCGCATCCATGCATCGTGGGAAGGCGGGTAGGAAAACCCG
>JANYCC010000213.1 GCA_025360495.1 Verrucomicrobiota bacterium | reverse complement strand
AACTTGGCGACGGCCACCTTGCCCGGCACCGAGATATAGGTGACCCCGGACAACGAATCCCCGATCAAGCCGAAGGCGACGACCCACCAGCGCGAGCGCCGGTTTCCGAGGAAATAGCCGGCTTCGGTCGCATGGCGTGCGGTCCAACCGGCAATGCCGAAGAGCGCGGCGAAATAGCCCACCGCAATTGCGAGGATCACCCAGGGGCTCATCGCGCGGGTGGGGGCCTCACGCGACGGCCAGCAAGGGGGTGCCGGAGGCGGGCAGGAAGACGGCGAGGCGTTCGGGCAGGGCGCCTGACAACTCCCGATGGAGATGGGCCCTCACGTCTGCGGGCAGGGCCGCCGAAGCGGGCACCGCCTCGAGCAACCCTCCCAGTGTCTGCTCCGCGTAATGCACCAACCCCTGGCGCAAAGGGATGCCAAAGACCGCGAGCCACACGCCGAAAACCACCGGATGCCAACCGCTCGCCTCTCCGGAGTTGATCGCATCGAGATACCGCTGGACCACCCGGACGTCGCGCAAGGGTCGCAAGCGGTTCAACTGTCGGCGACCGACCCGCTGGCTCGCCTCGCCGCACCCGCCCGAGGCCGACCCTTGGCCCCATGCCCGATCGAGTTCCACCAAACCGCGGCTTTGTCCGGCCGCTGCCAATCTCCATGCCTCGGCCACCACCGGCCATTCCTGCCGCACCATCACCTCGTCCCGATAGGCCGACAATTCGCGCCCCAATTCCTCCGCCGATCCGGTTGCCGTCCATGCGGGGGTCCGTCCCGACGGTCCGGAGGTTCCCGAAGGGCCACCTCCCAATTGGCGCGCCAGTTCGCGGACCTCGCCCAGCAGGCCCGCCACCGCGCGTTCCGGTCCGAACTCTGGAGAGGACGAATGCATCGATACGGGCGGAAGCTAACGCCGGCTCCCCTTCGCTGCCAGAACGGAACCGTGCGGTGCGGAGGGTTTCCGCGGATGGAGAATCTCTTTGCGTTCCCCCACCCCGGGCCCATAAATCGCGCCCATTATTGATGAAGGAAATCGTCCCACCCCCGCCGCTCATCCACAACGAAAGTGCCGAAGTGCGTGAGTTGTTCGCGAAGTACGTCGTCCCCAGTTACGGCCGATTTGACCTCACGTTCAGCCATGGTGCCGGCAGTCAAGTCTGGGATGTCGCGGGGCGCCGATACCTGGATCTGGGCGGTGGGATCGCGGTCTGCTCACTCGGCCACGCCCACCCCGAGATCACCGAGGCGCTCGTCGAGCAATCCCGCCGTCTCGTCCATGTCTCGAACCTTTATCATCACGCGCCGCAGGGCCGCTTGGCCGAGCGCATCGTCCGGCATCTCGGTCCCGGCAAGGTGTTCTTCTGCAATTCCGGCGCCGAAGCCAATGAGGGCCTCTATAAGCTCGCCCGCAAGTTCGGCCACGAGGAAGGACGGTTTGAAATCCTCACGGCACTGAATTCCTTCCACGGCCGGACGCTGGGCGGCATCAGCGCGACCGGGCAGGCCAAGGTGAAACAGGGATTCGAACCGTTGGTCCCAGGGTTCCGTCACGTTCCCTTCAACGACGTGGACGCCATGCGGGCCGCCTTGTCGCCCGCCACGGTCGCGATCCTCATCGAGGGGATCCAGGGCGAGGGGGGGATCACGCCCGCCACGGCGGAATACCTGCTCGGACTCCGCCAGCTTTGCGATGAGCGGCGCCTGTTGCTGCTCTTGGACGGCGTCCAATGCGGGCATTTCCGGACCGGCGCCTTCCAAAGTTTCCAACGCATTCTGGCCGGTGTCCCGGGCGCGGAGGGCTTCCAACCCGACGGCGTGGCGATGGCCAAATCGCTCGGCGGAGGCTTCCCCATCGGGGCGTTCTGGGTCCGCGGCCACGTCCACGGGGTGAAGCTGGCCGAGGTGCTCGGCCCCGGCACACACGGGACCACTTTTGGCGGCACGCCCCTCGGTTGCGCGGTCGCATTGAGGATTTTCGACGTGATCGAACGCGACGGACTGGCCGCCCATGTCCGCTCCACCGGCGATTGGCTGGCGGCACAATTGGGGGGATTGGTGCAAAAATATCCGACCGTGGTGAAGGAAGTCCGTGGATTCGGGTTCATCCAGGGGATTGAACTTCAACCGCGCGCCGGGATTCCCGGACTCGCCGGTTCGGAAAAACCGGCAAGCCTGCAGGTCGTGAACCGGCTCCATGAAGCGGGAATCCTCACCATTCCGAGCGGAACCCAGAGTTTTCGGCTGTTGCCGGCCCTGAACATTTCCCGCGCCCAGCTTGCCGAAGGGATCGAAACCATCGGCCAAATCCTGGGTTCACTCACTTGAGCGCCCTGATCCCGGTGATCCGGTCGCTTGCCATCCGGGCCCGATTGTCCCAAAAATGGACGATTCCGATCGCTGCCAACCGAATGCACCCCATCCTTCCGGGCCGATGCTGAAAGAATTGCGCCAACTCTGGGGCAGTCTGCCGTTCAAGACGGAGTTTGCCGTGCTGCTCTCGGCATGGATCGCCCTCTTCCATTTCCTGGGAAATCCGACCCTGGGGTATGTGAACACCCGGTCGATGTTCGTGTGGTTGAATGCGATTTACTCGAACGCGGAACTGAACGATTCGGACGATGCCTTCGGACGCTTTGTGCCGATGGTGGTGCTGGCCCTGCTGGTGGTGCGGCGTCATGAACTGGCGGTGGCGGCCAAAAGGCTCTGGGCTCCGGGGTTGCTGTTGCTCGCCGCGGCCCTGCTGCTGCATGTGGCGGGATTCCTGGTCCAACAGACCCGGATATCGGTCGTGGCGTTTCTGTTGGGGGTCTACGGGCTGATGGGTTTGATGTGGGGACCGGCGTGGTTGCGGGCCGTGTTTTTTCCCTATTTCCTGTTCGTGTTCGCCATCCCGGTGGTCGCCTATCTGGACGGCCCGACGTTTCGGTTGAGGCTCCTCTCGACCTCTTTCTCCACCTGGGTCTGCACCGATCTGCTGGGAATCCGGCTGTTACGGGAAGGTACGTTGGTGTTCTTTCCGCCGGTGGCCGCCTTGCCCGGGATTCCCGGCCGACCGGCCTTTCAATTGGATGTCGCGGCCGCCTGCAGCGGAATCCGGAGTGCCACGGTCGTGCTGTTGCTCACCTTCGCGTTCGCCTGGCTCAACTTCAATTCTTGGTGGCGCCGGTTCGTGATCGTCCTGGCCAGCATCCCCCTCGCGCTCTTGGGCAATATCGTCCGTTTGGTCCTCACTTTCAGCGTGTCGGAGTGGAACAAGGAAGCGGGTGCCTGGATCGAGACCAAGGCCGGGTTCGTCACCTTTTCCGTGGCTCTCCTAGGGGTGTTCGTCCTCGGACGCATCCTGCGGGAACGGCTTCCCATCGCCGGCGTTGCCGGCCCGGACTCCGATTCCGATTCTGATTCTGATTCTGATTCCCCTTCCGACCCCGGCCCCTCCGGCCCCACCCCGGCCCCCGCCGCCTGACACCCATGTCCCGCTCCGCCCGACTCCTCGCCGCCCTGGCCCTGCTCCTGATGGGGGTCGCCTCTCTGGGTCTCAACCACCTGCGGACCGCGTACCGACTGGGCCAACCCGGGGTCAAGATCAGCGCGGTGCCGGTCTTCGACGAAAAGAGCAAGTTGGCGCGCACCAATTCCGTGGCCCTTCCCACCCGGCTTCCCGGCTACCGGGCCCGGGTGGAACCCATGACCAAGATCGAACTCGACAACCTGCCCCCCGACACCACCTACGGACGGCGCACCTACGCATCGGAGGATCTGTCGTTCCAAGCGCAAGTCAGCGCCGTGCTCATGGGAACCGACCGGACCAGCATTCATCGGCCGGAAGTCTGCCTGATTGCACAGGGCTGGAACATTCTCCACCGCCGGACCGCCAAAGTCCCGATCGACCGACCGGCAAAATACGATCTGTCGGTGCAACGGTTTGACCTGCGGATCCAATCGCCGGAAAAGAACGGCCCGGTCATGCGGGGCGGGGTGTATGCGTTCTGGTTTGTCGCGGACGGCCGGCTCACCGACAGCCATGTCCAGCGTCAGTGGTGGCTGATGCGCGACCTCATCCTCCACCAGACCCTTCAGCGCTGGGCTTACATCTCCATTTTCAGTGAATGCGTCCCGGGCGAGGAAGACGCCACTTTCGAACGAATCAGCAAGCTCATCGCCGCCACCGTGCCCGAGTTCCAATTGACCTCGGGGCCCGGCACCTGAAAGCTTATCTCTTCTCGGAACCAAGGTAAGGGGGTTCCGACCTGACATGCTGCGACGTCGCCGTCAAATTCTGACCAAGGTCCACAAGGTCTTGGACGCCGCTCTTTTCGGGGTCGCGTTCTGGCTGACGCACTACCTCCGGTCCCTGAGCTTTCTCGACCCGCAGAACCTGATCCAGGACTGGGGATCCTATGCGTGGTTGCTGTTGGTGATCGTGCCCCTGACCCCGCCATTGCTCGAAGGGCACGGCTATTACCAACGCCCCGTCCTGGGCTCACGTCGGCAATCCCTGTTCATCCTCGCCAAGACCACGGCCTGGCTCAGCCTGGCCATCATCATCGTCCTCTTCTTCCGCAAGAGTGAGCTCTCCCGTGGTGTCGTCCTGGTCTACATGCCCGTGGCCGTCCTGCTCGGTTTTGCCAAGGAAGAGTTCGTCCGCGTCCTCACCGCCCAGCGTCACGGCACCCAACAGGCCCGCCGCCGCGTCATCCTGGCCGGCGGCCGCGCTGATTCCGCCCGGCTCGAAAGAACCCTGGATCTCGGTGCGTTCGGCGATGTCGAAATCGTCGCCCGCATCGACCTCAATGACACCCCGCCGGAGCGCCTTTCCGACCTGCTCCATGCCCACTCGGCCAATGCGGTCCTGATCTCCCCGCGCCAGACCCTTTTCGGAGCCCTCGAACATGCCATCCAACTGTGCGAACTCGAGGGCGTCGAGGTCTGGTTGCTCGCGGATTTTTTCCAGACCCGGATCTCCCAGGTGACCGTCGATGAGATTCACGGACACCCGATGCTGGTGTTCGGGACCGGCACCCAGGCGTCCTGGCAGACCATCGCCAAAGGGGTCATCGATTTCGTCGGATCCTTCCTGGGGATCATCCTGCTCGGGATCCCGATGTTGCTCGTCGCCCTGGCTGTGCGGCTTTCCTCTTCGGGCCCGGTGTTGTTCCGGCAGCAACGGGCCGGGCTCAACGGCCGGCCCTTCACCATGCTGAAATTCCGCTCCATGGTGACCAATGCCGAGCAATTGAAACAGGAACTGGCCCGGTTCAACGAGATGTCAGGCCCCGTCTTCAAGGTCACGAACGATCCCCGCGTCACCGCCTTCGGACGATTCCTCCGCAAATGGTCGATCGACGAATGGCCGCAGCTTTTCAACGTGCTGCGTGGCGAAATGAGCCTCGTCGGCCCCCGTCCGTTGCCGGTCGATGAGGTCGCCCGTTTCGACGATCTCGCCCACCGCCGCCGCCTCTCGGTCCGTCCCGGCCTCACCTGTCTCTGGCAGATCAGCGGACGCAACAACGTGTCCGATTTCAAGGAATGGGTCCGCCTCGACCTGGCCTACATCGACAACTGGTCGCTCTGGCTGGATCTCAAAATCCTGTTCTTCACCATCCCGGCCGTCTTCACCGGTGCCGGCGCCCGCTGATCCCGTCCCCTCCCCTTCGCTCATCTGTCTCCTGCCAGACCCCTCCATGCCCCCCAAGAAAACGCCCACCCGCAGTCGCCCCGCACCCCAACCGGTCTCCGTCGTCACCGGAGGCGCCGGGTTCCTCGGATCCCACTTGTGCGATCTGCTCCTCGCCCGCGGACATCGGGTCATCGTCATCGACAATCTCATCACCGGCTCGACGGATAATGTGGCGCACCTGGCCGGGCGTCCGGATTTCCGCTTCATCAAACAGGATGTCACCGAGCACCTCTACCTTGAGGACCCGGTGGACTACGTCTGGCACTTCGCGTCACCGGCCAGCCCGATCGATTATCTGGAACTGCCGATCCAGACGTTGAAAGTGGGCTCGTTGGGCACCCACAAGGCCCTCGGTCTCGCCAAGTCCAAGGGGGCGCGGTTTCTTCTCACGTCGACCTCCGAGATTTACGGGGACCCCTTGGTGCATCCGCAAACCGAGGCTTATTGGGGCAACGTGAACACCATCGGGCCCCGGGGTTGTTACGATGAATCCAAGCGCTTTGCCGAAGCGCTCACGATGGCGTACCACCGCGAACACGGCATCCCGACCCGCCTGGTCCGCATCTTCAACACCTATGGACCCCGGATGCGGCTCCATGACGGCCGGGTCGTCCCCGCCTTCGTCAGCCAGGCGATCTCCAACAAACCCATCACCGTGTTCGGCGACGGACTTCAAACCCGGAGTTTCTGCCACGTCAGCGACCTGATCGACGGCATCACCCGGCTGATGTTCTGCGACCACGAGAGCGCGGCATTGCCGGTCAACATCGGCAATCCCCAGGAACTCACGATGCTGGAATTCGCCCGGGAGATCATCCGCGCGACCGGTTCAAAGTCGCGGATCGTGTTCCGGCCGCTGCCCCAGGACGACCCGAAACAACGGCGTCCGGACATCTCGCGGGCGGAGGAGCTATTGAAGTGGCGGCCCAAGGTCTCGCTGGCGGAAGGTCTGGTCCCGACGATCGCCTACTTCCGTGCCCGCCTGGCATTGAAATGAGGCGAGGGGGGCCCCAGCCATGGACGGGATGGACGGGATGGACGGGATGGACGGGATGGACGCCAAGCCATAATGGGTGGGCCAGGCCCGATCTCCGATCTCCGATCTCCCATCTGCGATCCGCTCCGGCTTCAGTGGCAGCCGCACCCTGAACCGCACTGGCCGGCGGACTCTTCGGGCGTGGGCGCACGGCCCAACTCAAAGGTCTTGCCGATCTGCTGCTGGATCGCCTCCTGCAGCGCGACCATCTGCTCCCGGGCCTCCAGGAAACCCCGCGCCACATCGTTGGCCAGAAGCGCTTCCCGCAACTGCTCAAACTCGCCGATCTCGGCCGGGGTCAATTCCTGCCCCTCCTGTTGCTTCTGCTCCAGCATCGCCCCTTTGCGATTCACCAACTCGAATTGCATGCGGGCCTCGGTGTCCCCGGAAAACTGCTCAATCCGGGTGCGGATGCCGGCGAACTCCGGTTGCTCAGCAATCACGAGGCACAATTCGCGGGTCTTTGCCGCGATCACAGGACTGGGAACGGTGGCTTCCATGGCAGGAATGATTGACTGACACCGCGGCCGGCCGACCCGCTTCTGCCGGTCCCGCCGCCGCGTCCCCACATCGCCGCACATTGCCGCGTCCGACGCAATCCTGACCTCACACCGTTGCGGCGGTCGGATGCACCCACGGCTCCCGGTAGGGTCGGGCGAGCAATTGGTTCGCTTCCGGATCCCCGATCACCGAATGGCTGGCGGCGTCCCATTTGAGGGAACGACCCAGTTTCAGTGACAAATTTGCCAGGATACATGAGGTCGTGGACATGTGCCCCTGTTCGATATCGGCCACCGGCTTGGCGCGGGTCTCGCGGCAGGCGAGCAGGTTCCTCATGTGCCCGCGGATCGCCGGTGCACAGTGTTTCTCGAGGTCTTTCTCGGTCTTGTCCTCCGGATACTGCTCCAATTCCATCCCCACGTCCTGATGCACCACCTTGCCCCCGCCCGACGGGATGAAATCGGTCCGGAACACACTCGCCTTGAGGGTTCCTTTCTCCCCGTAGAACGTCGCCGCCCAAGGATAATCCGGATCGGGCATCTCACCCCAGGTCCGGTGCGTCCACACCACTTTCACGTCGTTGAAATCAAAGGTCGCGTGCTGGGTGTCGGTGATGTTGGCCTTGCCGGTTTTGTCCACGAGGATGCCGCCCGTGGAGGACACCGAGACCGGCCATCCGAGGTCCATCATCCAGCGCACCATGTCGAGCATGTGGACACACATGTCGCCCACGATGCCATTGCCGTATTCCATGAAGGCCCGCCATCCGCGCGGGTGCACCCATTTGTTATAAGGCCGCATCGGCGCCGGTCCGGTCCACAGGTCGTAATCGAGCGTCGCCGGCGGATCGGTGTCCGGTGGATTCCCCTCCGCCCGCATGTGCCAGTAGCAGCAGATTTCAACATAGGCGATCTTGCCCAACGCGCCGCCCCGGATGAATCGGTCGCGCGCCTCGATCAGATGCGGTGTGCTGCGGCGTTGGGTGCCCACCTGGACCACGCGACCGTATTTCCGCGCCGCCGCCACCATCGCCTGACTCTCCACGATATCGACGCCCGTCGGCTTCTGCACATAGATGTCCACCCCGGCCCGGCACGCCTCGATCATCGTCAAGGCATGCCAGTGGTCCGGCGTTCCGATCAACACCAAGTCCAGGTCCTTTTCCCCGAGCATCCGCCGGAAATCCGAATAAAGACGTGGTTTCTTCCCGGATTTCTGCCGTTGCGACACCAATTCCGCGGCCTCGGCGAGCATCGTGCGGTCGACATCGCACAGGGAGACGACATCGACGGGCGAGACTTGGATCAGGCGGAGGAGGTCGGCCTTGCCATACCAACCGGTGCCGATCAGGCCGACCCGAAGCGGCTTGTCGGCGGCGGCGAAAGTGGTGGGGACGTAGGTCGCGGCGGCGGTCAACGCGAGCGCAGTGGAGCCTTGTCGGAGGAAATCGCGGCGGTTCATGCCTGCGCTCCTATCCCGGAACGGGTCGCCAAACAAGCCTGCGTTGTGTCCGGAGCTCGGATTGACTTCTCCGCCGGCTAGCGCGGGGGTTGGCTCAGGAAGGTTTTCACGTCCTGGGCCGCCTTGGTTTCCACGCCGGGCTTTTTCAGGAAGCCCAGGTCGCGGAACCAGTCGATGTAACGATCCTGCCAGGTGCCGAAGGGGATGCCATTGCGATCAGTAAGGCCGCCGGTCATGCGGGTGCCGTCCGGCAGGGGATCGCCGGGATGACGGCCATTCCCATAGATGTGCATTTCGACGTTGGGGATCCCGGCCTGCAACATGGCACTGAAGTATTCGGTCGCCCAGAGGGCGTGGACCCGGTCCCCGGAACCGGCACACAGGATGAACGCGGGGGGGACATTGCGCGGGATCGCCGGGGTGGCTCCGCGGGCAAACGGCGTGGGCCCGGGATAAATGATCCCGACGAAATCGGGCCGGGAAGAAACTCCTGCCAAGGGATCGCCGGGAGTTCCGTTCTTGCGGTCGAAATCCTCGAAAAACATCGCCGCCGGCGCCGCCAATTCCGCCCCGGCCGAGAATCCCATGATGCCGATCCGGTTGGGATCGATGTTCCACTCCTTCGCGTGGGCGCGCACCAGGCGGATGGCCTGGAGGGCGTCGTTCACCGCATCCGTTTTCGGATCATAACCATCGTGACGGAGGCGGTTGCGGAGGAGGACGGTGTTGACGCCGTAGTTGAAAAAATAGGGCACAAAATCGGCGCCCTCAGTGCCGACATTGAGCGTGTTGTGCCCGCCACCGGCCGCGAGGATGACGGTCGCGCCGGTGTTCAGGCTCCCATCAACGGTGTGCACCTCGATGGAAGGGTTGTGGATGTTGACGATGCTGCTGATGCGTCCCGGCACCGCGCGGTTCATATTATACTGTTCCGCCTCGTGGACGCGGTCCGGCTTGAGGAACGGCGAGCCGGGCGGATAAAGCGTGACCACCACGCCGCCCGGCAGGATGGGCTGCGGGGCATAAGGAAGATTGTTGGTCGGGCCGGGCGACGGCACTCCGAGGGGTGCGGGAACCGGCGGCAACGTCGCGCCCGGGACCGGCACGCCGGCCGGGGTTCCCGGCGTCGGGTTGGCTGGCTTCGCGGGGTCCTGGGCCGGAACCCAAACCGATGACAACAGCAGGGCGGAACAGAAAACCGTGATGAATTGTCCACTCATAAGATACCGTGACCGATCCCGGGCTTCCCCGTCAGGACCGTTTTGAAAGGTGCGGGCAGGGCGGATCTTCCCTGTCTCCGACCCAGGCATCCCCGGGGTACGGAAACCGAAGCCGGTGGGATCAAAGGGTGATTTTGGCCCCCGTCACGAAGCTGCCGGTGGGCTGCCCGTAGTAGGTCACCTTGTAACTGTTGCCGGCGACGTGCTCGCCCATCGCAAAGATCGTCGCCAGGGTGCCGGCCATGAGATAAAAGAGCGTGACGGATTGCTGGCCATCGCCCGACGAGGCATGGAACACCGGGAGGTTGTCCTGTTGGTAGTTGCCGGTGGATTTTCCCTTGCCATTGAACACGTCGTTCAGGGCCTGCTTGAAGCTGGCGTGGGAGTTGGCGTTCACCAATTTGATCAGATAATTCTGAACCTGCGGCTGCCCCATGGCGGGATGGGTCAGAGTGCCGTCGGTTTTCTTGATGACTGCGTCGGCCGCTGGGGTGTGAGGCATGTTGTTCTCCTGGGGTTGCAAGTGGGATGAAATGGGGCGGGATGGGATGGAATCCCCCATCAACTTCGGGCTCCTCCGGATTGCATAGGGATGAGTGGACGGGTGGCAAGGGCTTTTCCCAGCTTCTTCGACCCCGCTCCGAGGGGCGCATCTGGGCATCGTGGGAAGCCGGGCCATGGGAGAAGCGGGGCGGGTAGGAAAACCCGCCCTCCCAGGGCGGCCGCGACAGCTCCGGGGGGG
>JANYCC010000185.1 GCA_025360495.1 Verrucomicrobiota bacterium | reverse complement strand
GCCCACCAGCGTTGCCTGCGTTGGTAGGGCGAGGCTCCGCCCGAGCCGCCCCGGTGGCATCCATAGGGGGCAGTGCCGAGATGCGCTCCATCCGGGACATCCGGAAAATCCGCGGTCATTCGGTTCGGTTCCCATTTCATGCCGGTCCCCCGCTGAAAAGGACCTGGAGACGGCCGACGTCATGTCGCGCGGTGAACTGCTGGAATGACTCGCCGGGGTTGCGCAGGCGGAGGTAGGTGAGGAGCATCCGTTCCAGCAGTGGTTTGAGGGCCTCGACCGTGATGCCTTGGAACACCTGGCGCCCGATGGCCTGACGCCCGCCAAACCCGCCGCCCACGAAGACATGGTATCCTTCGCGTGATTCGCCCTCCACCTTCACCTTCGCGCCGAGCAACCCGATGTCGCCCATATAATGTTGGGCGCATGAATTGGGGCAGCCGGTCAGGTGGATGTTCACCGGTTGATCCAGCGTCACCCGGCTGTCGAGCCACTTCATCAGCTCCAGCGCATGCCCCTTGGTGTCGGTCGCGGCGAACTTGCAATAGCGGCTGCCGGTGCAGGCGATGACCCCGCTTTTCAGGTGGGATGGCCGCCAATCGAGTCCCGCCTTCACCAAGGCTTTCTTCAAGGTCTCAACATAGGCGTCCGGGACATTGGGAATCACCAGGTTCTGCCACACGGTGAGGCGGATTTCGCCCGAACCATAAAGGTCGGAGAGCTCCGCAATGCGCCGCATCTGGCGCGTTGTGAGCTGTCCCACCGGGATTGCGACACCGACCCACGACAGACCGCCCTGACGCTGTGCAAACACCCCCACTTGCGGGTGCACCGCGGGCCCGTCGGGGGACGGTGGAATGGTTTCAGCACCGGCGGGGAGGCGGATCAGCTCGTGTCCGAGGAGGCGTTCGGTCTCGGCGCGGTATTTGTCGAGCGACCAGGTCTCCAGCAGGTGTTTGAGACGGGCGCGCTTGCGGTCGCCGCGGTTGCCGTGGGTGATATAGACCCGCAGCAACGCGACCGTCACCAGGGTCACGTCCGCCGCGGGGACCAGGACACCGAGGTCGGAGGCGAAGGCCTTGTGGCCCGTGGCGCCGCCGAGCGCGCACCGGAAATAGACCCCCGCCGCGATCTGATCCGTGACGACGTCGCCGGCGCGGGGGGGGCCGGGCCGTTCCGCGCCGGGCGCACATACGCGGTCGGCCCGCCAGCCGATGTCATTGGTGTCCTCGACCGTCGGGATGCGGCCGCCGCCGTGGATCGCGATGTTGAACTTGCGCGGCAGGTCATAGAATTCGCGATGATTGATTATATAATGCGCGAGTTGGTGCACCATCGGCAACGTCTCGGCCAGTTCCTCCGGGTCCACGCCGCTGGTGGGATCGCAGGTCAGGTTGCGGACATTGTCGGCGCCGGAACCCCGGGTGTGAAGACCGACCGCCTGGATGCGCCGCAGGACCTCTGGCGCGTCCTTGGGCTGGATGAGGCGCAACTGCAGGTTCGCGCGGGTGGTGACCTGCACATACCCGGTGGTGAGTTGGTCGGTGATGGCCGCAATCTCCCGGAGTTGGAACGAGTTCAACTGGCCGCCGGGAATGCGGAGGCGCGCCATGAACGCCTCCTTGTTCGGCGAGAGAAAGAACAGACCCTGCCATTTGAAGCGGAAGGTCTGTTCCTTGTCGGGCCCCTGGTTCGCCGCCGCGTGCTGGAGCAGCAACGGGAAGGCATCCAAGGGGTGCAACTCCCGCTTGATCCGCTCCTCCGGGATGAGGTCCTCCGCTGGCGCCGTGGGGGCCGCGGCGGGGTTCGGCAGGAGTTCATCAAACGCGAAACCGCGGTTGCGCAACCCCGCGAACCAGCCGTCGAGATAGGCCGTCTGCTCGGGGTTGAGCGGGGTCCCGGGCGGTTGCAAGGGGAGCTTAATAGACATCGCGTTGGTAGCGTTTCGCGGCCTTCAATGCGGCCACATATTCGACGGCCTGTTCCGGGGTGCGGCCCCCGGCGGACACCACGACGCCGTGCAGCGCCGCATCCACGTCCTTCGCCATGCGTTTCGCGTCGCCGCACACATAGAAATGCGCGCCGTCCTCCAGCCAACGCCAGAGCTCCGTGGCCTGCTCCCCCATGCGGTGCTGCACATAAACCTTCGCCTCCTGGTCCCGGCTGAAAGCAAGGTCGAGGCGCGTCAGGAAACCGTCGCGATGCCAGGGGTCCAGTTCCTCGGAATATAAGTAATCATCGGCCCGGCGTTGGTCCCCGAAGAACAGCCAGTTCCGGCCGGTGGCACCGATGGCACGCCGCTCCTCCAGGAACGCGCGGAAGGGGGCGATCCCGGTGCCGGGCCCGACCATCACCATCGGCACCGTCGGATCGCCCGGGGGACGGAATCCGTGGCTGGTCTGCACAAACACCGGCACGGGGGATTCCCCGGGCAGGACCCGGTCGGCCAGCCAGCACGAAGCCACCCCGCGCCGGGCCCTTCCATGGGTCTCATACCGCACTGCGGCCACGGTCAGGTGAACCTCCCCCGGATGCGCCTTGGGCGAGGACGAGATCGAATAAAGGCGGGGCTGCAATTTGCGCAACAGGCCCGTCAACTCGGTGGCGGAGAACCGGGACGACGGACAGGCCCGCAACACGTCCAACACATCGCGGCCGTACGACCAGCCATCGAGGTCGGCCTTTCGTTCCGGGGCCAGCAGGGCGTCCAAGGCGGAACCGGGCGAACGGGCCGCCGCCTCCCGGATCAACGCCGGCGGGGCTTGGGTGATCACCAACCGCCGCATCAGCAGATCGTGCAAAGGGGCCTTCTCACCCGTCTCCCCGGTCACGGTCTCGTCGCCCGACAACATCAGGGTGGCGAGGAGTTCCTCGACCAGTGCCGGGCAATTCTGGGGTACGACACCCAAGGCATCGCCGGCTTCATAGGCCAGACCGGAATCGCCCAGGAGAATCTCGAAGTGGCGGGTGTCCTTGCTGGATCCCGGGGAATTGAGACGCCGGTTGGTGTGGAGACGCGCCGGGAACGGCCGGGTGCGGTTCCATCCCGACGCGGTGGGAAGGGGGGGAGGTTCCGGCGGGATGACCAGCTGGGCCGGCGCATTCCCATGCGCCGCCGCGGACGAGTCGGTGGCGAGCACCGGCCAGAGCGATTCCAGCCACGTCTGGGCGGGGGCTTCATAATCGACGTCGCATTCGCCGCGCGGCACCAGGCGACGGGCCCCGAGCGCGACGAGGCGTTCATCGAACTTCCGCGCCGCGCCGCAAAAATCGGTATAATTGCGGTCGCCCAATCCGAGCACCGCGAACGCCACGCCGCCCAGCGACGGGGCCGTCGGGTCGGAAAGGGCGGACCAGAAAGTCGTGGCATTGTCCGGCGCATCGCCGTCCCCCCACGTGCTGGTCACGACCAGGACGCGGGGGGCGAGGGCGAGGGCGGCGGGGGTCACGGCGTTGAGTTCCTGGACGGCGGCCTGGAAGCCATGTCGGGAGGCGTCCCGGGCGATGCGGCGGGCGAGGCCGGCGGCCGTCCCCCCCTGTGAACCATAGGCGATCAGCAGCGGGGCGGGCGGTGGCCCGGGTTCGGCTGCGGGTGCGGTCGCCCGGTCATGGAACAGTCCCGCGAGATAGCCGTTGAGCCACGCCCGCTGTTCCGGGGAGAACGGCGCATTGTCCGGGAGGGTCGGGATGGAGGCGGGCGTGGGCATGGCAGCGCTGGCGATGTCTTGCTAATTCTCACGATCGGACGAAGGACCCCTCTCCCCCGCCCTCTCCCGACTCGTTCCTCGCGGGGAGAGGGGGACCGGAAAGCAACCTGCGGCGCATGCGCCTGCGCCCGGCTGCAAGGCCGGTCCCCCTCTCTTCCTGAGGAACGAAGGAGGAGAGGGACGGGGAGAGGAGGCAGGTTTGTATCTCGTCCTCGCCTCTCGTTCTCGTGTCTCGTCCTCGCGTCTCGAAACCTTGAGGGCCGGAGCGAAAGGGGGGATCGTGGAGAGTCTCATGGTGAACCCGGGGCCGTTTCAGAAATTGAGCTGGGCCTGCACGTAGATGTAACTGGCGTCCTGCGACCCGACCTTGCTGAGGGAATCGATGATGTAATCCCCGCGGAAGAAATGGCAGTAGGCGGCCTCGAGAACCACGTACTTGCTGGCCTGCCAGGTGGCGACCAGGTCCAGTTCCGTCCCGACAAAGCTGCCGGCATTGGGATTGATGCCGTATCCGGTGCCCTGTGCGGCGGCGGGCTGGGTGGTGATCCCGCCGCGGGGAAGGCCGGCGACATTATAAAAATTGTCATCGGTGGAATCGAGCCACTTGAAATGACCCTCGGCCGCCAGGCGCAGGCGGGGCGTCGCGAGGATCGAGCTCCGGAGCCGGATGTTGTGGAGGTTCTGCAGCGAGGCGAAATCCGCGTACCCGTAGAACAGGTGGCCGGTCGGATAAAGCTGGACGAAGGTGTTGTGCTGGTTGTCGTTGGGATTGTGGTCGCCGCTGGCATAGGAATACTCGATGCCCAGGCGGGGTGCGAACGCGGTCTCCTTCCAGGTATAACCCCCGGAAACGATGGCGGCCCAGGCCTCGTGATCGCGCCGCGGACCGTTCCCTCCCCCTTCCCGCACGTCGGCGAAATTCCCGAATTGGTAATAAAGCTGGGCACCCCAATCGACGTTCACCCAGTCGTTGGTGGAGTTCTTCAGGTACCCGCCAACGGTATAGATGTCCTGGGCATCGGGCGGACGAAAGGGGGGCGGGACGGTGCCGCGCGAGCCGTCATTGGCACCGCGGCCGACATTGCGCGCGAGGAAATAGAGCTCCGTCCAGGTCTTGGGGATCTCCTTGGTGGTGAGCTGGAGCCCGGAGAAGATCTCCTTGTTGTTGGGCTTGTTGAACGCGTTGTCATCCGGCATCACGAGCATCGACGACCAGGCGTCCGCATTGAACCACGGCGTCTGCCAGCGCACCTTGGCGGCATCCCATTGGCGCTGCACATTGTTCCATCCGAGCGGCCCGACAATGCGTTGTTCACCGAGGATGAAATCCTGGCGGCCCAGCTTGAGCGAGACCGGGAATTCCTTGTGGTTGCCGATGACGACATAGGCCTGGTTGAGATCGATCGGCCCGTCCTGCTCCGGGCTGGAACCGCCGCCGACCGGTCCCGACGGGTAGGCGGGGATGACGACGCCGGAGGAATTGGTGATCTTGATGGTGCTGAAGTTGCCGCTGCTGGAACGATCGTCGCCGCTGACCAGGCTGCTGCGGGCCTGGACGAACACTTCGAACCATTTCCCGGTGTAGCCGCCGCGGATGAGCAGCTTCTCCATCAGGTAACTGTTGTTGTTGTCCGTGTCCGTGCGGAAATCCGCCAGCGAACCGGGACCGACAAAGCCGCCGTGCTCCTTGACCTCATAGCGGGTGGTGGAGGCCACGCCGAAGTTCCAGGCCCCCATATAAGGATTGTCCTGGCGGAGCCAATCATTCAGGAGGCCGGCGGGGGCCGGCGCGACGGGGCTGGTGAGTCCCCAGTCCATGTCGACGGCGCGGGCCGGCATCACGGCGGCCAGCAGGCCCGTGGTGCAGAGCAGGATTTCGGTATGCTTCATGATCTCAGATGCGGGCAGGGTTGTTCAGGGCGGAAATGAGGGATGCGGAGGGAAAGCGGGCGACCTGCGGGAGTCGGCTCGGGCGGAGCCTCGCCCCACCCAGGGAGCTGGCCGCGACCAACACCCCTTGCGGCACCGGAGTCATCGGCGGGGTTTCAGCCGGTTTGGAGGCCGCCACCGGCTCCCCGCCGGCACCCGGTCCAGGGGCGGGGGGGATGCTGTGCGATGCCTGGCCCTTGGGCGTGTGGGCGCGCACGTTCAGGAATTCTATAAGATGCTCCCGAAGCCGGTAATATTCCGGATCCTGCAGCACGGCCTGACGGTTCCGGGGCCGCGCGAAGTTGACATGAAGGATGTCGCCCACCTCCGCCTCGGGACCGTTCGTCATCATCACGATGCGGTCCGACAGGAACAGGGCCTCATCGACGTCGTGGGTCACCATCAGGGCGGTGAGGCGGTTGCGGGTCCACAGGTCCAGGAGAACCTGCTGCAGTTCGAAGCGGGTCAGGGCATCGAGCATCCCGAAAGGCTCGTCGAGCAGGAGCATCTTGGGCGAAAGGGCGAAGGCCCGGGCGATGCCGACGCGCTGGCGCATGCCCTGGCTGAGTTCGGCGGGACGCTTGTGCATCGCCTCGCCGAGCCCGACCACGCAGAGATAATATTCGGCGATCTGACGGCGTTCGGTCCGGGACGCGGTATAGAAAACCTGATCCACCCCCAACATCACATTCTC
>JANYCC010000173.1 GCA_025360495.1 Verrucomicrobiota bacterium | reverse complement strand
CCCCCCGGAGCTGTCGCGGCCGCCCTGGGAGGGCGGGTTTTCCTACCCGCCCACTTCTCCATCGGCCGGGCTTCCCACGATGCCCAGATGCGCCCTCAGGGAGCGACCCGCCCGGCCGGAGGCGTGGGGGCCGTCGGCACGGGTGCCAACCGGGAGACCATGACCGCCCCGGCAATGAACAGCACCGCGCTATAGCTGAACGCAACGGTCGTTCCCGCCCAGGCCCAAAGCACCCCGACGACAATGCTGGACAGGAAATCACCGACCCCGTTGACGGTCGCCAGCGTGCCAAATGCCATTCCGTGGTGCTCCGTGCCCACCAATTCGGCACAGAAGGAATCCTCCAGCGTTTCCTCAACCGCCACGTGGATGCCGCCCAGGATAAAGATCAACGCCAGGGTCCAGACCGTGGGCGGCAGCAGGATGATCGCGAGGGCCATGGCCGCCGCGAGTGCATAGCCGGCCGCCAGGACGCGCTGCTTTGCAAAGCGGTCGGCCAGCAGGCCCGCGACGAACGCGAAGCCCGCATAGCAAACGTTGTGCAGCACATATAGCCCCACCGCGATGCTCGCCGCCCGGGTCGCCCCCAACTCCGGTGTCAGCCGCTGCGTCGCCAGCAGTATCAGCAAGGTGTGGGCGAAGTCTCCCGCCCCAAAAAGGCCCACGGCGACGAGGAATTTCCGGAAGGGTGCCGGCAATGATTTCAATTGTTCGCCGAACGAGACATGGGGCACCGGCCTGCGCTCCTGCTCACGCACCACGAACACGACGATGGCCACGGCGATGAGGCTCGGGACGAGGGTCACCGCGAACAACGACGGGTAGTGATGATGGAACGCCCCCAACAGCAGGAACGCCGAAACCGGTCCGAGGATCGCCCCCAGCGTGTCCATCATCCGTTCGAACCCGAAGGCGCGACCATAGGTGTCCGGCGTCACCGCCCCCGCCAGCAAGGCCTTGCGGACCGGTTGACGCACCCCGCGCCCCAACCAGGCCAGCGAACGGGCGAGCAGGATGTGCCAACCCGCCGTCGCCAGGCCAAAGGACGCCGTCCCCAGCGCCGTCACCACGTAACCGAGGACGGCGACCGGCTTCCGGCGGCGCAGCTTGTCCGTGTGATAGCCCGACGCCATCTTGGCGAGGCTCGACAACCCATCCGACAGGCCTTCGATCACGCCCACCCAAAGTGCCGCGCCGCCCATCGTCGCGAGGAAAGCCGGCATGACCGTGGTGGCGATCTCATGCGACCAATCGCTGAACAGCGAGGCCAGACCGATGCCAAGGACGGTGCGATTCAGCCACCGGCCGGCGCGAACCGGGCCGGCGGCTTGGATCATTTTCTCCACGCTTTCTTGAGCTGCGAGTTCGCCCGGTCACCGGTCCTCTAACGACCGGCCATGATGTTGAATCCCTTGCCGGTTTCGAGGAAGGATTTGAGGCTTGAAAGCACGCGCGGCCAGCCCCAGGAGACTTTTCCAACCATGGTCGAACCGGCCTTGAAACTCCCATGGGTGACCGTGAGGCAGGTCATGTGCGGATGTAGGTTGTATAAACTAACTTTGGTTTTTCCATAACGTCACTCTTTCCTGCTGGTTTTGTTTCCTTCGAGAACCCTTTTCAAATCGCCCAAGGCCTGGAGGCGACGGCGTTCGTATTTCCCGATCCAGCGCTCGGAGATCTCGTGGATCGGCACTGGATTGAGGTAATGCAGCTTCTCGCGCCCGTGCCAGGTGACGGCCACCAGGTTTGCCGCCTCCAGCAACCGGAGATGCTTGCTCACCGCCTGACGTGTCATGTCGAGGTGCGCACACAATTCGCCCAGCGTCTGCCCGTTGCTCACGCGCAACTGGTCGAGCAGCTTTCGGCGGCTCCCGTCGGCCAGGGCCTTGAAGACCGCATCCATCTGGCGTGACATTATGCAACCTTTTGGTTGCCTGTCAACCGTCAAGTTTCCGGGGGGTATCATACCTTGTCAACCTGACCGCTCCCGGAGCCCGCCCCGGCTCGGTTCCGCGTCACCGGATCGACTGCACGTAACGAACCAATTCCGTGATCTGCACGTCGGTCAGGGAATCCGTCAACCCGTCCGGCATCACCGACGATCCATCGATATAGCCCGCGACCTTGATGTTCTTCATGGGAATCACCTGCCGGGCACCGCCCGCGAATCGCAGCGTCAACGCGTCGGTCCCCTCGTCACCAAAGAAGCCGTCATAGGTTTCCCCGTCGGTGGTTTCCACATGATAGACCCGGAACACACTCTCCACCGCCAGGCTCGGGTCCAACACCGCCGTCAACACCGCCTCGGTCGTCCGGTTCTTTGAACCGGCCAGCGGCGGCGCGAAGCCGGTGCCCTCCCTGCCCACCGAGTGACACACCGCGCAGGTCGATTGAAAGGTCGCCTGACCGCGTACCAGATCGCCGGCCGGTGCGGCATCGATCACCCGGGTCAACCGTTGGATGCGTTCCTGAATCCGGGCCTTTTCGGCCGCGGGTTTGGGGCTGTTCTTGCCGACCACCTGCGCCCACTTCCCGGAGATCGGCGCCGGAGGAACCACCCGCCCCTTTTCCGAGACCATCTGCAACAGGAGGTTCTGGAAGGCACTCTCATACACGCCGCCCGGCGCCAGATAATCACGGTCCCAACCTTTCACCGTCTTCGTCAGGTCCGGATGCGTGCGCCATCTTTCCAGCCATGCGGTCTGCTCCCCGGTCAACGGATCCGGGCAATCGCGGAAGAACCGGAGGATCTCATAACGCACCCGGAAGGTGGGTTCGTTCGCCAGCGGTTTCAGCAATGCAAACGCATCTTTGGCCGACACCCGGACCGAGGAGAGCGATCGCACGGCCTCATGCCGGACATCCGCGTTCGTGCTCGCCAGCAATCCGCGCCATAACGCCTTGTCATACCGTCCCAATCCCTCCAGCGACCACAGCGCCACGATGCGAACGTCGTCACCGGTTTTCGGATTTCGCGCCATCGACACCAGATCCGGTTCCAATTCCCGGGCGTTCCGTTCGACGATCTGGTGCCACGCCGCGCGCATCTCCCAGGTCCCGGGAGCCTGCAGATGATCCAACAACGCCCGGTTCGACGCCGCCGCCACGTTCGGAACCGTCCGTCGGGACTGGTCCCGGTGCCGCACCCGCCAGACGCGACCGCGCGTCTTGTCCCGTGCCGGGTGATTCCGGTCGATCTCATTGTGCGAGATGATCCGATTATACCAGTCCACGATATATAGACATCCGTCCGGGCCGAACCTCAGTGCGACCGGGCGGAAGAAATCGTCGTCGGTCGAGACGAGGTCGGGCAGTTGTTCGAAATGATGGACGCCGTCCGGGCCGCGTGTGAACGAAACCGTGTTGATCTTCCGGGTGATGGGATTCGCAACAAAAAGCAGATTGTGCCAGTGATTGGGGAAGGAACCGTCGCGATCATCGGACAACGCCAACCCCGAAAAACCGGTCCCTCCAAGATTCAGATTCGGTGCCGTGGGCGGATGATACGGCGAATCCGGATGGACCAATCGCTTGATGAAGCTTGGATACGTCGTGTCCTGCTCGAACGGCACGATGCTGTACCCGAAATCATTCGCCTCATGAAAGAACACCTGCCCGCCGCGGTCCTGCACCCAGGACCAGATATTGTTCAGACCCGCGCCGGTCACCTGCAGGTCCGAACCGTCGGGCCGAAACCGTGCGATGACGGTCTTGTCGAAGTTGACGCGTTTGCCGGTGGTGGTGACTGCGGTGCCGTTGTTCAGGACCCCCTGCGAGAAAGCGATCCAGTTGCCCGGGGCGAATTCCAACTGATGCGGCAGCGTGTGGGTGTCTTGTGTGCCGAATCCCTGAAGCAACACCCGACGTCGGTCCGCCTTGCCATCACCGTCGCTGTCTTCCAAGAACAGGATCTCCGGACCCTGGGCAACGATCGCCCCGTTGCGATACGGCAGCACTCCCAAGGGCATCACCATCCCGTCGGCAAACACGCGGGCCTGATGCGGACCCGGACCGAAGGGCGCATCGAACACCACCACGCGGTCCCGCCCGGCGGTCTTCCAGATGCCCGGTTCGTTGTCGCGCGGGTACTCGGTCGCGGTCACCGACCACATGCGGCCCGCGTCATCGAAGGCGACCGACACCGGCTTGGGCAGGCCCGTCTCCTCGCTGGCGACCAACTCCATCGAGAAACCCGGGGGAAGGACAAACGACCCGAGTTGTTCGGCGGCGGTGCGGGGTTTGGCCTCCGCATTATTGCCCGGCTTCAGATCCTCGCCCGACACGCTGCCGGCAATAAGGAACGACAGTCCCAGCCCAAAGGGGAATGATCTCATCGTGGGTTTCTCCGTCTACCGCGCCGGTGTGGCGGTCGGGTTCAACGTGAACCAGAATTGCCCCTTCAGCGGCTTCCCGCCCACCAGATCGACATTATACTTCACCTCCATCTGCATCACGGGCTTCAGGTCCGACAATCCCAGCACCACCGTGCGGCCATCTGCCGACAGCTTCGCCGAGGTCACCGTCACCTCGTCCCGTCCCTCCTTCTCCGGGTTGGCCACCGACCAGTCCTTCGAGCCGTATTGGGCCGCATACCTGTAGTTCCAACGCTTCACCGCCCAACTCCCCGGATCCTCTGCAGTCGACCGGTCGAGGGGGATATCGAACCGCACCTCGACGCCATCGGGTCGGGCATGCCAACCAACCGGGGCCGTCACCGGACGTCCCGTGAATCGCACCCGCTGCACCGCGCCATCCCGTGCCGCACTGGTCTGCCACCCGGTGCTACCCGCCACATAAAGGGCTCCATCAGCCTTCCGGAAGGACGCCCGGTTCGGCCCCGACAGGAACTTCACCGGCAAGGGAACCACCGCGCCCTGGGCTCCCGCTGGCGTTTCATCGCGCAACGCCAGCATCATCCCGCAGCGACCCCACAACAGGTGCATCATCTGCCCGCCCAATCCACCCCATTGTCCCGCCGGGATCCACGCCTGGCCACCGCTCGAATTGTCAACCCCATGCGGAATCCAACATAATGGGGCATCATATCCCAGCGGGCTGCCTGGCGTGATCCTGGGGCCGCCATACCCATAATATCCGCCGGGCCGGATCTCCGAGATTTGCGATGACGGGGTCCATTCGCCCTGCTGCGGCGACACAGTGATCACCTTGCCGTCGGGCCTCACCCCCATGCCGTTCGGATTCCGGAATCCGGTAGCCAGGGTTTCCATCGCCCCACCGTCCGGCCGCACCCGATGCACACCCCGGGGATCCACATAATATAAGTTCCCCGCGTCATCCTGCTCCAGGTCCGTCACATAATCATGCCCGCCGGTCGAGGTCTGGATGCCATCGAAAAAGCTCTCGTGAAAGTCAGCCTCGCCATCCCCGTTCTCATCGACCAAACGCGTGATGCGATCGCGCCCGAGCACATAGACCTGTCCGTCGCGGACCTTCAACCCGAGCGGTTGGAACAAGCCCGTGGCAAACCGTCGCCAGCGCAGGTCGCGCAGCGTGCCATCCACGCCGGTCACCCGCCAGACATCCCCGTGGATGGTGCAGACATAGCCCGCACCGTCGGGCGCGAAGTCGACCCCCGCGGCAAAGAAAAGGGCGTGCCAGGGATTCTCGTAGGGCAGCGTCAGCGTGTCCACCGCGAGGAAATCGGTGTTCGGGCCCACCTGCCCCACCGTGTGCAATTCTTGGGGGAAGCAAGCCACACCCGGGCGCGCTAGGGTTGACACGTCAGTGATCGCCAGAGTCCCGGCCAGATCGGCGGCTGCGGGTGCGGACCCTGTCGGACCGCGCCAGACCCGCACCTCTAATCGCCGTTCGGTTTCCGAAGGCGCCCATACCACCAGCAGTCGGCCGTCGGAATCCCTTCGGGACTCGACCTCCGCTCCGATGACCGCGACGGCCAGGGTCATGCCGTCATCGGTAAGCGTGGCCGACAACACGCCCGGGGAGGTCGAGAGCGATACGTCTTTCGCGCTCCCCGGTTTCTGCCCCGCCGCCACCAAGGTCAGGGGTTTCTTGGTCGGCCCTATCAGCAATGATCGGATGAACACGGTCCGGCCCCCGATCACCTTCGCATCCGGAGCCTCCAGCACGCGTGCGCCATCTATCTCGTAATCCAAAACGATCCGCTGCCCGTTCCGGTGCAATCCCCGATACCGGTGCGAATGCCCAGGCCAGCCATCCCCCGGTGGCAGCACGAATTGGTTTTTGCCGTCCGGCTGCGGAGCCTGCAACAGGCCGAAACGTTCCGGATTGAATTTCAGGAACCCGCCCTCCCACGCCGCCCGCCACGCGAGTGAGGCGGTGTCGTAGGCCATCGCATGGCCGCCGCCCGGTCCCACCTTGATCGTCAGGCCCTTGGCCACCGCTCCGCCCGGCAAGGGCAGGACGGATGCCAGGAACGGCCCCACGTCCGTCTGCTGCCATCGACTGTCGTCCCAATCCTTCGGGACCTGCACGCCCGGATCGCGTCCGGACATCACGGGCGTGCCAGCCGAGCGCGCCGCAACCTGCGCCACCACCCTCGGACGCGTGCCCCCGATCGGATTGAGACTGGATGCCGAAGTCAGTTCGCCGGAAGTCTCGAAAGCCAGCAACACCGGCGCCGTCCCTGGAAGTGTGTCGGGTCGCACTGCCTGCATCCCTGCCTCCACCACCAGCGAATCGATATAACCCTCACAACCCAGTCCACCCTCGACCAGGCGCCCCACGGCAAAGGGTGCCGCAGTGTCGTCGGCCTCCGCGGAACGCGTGATCGTCTCTGAGGCGACCTGTTTTCCATCGAGCCAAAGCGTGACATGGTCCGCCAGGCTCTGGGCCGCCACGTGATGCCAGCGTCCGTCGCAGACATCACCTGCCGAACGGATTTCGGCCGGCGTCGATCCCGGCATATGGAAACTGAGCGCTCCCGAACCCGCATAGGTATATAATTCCCAATGCGTCGGTGAAGCCTTGGCCTCGCTGGCGGCAATGATATTGAACCCATCCTTTGACCCGAGCCGCACCCAGGCCTGGATCGTGAAGGGCGGGTGGCGCAGCAAGGGCACCCCGTCCCGGAGCACCCCTCGGACCCGGGCGTCCAAGGCTTTGCCGGTGTGTCCCTCGACGAGTTCGCTGCCCGGTCGTGGAAGCGGTGCGGCAGCCTCCGTCTTCGCGGTCCCCGTTCCGGGCAGGGACTTGGTTGTCGGCTTCCAGACGGCCCCCTGGCGCCAGACATAGGTCGCGGGTGCCGTGGGGGGCGGATCAAAGCCCAGCAACTCCCGCCCCGCGGCCCAGGTGCAACCCCGCCGGATCAGTGCGTCCGCGTGATGGATCGAGGCCGGACCGTGCCCCAGCACTGTCTGGAACACCCGCGCCTTGCCATAGGGATACACCCACGCCAGCGGTTCGTTGGTGCGGGTCACCTTCGACCATCCCGTCGCCAGGGGTTCGATCAACGCGTTGCCCGCCTGATGGAAATAGAGTTCGTCCTCGGTGTCGAAGCCGGACAACCCCGCAGTCACCGGGCTGGAAAGCGCGGTGATGTCGACATGATATCGGCCGAAGGCATCGTGCCCGCTCGGGGAAGGGGCACGGTGTTCCCAGACGCGCCGGGCGATTTTTTCATAGAATTCCGGCCAGGCATCCCCGGGCTTGGTTCCCTGCAGCGAGGGATGAAAGGCACTCGCGCCGAAATGCACCAGGGCGAGTCCGCCGCCCCGGTGCAGATAGTCGAGCAAGGCCTCCCTGGCGGGCCCGGCCAATCCCGGACGCTCCCAGTTCACATAATTCCACACCACGAGGTCGTAATCGGCCAGATGACCCGTGAACCCGCCCGGGGTCGCTTCGGTCAGCCCAAGACGATCCGGTTGGTCGAGCACATGGACCTCGGCCCGCGGATCCTGTTCCAACACCTGCACCAAGGCACCGCTCACCCCGTTCCAATCGTGGGACGGATGGTTGGCGCCGGTGACAATCAGCACCTTGAACCGCCCGAATTCCTTACTGTCCACCCCGCCCGCCGGCACCTCCAGTTTCGCGGTCCATGCCACCGCGTTGAGGATCATCCGACGCCATGACGGAATCCACCACTGCGCATAGAAGTGACCGCCCGTCGTGGCGAAACCGCGTCCACCATCCGCCCGTTCAACCGTCCACGCCACGACCTGGTCCCCGGTCTCTTTCGGTGGGCGTGTTTGCAAGACCGGTTTCAACCGCGGGTCGGCGTCGCGGAATCGGATATTATAGTAATACTCTTCCGGAGCCGACCACGGCGTGACACCGCGGGTCACGGGATGCCCCGCGACCGGAACCGAGTCGGCCTTCCACGTCTGGATTGCCGAACGCCAATGCTGCGGGGGCGGGCCGGTTTCGTAATCGAAATAACCGCCCACCCAGTCGGTGATCTCGGCATCGGCGTGCACCGGGTGAAAGGTGGTCCAGTGATAGAACACCACCCCGCAACCGCGCTTCATCTGGCGGCGCAACTGGGCAAACCGATCGCCGACGTACAAGGGATGGTCTTCCTCGCGATGATCGCCTCCATCACTGATGAGCACGATGGTGTCGGCATCATCGAGGGTGGTCGGATCCGCCGGCCAACCGTTGAAATGGATTTCGGCGCGGATCTGGCCGCGGAGCGAAGGCGAGGTCTCGAGCAATTCGCGGAGCAGGACGACGCTTTTTTCGTATTCGTGCGCCTCCTTCGGATGACCGGTGATCGGGCCGGCGATCAGGACGACCTTCTTGGGTGCGGCGATGACGGGTGCCGCCAGGAAGACGAGGCACAAGGCGAGGCACAGTCGCCGGTAAAGACGGGTGGGCATGGAAGTCTCCGGGACAAAACAGAACCGTGCCAGCCACGCAAGCCTGGAACAACCACCAAGCCTCCCGTAGCTGCCGATGGAAATCGGCAGACCCACCGTCGCCCCCGGAGTCGGCGCATTCCCATGCGCTGCTACGCGCTGGTTTGCCAAACCGCCGCCGGCCCCGTATACACGCCGGGCCTTGCCTATCAGGAAGACCATTGAGATCGGCGCCTTGGAGCCGGCCGCCGACTCCCCCACGCGCCGTCGCCTGCCCCCGCTCCTTCGCCGCGCGTGGTACGGGCTCAACCAGGCGTTCCGCCGCCGGATCGCCCATACCGGAGTCACCCCGGATCAATTCACGGCGATGCGCACCCTGCTCGAAGGCGACCCGGCCGGCCTCACCCAACGGGACCTCACGGCCCTCATGTCGTCCGACCCGAACACCGTGGCGTCGCTGTTGGAGCGGATGGAGGTGGCGGGATGGATCTCGCGGGGGGCGCATGAGAACGATCGACGGGCCTATCGCATCCGGTTACTGGAGGCGGGAAGGGCCCAACACGAGGCGTGCCGGATGATCGCCCTCGACTTGCAGTCCGAGGTGTTGGCGGTGTTGCCGGCGGACGAACGGGAACATTTCCTCGGTCAACTCGACCTGGTGTCGGCCGCGTGCCGCAAGGCGGCCGACAAATCACCCCGATCCACCCGCTGACACCATGTACGAGGCCCCACCCATCCAACCCCCGATCGCCGTCGAACCGAAGCCGTTCACCCCGACGGCCCCGCCGGTGGCCAAGTGGCGGTCGGCGGTGATGTTCATCCTGCTCGCCAGCTATGTGCTTTGGGCCGGGCTCAAAGGGCAGTCCGCGACCGATACCGCGCCCGCCCTGCCTGGAACTTCCGGCCCGCTCTTACTTTATAGCGCCCTCAATCTCCTGGTCTTCGCCGGGGTGTTCGTCATCGCCTGGTTGTTTGGACGCACCTCGCGCGCCGACCTTTATGGCGCACAGAAAATCCAGGTCCTCACCGTGGTCCTCGGATTTGTGTGGTCGATCCTGCTGCGGATGATGCTCGTCGTCCTGATGCTGGGAGTGGTCGCCATCCTGGTCTTGTCCAAGGGAAAGGTGGATTCCAATGCACTCCAGGAATTCCGCCCCAAGGTGGAGCACCTGTTCAGCCCCGGTGCGTTGAAAAGCCCCCTTTATTCCATCCTGTGCATGACTTGGGTCAGCTTCATCGTCGCGGGCCTGCGCGAGGAACTCTGGCGCGCCGGGGTCATCGCCTCCCTGCGGGCGATGTTTCCGGCCGAATGGCCTGGCCGTCGCTGGGAATGGACGGCAGTGCTCATCGCGTCCGGATTGTTCGGCTTGGGACATCTAACCCAGGGATGGGCGGCCGTCGGGCTCACGACCACCCTCGGGCTCGGGCTCGGCGGGATCATGGTGCTGCGCCGTTCCCTGCCCGAAGCGATACTGGCCCATGGATTCTTTGACTCCTTCACCTTTGCCTGTCTGACGGTGATCACCAACCGGGCATTGTTGGAACGGTTGCTTCACGGGCTGGGAATGGGTCCCGACGAGATCAAACAATTGACCGATCAACTCGGCAAATTGCTCGGGAATTGAGCCGTAACCATTCAATAGAAACCCGGGCATTTCACGCAAAGAACGCCAGGCACGCCAAGATCAGGGAGAATCCTACGGCCCGGAACCACTCACCAAACAGTGAGGGGTGATCCGTCCCTGGATCAGAACTTCTGCATCGTTCTTTGCGGCCTTGGCGATCTTTGCGTGAAATCCCTCCTGCATGCACACGGCTAAGCCAGGCTATGGAGGCAGTGGGAGACAGCTGGCCGGCTATTTCGGGGTCTCCATCAGCGGCAGCACGATCCCGGTCGGACGCTGCTCCAACACCGTGTGCAGGGCCGTCCGATGAATCGTCGCCCCACCGGTCGCCAGGAAGAAACCCGTGCCAGCCAGTCCCGCATCGATGTTTTCCTTGGATTCCCAATCGGCCCCGGACCCGGTGAACCGTGCCCGAAGTAACGCCACCCAGTCGCCTTTCGTGGTGTGCACCCAACCATTCAGGTAACGGGCCCGTCGCACTTCCTGGACGCTTTTCCCATCCCGTCGAAAATCCTCAAGGAACGAATAATATCCCCGTAACGGCAGCCCTTTGGTGGGGGTGCGAAAGGTCGCCAACCGCCACCAATCGGAACGGTCCGGCCGCCAAACCCACGCCACATAGGCCGTCTTGTCGCCCTGGACTTCGCCCCGCAGCAGGAACCGGTTGGTTTCCCCCACTTTCCAGTCGAACGGTGCCATGCATTGCCCCCCGGTCCCCTCACCGCCGAATCGCCGGATCCGCACCCCTTCATCCGCCTGCAACACCTCGACGCGGTCTTCCGATTTCACAGCCTTGGGATCGTCGCCGACCGTCGGGTCCCACACGGAAAAAATGACGACCTTCGAACCGGGAGCGCTTCCGTGGTCCGCCAATTCCTGGATCCCGAAATAACCCGTGTTCCATCCGCACGCCATGAAGTAACTGCCCGGCGTGGACGCCTCGACGACCATTTCATTATGGAAAAGGTCGCCGTCGGGGGCCGGGTAGCCCAGGTGCACGGATCGCGCTGCGCGGGGAATCACCGGGTCCGCCGCACCGAGCGACAGACACGCCATGCAGGTCACCAACGCGCGGATTCGCACAGGAAATACGGTCATCGAAGTCCACCTGACCCGGGCAAGGCTCACTTCAGTTCGTGACTCGACACCTTCACGTCCTTCACGAACTTGTTGAAACCGAACATCGTGGGTGCGTAGTCGCCCACCACCGTCACATCCGCCTTTTTGGGCACGGGCAATCCGGTGAGGTAATAGGCTGAGTTCACGAACAAACGCCGGAGATCCTCACTCTGCAGATCGGTCGCCGCACCGATCGTCGAACACAGCAACTGCGAGGTCTTGCCGGATTCGCCCTTATAATCGCGCAGCCAGACGAGCGGCATCACGGCTTTGCCCAGGTTGGGACCGTCATCGGCTTTCATCCCCTTCAACACCTGGCCGAACAACAGGATCGTCGCGTCCGCCGGGAAATCCGGGTTCACCCCGTAGACATCGGTCGGCCCGAACACGTCATTCACGCCCTGCAAGAGCGGATGGCTCTTGTTCCGTCCGTCGATGATCCCCCGGGTGGCCTCGTGCCCGTGGTCGCCATGATGATAGGTCCAGGTCTCGCCCACGGTCATGCCGCCGAAGCCGCCGCCCTTGGCCGTCCACGAGTACTTCGCATAGGGGCTCTGTTTGTTGCGTTCGTAATTGAAGGAATGGGTGGCGGTCCGCAGCACCATCATCGGGCGGCCCGAGTTCAGGTAATCCACGAAGTGTTTCATGTCCCCATCGGGCAGTTCCCGGAACCGGAACTGGTCCACGACGAGGTCGGCCCGGCCCAGCACTTCCATGCCGGGGATGTTGGTCTGGTTGTTGGGATTGATCGTGCCATCCGCATCCTGGGAGAACAGCACGGTGCATTTGAAACCGTGCCGTTGGCTCAGGATCTTGCCCAATTGCGGCAAGCCCTCCTCCGACCGGTATTCCTCATCGCCCGACAACAGGACCACGTGCTTGCCGTTGGCCTTGTCGGCGGGCGGTTGGTAGACGACCCACGGCTCGGCGTGAACGACGGTGGCGAGGACGGTGACGGCGCACCAGAACGACAAGGGCTTCATGCGCGGCAGCATGGACGAGGTCCGGGCCCGAGGCAAAGCCCGGAGAAGGGCCCGGAGGAGGGAAAGAGATTCACCACGAAGGCGCAAGGGGGGTGATCCGGCACTGAAGATTCCGTTTCGGTTTGCACCTGTTGCGCCCGTTGTTGTTCATCCCTTCCCTGCCCCACCCGACCCATTGCAGCTCCGGCGCTGGCCCCGTAAAGTCCCGCCCGTGAACGTTCCTCCCGTTTTTGAACCGCCGACCCGGCTCCTCATGGGACCCGGACCAAGCTTGGTCGCCCCGTCCGTCTACGCCGCGCTGGCCCGTCCCACCATCGGCCATCTCGACCCGGAATTTGTGCGCATGATGGAAGAGGTCAAAGTCATGCTGCGCGCCGTCTTCCAAACCACAAATCCCCTGACCTTCCCGATCAGCGGCACCGGCAGCGCCGGCATGGAGTTCTGTTGCGCGAACCTGATCGAACCGGGCGACGAGGTGATCATCGGGGTCAATGGCGTCTTCGGAACCCGCATGGTGGATGTTGCCGAACGGTGCGGCGCCAAGGTGACCCGGGTCGATGCCCCGTGGGGTCAGATCATCGAACCGGCCCAGATCCGGGAAGCCCTCACCCGTGTTCCCCGACCCAAGTTCATCGCCATCGTCCATGCCGAGACTTCCACGGGCGCACTGACCCCGCCCGTCGAGATCGCCCGTCTCGCCCGTGAAGCCGGGGCGCTCTTCGTGCTGGATGCGGTCACCTCGCTCGGGGGTTGCCCGGTTGAAATCGATGCGTGGGGCGTGGATGCGGTCTATAGCGGCACCCAAAAATGCCTCAGTTGTCCCCCCGGTCTCTCCCCGGTTTCCCTCAGCCCGCGCGCCCTCGAAGTCGCCGCCCGTCGCCAGACCAAAGTCCAGAGCTGGTACTTGGACGTCAACCTGTTGTCATCGTATTGGGGACAGGAGCGGGTCTACCACCACACCGCGCCCATCAACATGAACTACGCGCTGCACGAGGCCTTGCGCGGGGTGTTGATCGAAGGGTTGGAAGCCCGCTTCCGTCGTCACGAACAGTGCCATCAGGCGCTGCGGGCCGGGTTGGCTGAACTCGGCTTGGAAATCGTTTCCCAGGCCGGGCATCAACTCTGGCAGCTGAACGCGGTGGGGGTGCCGGCCGGCCTGGACGAGGCGGCTCTTCGCAAACGGCTGCTGACTGAATTCGGAATCGAGGTCGGAGCCGGCCTCGGGCCGTTGAAGGGCCGGATCATCCGGGTCGGGCTGATGGGGGAAACGGCGCGTCCGGAACACGTGGCCCGATTCCTGGCGGCCCTGCGCGTTTGCCTGGGGCATGCCTGACCCGCGCCGGACCCACGTCGGACACAAAAAAAAGCGGGCACCTTGCGGTGCCCGCCTAACCCAAACAACCAAACTAGACCTCCTTTGCGAGCCTTGAAGTAAGGCTTGCGCGGGTCCGTCCTGCGGTCGTTGCAACCGCGGTGTCGTCCCCTTAATAACCAACAGTAAAATTGACGGCCAAACGGCCCACTTGCGCAAATGTTTTTTCTGCTCTGGATGTCAAAAACCGGGCACTTCTCCGGATTTATTTTCCAAAGGGGCGGAATTACCGGCCACCGCAGCCACGCAACGGTCGCATAACCCGGGGTGCGAGGGGTCCCGGCCGACCACCGTTTCCCAGTGCCAACACCGTTCACACTTCATTCCGACGGCCCGCGAAACCGTCACTTCGAAGGTCTCCGCCGACCGGAGCTCCAACTGTGAGACGTTGAGGATTTCCTGGAGATCGGCGGATCGCCCGACCATCCCCTCGCCATCAGCCGTCGGGAGCACCACTACAACGCGCGCCTCCAAGGCCTTGCCAATCAACTTGGCCTGGCGCGCCTTTTCCAATTCGGGAAGCACCCGTTCCCGAACCGCAAACAGAGCCTGCCACGCCGCGTTTTCCCGATCGTCCAGGACGAATTCCGACGGCTTCCAAACCGAAAGATGCACCGAGTCGAACGTCCGACCCGGCAGGTGTTCCCAGGCTTCATCGGCGGTGAACGCCAGGACCGGCGCCAGCATCTGGCACAGACCCAAGGCCATCCGGTGCAACGCCGTCTGGGTCGAACGCCGGCGCCGGGATCCGGCCGCGTCGGTATAGAGGCGATCCTTCACGATGTCGTGATAGACCGAACTCAATTCCACCGAAACGAACTGGGACACGATTTGGTAAACCGCATGGAATTCAAACGCGTCATAGGCTGCGGCCACCCCGCGTTCCAAGCGCGCGAACTCGCCCAACACCCAGCGGTCCAACGGGGTCATTTGTGCTTCGGACACCGCGTCCCGGGCCGGTTCGAAATCGTGGAGGTTGCTCAATTGATAGCGCAGCGTGTTGCGCACCAACCGGTAAGTCTCCCCCACCTTCTTCAACCGCTCCTCACTCACCACGATGTCGTTCCGATAATCCTGGGAACAGACCCACAACCGCACCACATCGGCCCCGTACTCGTTCACGTACCGGTCCGACGTTTGCGGCTTCACGTAACTGCCTTCGCCCTGCTTGGATTTCGAGATTTTTTCACGGTCCTCGTCCACCATGAACCCATGGGTCAACACGGTCCGGAACGGCGGCGCCCCGTTGCCTGCCAACGACAAGAGCAAGGAGGATTGGAACCAACCCCGATGCTGGTCCGTCCCCTCCAGGTACACATCCGCCTGCCAATCCCCCGCTCCGTCGCCCCCATGGTGCAATTCCGGGCGACGCATCAGCACCGCGCGCGAGGACGACCCGGAATCGATCCATACGTCCAGCGTGTCATGCCCCCGCGCCACCGCTTCGGGGCCGGTCCAATCGGCGGGTCGACAGGCGGTCCATAATTCGTCGACCGGCCGGGAAAACCAGGCATTCGATCCGTCCCGCTCGACCAGGTCGGCGGCCCGTCGGACAATGTCGGCGGTCAGCAACGGATTTCCATCGGCGTCATAAAACGCGGGGATGGGGACGCCCCAGGTGCGTTGACGCGAGATGCACCAGTCCGGCCGGGACGCGACCGCGCTCCGGATCCGGTTGATCGCCCAGTCGGGGACCCATTTCACGCCATCGATCGCGGCCAACGCGATCTGGCGGAAAGGAATCCCACCCGAGTCGGGTGCGGCGTGGTCGATGCGGATGAACCACTGGTCGACCGCACGGAACACAATCGGGGTCTTCGAACGCCAGCAATGCGGGTAGCTGTGGGTATAATTCTCACGCAATGCCAGCGCCCCGCTTTCCGTGAGCAAGGCGATCACCGCGTCATCCGCTTCCGACCGCCCATTCTTCCCGAGCACGGATTTCCCGACCAAGGACTCCGGCATCTGCTGTTCGCGGGGCAGATCCGCGGTCGGGGCCAACCGGCCGTCATCGGTCACCGGACAGTACACGGGCAGTCCGACCCGCAGCCCCAGATGGTAATCCTCCAAACCGTGCCCCGGCGCGATGTGAACGAAGCCGGTGCCGGTGGAACTCTCGACGAAGGGCGCTGCGAAAAGCCGGCCGGTGCGGGCGCAGAACGGGTGTTCATAGACAAGTGATTCCAACTCCGCGGCTTGGGCGGTGCGGACAATCACATAATTCTCCCAGCCGCATTTCTGGCTCAGGACCGACAACAACGCGTTGGCGACGAGATAGGTGTCCCCATTGGCGTGGATATAGGAATAGTGCAGCTCCGGGTTGAACGCGACCGCGAGGTTGGCGGGCAGGGTCCAAGGGGTCGTCGTCCAGATCAGCACGAAGGTGTTCGGCTCGCCCGCCAGGCGGAATTTGACGTACACGCTGGGGCTCACGTGGTCATGGTATTCCACCTCCGCCTCCGCCAGCGCGGTCCGGAACGGGATGCTCCAGTAGACCGGCTTCTTTCCGCGGTACACAAATCCCTGCCCGACCAGGTCCGCGAACAGGCGCAACTCCTCCGCCTCGTATCCGGGCGAAAGCGTCAGGTAAGGATCGGCCCAGTCGCCCAGCACCCCGAGCCGTCGGAATTGTCCGCGTTGGAGGTCGATGTACTTCCGGGCATAGGCGTCGCAGGCGGTCCGGATGGTGGCCGCGTCGGCATCCCCCTTGCCCGCGGCGCGCAGTTCCTGGGTGACCTTGGCCTCGATGGGCAGGCCGTGGCAGTCCCAACCCGGGACATAGGGCGCTTGGAAGCCGCGACCGCTCTTGGACTTGATGATGATGTCCTTGAGGATCTTGTTCAGGGCGTTGCCCACATGGACGTCGCCATTGGCAAACGGCGGCCCGTCGTGCAACACGAACCGCGGCGCCCCCGTGCGGGCGGCCTGAATGCGTTCGTAAAGCTGACCCGCTTCCCATCGGGCCAGCCGTTGGGGTTCCCGTTGCACCAGGTTCGCCTGCATCGGAAACTCCGTGCGCGGCAGGTTAAGGGTGTTTTTGTAATCCATCGCAGCCCCCATAAGGAGCGCGGACGCTACCCGCCGGGATGCAGCCCGGCAAGAGGGGCCGTTTGATCCCCATCAAGGCGGGAACACCCTTTTTGGGCTCGGCTCAACGCGTTGTGCCGCGCAACGTCCACGGCGGCCGCTTTCACCATGGAACGGATGTCCCCCTCCTCTTCCGCCCGGGCGCATCCAGCGCACCGCCGGCCGATCCGTCCCGCGGTGCTCTTGGTTTGCGCGCTCGCCGGAGCCGTGCTGTCGGGGGCTGCACCGGTGACCAACGTGCCATCCGCCCGGATGCCCGCCCCCGATGGGGAACTCGTCCTCCAAGGCCGCTACGTCTTCGAACGCACCTGCCAGGTCTGTCACGGACGCTGGGGCGATGGCCGTGGCGAGATGGCCGCCGCGATGTTCCCCAAACCCCGCCGGCTCACCTCCGGAATCTTCAAGTACCACACCACCCCGCCCGGCCGACTGCCGACTGACGCCGATCTCGAACGCACGATCCGCTCCGGCCTGCCAGGAACTTCCATGCCCGCCTTCGGGGCCATGCCCGGACGTGATCTGGAGGCGGTCATCGCGTATCTGAAAACCCTGTCCCCTCGCTGGCACTGGGCGACCAACCATGCGCCGCCCGTCGTGCTGCCACCCGCGCCGGAATGGGTGACGGACGATCCCGGGCGGGCGGCGCATGCGGCCTCCGGCGGCAGATTGTTCCTCACTTTGTGCGGCCCATGCCATGGTCCGACGGCGGACGGGAAGGGCCCGTCGGCACCGGGCCTAGAGGATCAATGGGGACAACCCGCCCCACCCCCCGATCTCCGTCAACCGCTGGCCCGCAGCGGACCGGACCCTTCGGACCTGTACCGGGTGATTCTCCATGGGATCGACGGCACGCCGATGCCCGGATACGCGGAGGCCACGACCGAAGCTCAGCGTTGGGAACTCGTGGGTTTCATCCTGCGCTGCCGCGAGGATTATCGGTCCGCGGCAAAGTGAGCCGTCCGAAACCGCCATGGGCCGGCAGGCGGGAGGAACCCTCCTGAAGCCGAAGGTCAAATTCGCGGCTCGCCCCGAGCGACTCCGGGTCTCATGCTGCAGCCAAGCGTATGCAAAAGCCCAATTATCAGTTCGAGAAGCGGCGCAAGGAAATGGACAAGAAGGCCAAGAAGGAAGAGAAGCGCCGGGCCAAGCTCGAGGCCCCCGCCACACCGGCCGCCGGAGAGACCCCGGCCCCGTCCACTCCGGTGGAGCCGACCTGACGCCGGCGCAGGGGTTTGCGGCCTTGGCTGACCGCCCCGGGGCGGGGTGACTCCTCAGACGCGGAGCTTCACCAGCAGATCCTTGCTTTCCACGGTGTCGCCGACCTGGGCCGAAAGCGCGTCCACCACGCCATCGACGGGCGCGGTGATCGTGGTCTGCATCTTCATCGCCTCCATCATCAGCAGCCGATCACCCTTGGCCACCTTCTGACCGACGGTGACGGCGATGGTCGCGATGAGGCCCGGAATCGGGGCGCCCACCTGGAGCGGATCCCCGAGATCGGCCTTCGCACGGGTCTTGGCGAGCGGGGTCACCTTCCGGTCCGTGATGTGCGCCTCGCGGGTGACGCCGTTCAGTTCGAAGCTGACCGTGCGCCGGCCGTCCTTGTCCGGTTCACTGACGTTGATCAGTTTGATGATGATCGTCTTGCCCTCTTCCAGGTTGACGCTGATCTCCTCGCCGAGCCGGAGCCCATAGAAAAACGCCGCGGTCGGGAGCACGCTGACGTCACTGAATTCCCGCAGATGCTTCGCGTAATCGAGGAACACCTGGGGATACATCAGGTGCGAAAACAGGTCGTCGTCCCCGACCGGTCGTTTGATTTTGGCCGCCACTTCCTCACGCAGGCGGTCGAAGTCGGCGGGCACCGCAACGGCGCCGGGCACGACGCCCAACTCATAATTGCGCCGGGCCTCGGCGGCGCGTTTCTCGCCGAGCACCACCCGTGAGACACCTTCCGGCCACCCGGACTCGGGCCAACCCAAGCCGCCGGACAGCATGTCGACCACGCTCTCCGGAAAGGGCGTGGCACCGGGTTCCAGATTGAGCACGTCGGCGGTCTTGATCCCCCGGGTGAAAAGGAACAACGCCATGTCGCCGACCACCTTGCTCGACGGCGTCACCTTGACGATGTCACCGAACAGATGGTTGACCTCGGCATAAATGCGGGCGATTTCCGGCCAACGGTGTGAAACACCCATGCTGGCGGCCTGTTCCTTCAGGTTGGTGTACTGGCCGCCGGGCATCTCGTGGAGATAAACCTCGGCCGACCCGGTCTTGGGGGCGGTGTCGAACGGCGCATAGCATTCGCGGACCTTTTCCCAGTAATCGGCGAATTCGTTCAGCACCGTCACATCCAACCGCGTATCCCGCGGCGCCCGTTGCAGCGCGGTGGCCACCGAATTCAGGTTCGGCTGGGACGTGCTCCCCGACATGGACGCCATCGCGAGATCGACGATGTCCACCCCGGCCTCGCAGGCATTGAGGACGGCGGAGGCCTGGACCCCGGCGGTGTCGTGGGTGTGGAAGTGGATGGGAAGCCCGACCTCCTCCTTGAGGGTGCGGACCAACTTGCGGGCGGCGAGCGGACGGCAGATGCCGGCCATGTCCTTGATCGCGAGGATGTGCGCACCCATCCGCTCCAATTCCTTCGCCAACTTCACATAATACTTCAGCGAATACTTGTCGCGCGCCGGGTCGAGGATGTCGCCCGTGTAACACAACGCCGCCTCGCAGACGGCGTGCGTGCCTTGGACCGCCTCCATCGCCACCCGGAGGTTCGGGAGGTAGTTCAACGAATCGAAGATGCGGAAGATGTCCATGCCCGCCGCCGCCGCGTGCCGCACGAAACCCGCGACGACATTTTCCGGGTAGTTCGAGTACCCGACAGCGTTGGAACCGCGGAAAAGCATCTGGAAACAGATGTTCGGGATGCGGGCGCGCAACTGGCGGAGGCGCTCCCACGGATCCTCGCTCAGGAACCGCATCGCCGTGTCGAAGGTCGCGCCGCCCCACATCTCCAGCGAGAACAGACCGGTCTTGGCATCCCCCAGACGCCGCGACAGCGAATCCGCACACGCCAGCATGTCGTAGCTCCGCACCCGCGTCGCCATGAGCGACTGGTGCGCGTCGCGGAAGGTGGTGTCGGTGACCAGCAGCCGCTTCTGGCGCGCCACCCACGCCGCGAATCCCGCCGGTCCCAATTCCAGCAGCAGATCCCTCGTCCCGGGCGGCACCGGCCCCAGCAGATCCGCCCGCGGCACGACCGGTGCGTCAAACGGCTTCGCCGGACGGTAACCCTTCGCATGCGGGTTGCCGTTCACGATGACGTTGCCGAGGAAATTCAACAGCTTGGTCGCCCGGTCCCGTTTCGGTTTGAAGGCAAACAACTCCGGCGTCGTGTCGATCAGCGTGGTCGTCGCCTGCCCCGCGCGGAATTCCCCGTTCCCGATCAGGTTTTCCAAGAACGGGATGTTGGTCTTCACGCCCCGGATCCGGAACTCCGACAGCGCCCGGTGCATGCGGTCGCACGCGACGGAATAGCTCCGGCCGCTGGCGATCACCTTGACCAGCATCGAGTCATAAAACGGCGTGATCACGGCCCCCGAATACCCCATGCCACCGTCCAACCGGATCCCGAACCCACCCGGCGACCGGTACGCGAGCAGCTTGCCGTAATCGGGCATGAACTTGTTCTCGGGATCCTCGGTCGTGACCCGGCATTGGATGGCGTAACCGTTGCGCGGGATCTGGTCCTGCGGCGGCATCCCGACCTCCTCGGAATGGAGCGGATGACCCTGCGCGATCAACATCTGCGCCCGCACGATGTCGAGGCCCGTGATCACCTCGGTCACGGTGTGTTCGACCTGGATCCGCGGGTTCATCTCGATGAAGAACCATTCGTGACGGTCCAGGTCGTAAAGGAACTCGATCGTGCCCGCATTGTCGTACTTTACTTCGCGGGCCATGCGGGCCGCGGCATCGCACAACTCGCGGACGATATTCTCGGGCAAGCCGAAGCTGGGCGCCACCTCGACCACCTTCTGGTGCCGGCGTTGCACGGAACAATCGCGCTCGTACAGGTGGATCACGTTGCCGTGCTGGTCACCGAGGATCTGCACTTCGATGTGTTTGGCGTGCGGAATGTATTTCTCCAGGAAGACGGCCGGATTGCCGAAGGCCCGTTCTGCCTCGGCCTGCGCCTCGTCCAGCAGGTTGGCCAGGTCGCCCGCCTTGGGCACCACGCGCATGCCCCGGCCGCCCCCGCCGAACGCCGCCTTGATGATCAACGGAAAGCCGATCTCCCGTGCGATCTTCATCGCCACGTCCCGGTCGACCACCGGTTCTTCGGTCCCGGGAAGCGTGGGCACCCCGATGCGTTGCGCCAAGGCCCGGGCCGCTGTCTTGTCGCCCATCATCTCCAACAGATCCGGTCGCGGACCCACGAACGTGATGCCGGCGCCGACACACGCCCGCGCGAAGGCGGCGTTCTCGCTCAGGAACCCGTAACCCGGATGGATCGCGTCCACGCCCTTGGCCTTCGCCACGGCCACGATCCCCTCGATGTCCAGGTACGCCGCCACCGGACCCCTCCCCTGGCCCACCAGATAGGCCTCGTCCGCCTTGAACCGGTGCATGCAGAAGCGGTCCTCCTGCGCAAACACCGCCACGGTGCGGATTCCGAGTTCATTGGCCGCCCGGAAGATCCGGATGGCGATTTCGGACCGGTTCGCGGCCATCAGTTTTTGGAACTGACGACGCCCGGGGACGGGAGGATTGGCGGCTGGACGGTGCGGCATATCGAGCGGGCGGAGCTTATAGCGGAGGCCCCCCAAAACTGGCAAAGGAAAGTCCGTCCGTCATCACCGTCCTGGCAAATCAGGCCTCAAGACCGATCGGCATGGGCAAGGTCCAAACGTCGTTGCCGGCACGGCATCCCGGATTCAATCGTTGAACTGCCCGTCCACCCCGGTCTCCCATTCCCCGCCGTCGCCCCAGGCCGTCCGGAGTTCCGCCCGCAGGTCGGCCGACAACGTCAGTCCGCCGTCCAAGTGCACCACGCCCTGGAACATCCGCAGCCCGCGCCAAACCTCATCCACCGGCAGATGCCCGAACTGTTGCGGGAATCGGTCCCACGCCAGCTTTCCCGGCAGAGACGCCAGCACCGACAGGACTTCGGCCACCGGCTCCAACGGGATCGTCCGCAATTCACCGCTGTGCCGGAGCAGGCACCACGCCCCGCGGAGCAGCCTTGGTGCGATGAAAAGGATATCGAGGATCATGTGGGCCGACGCGCTGGGAAACATCAGCAGGAGGGCGGGGCTGCCCGTCACCACGTACAGACGCGCGGCGTTTTCCCACGAGGGACCCTCACCGCCGAATTCCGGAAACTCGTCCAGACCGTCCGTCCCCCGGCGCAGGTATTCCCCCATCAACCCCAGAAAAAAGGCGGTGGCCAACGCATACTCCCATCCGGGGGACCCCTTCCAACGCGCGTCGAACAGCAACCGGGCCAGGCCGGTCACCGCGTGGGAACCCAGGAACACGGCGACAAAACAGAACCACCAGGTGAACAGCAGGCCGAGGAGTCCGGCGAAGAATGCCACCGGCGTCAGGACGACGCAGAGATTGGCCTCCCGGCGAAAACGGCCCGCCAACCATTGGACCATCCGTTGGGTCTGCACGGGTCGGCGGCTACTTCGGGCTCATGAACCAGTGAATGTGCCCGCAACGGCCGCACACCAGGCAGTGGCCCTGGCTGTCCGACCACTCGGTTTGGAGCCCGCCGAAAAGGGCGGTGTCGAAGTGCGTCTTGCGTTTGTGGAAGGTCTCGTTGGCACACACGAGGCACTTGAAGGGCTTGCCGTTCACCTCGGTCGGTTTCGGCTCGGTTCGAAGTTGAATCATCGGCAGGTCGGGTCGGAGGAACGGGGACGGCCGGCACACACATACACGGCAGACACTGTTCGCAGGTGTATTTCCTTCGGGATTGCGACCACCCAACCACACCCGGGCCGACTTGAAAAGGGGCGTTTGCACCCGGGGGTCGCCGGGGGGGGCGCAACTGGGCATCGCGGGAAGCCGGGCCATGGGAGAAGCGGGGCGGGTAGGAAAACCCGCCCTC
>JANYCC010000155.1 GCA_025360495.1 Verrucomicrobiota bacterium | reverse complement strand
GGAGATCGCGCCGAAATGGGTCGCGACCAGGTGGTAGTTGGCGATGCCGACATTGTCCCCGGCGGGCGTCCAAGCCAGGTCGCAATGATCGAAGGAGACGCCACTCGGGACCATCTGCGCGACGGGTGAGGGCGGAATCAGGTCGGTGCCGCCCGGCAACACGACGGCGGTGAACGTGGCACTCCCGCCGGTGGTGTTCGCATTCGTGGCAAAGACGGTGAAGTGATTCGTCCCCACCTGGGCGGCGGTCGGTTGCCATTCCACGACGGCATAATCATTGAGCGGATTCGGTCCGGCGACGCGCGTCAGGGTCATGCCCGCCGGACCGCTGACGCTGCTGAACGCGGGCGAAGGCGTGGCGGACGCCGAGAGGGTGAAAAGGAACGCGCCGCCCAGGATCACGGTCGACGGTTCCGCGGCATTGGCGTGCGTGATGAAGGGCAGGGTGAGGGTGTTGGCCGAGCAGGTCCTGAGGGGTGACACGTTGCCCGCGGCGTCCACGGCGGCGATGCCGAACAGCGGGTAGAATGAGCCCCCGGGATAATGGACCGAGCGATTCGTGATGCCGCCGGCGACGAGTGCCCAGTGGCGCGATCGCGAACCCACATAGTTATAAAGATTGTAGCCCACCACGCCGATGTCATCGGTCGCGTCGCTCCAGGTGAACAGGATGTTGGTCGAGGTGCGGAACGCGGCGAAGAAATTCGTCGGGGCGGTCGGCGGCTGGAGGTCGCCCGGAAGCGGTGTCACGTTGAGGGTGAACCGTTGCCCGCCCCCGCCCGCGGCACTGGTGGCCCGCACCGTGACGTCCTGGCTCCCCACCTGGTTCGTGGTGGGCGTCCACACCACCAGTCCGCTCGCCGGATTGATCTCCATCCCCCCCGGCGCGCCGGCCAATGAATACGTCGGACGGGGAATCCCGGTCGCGAAGATCTGATAGCTGAAGGGGGAGCCGGCCTGCACCGATGCGACGGGTGAGGAGATGATCCTCGGGGGATGGGTGCTGCCGGTGTCGAGCCTTTCCACGGAACCCAAACCATTGTTGCCGCCACCACCGCCTCCATTGGCCGGCCCGTCGCCCCCCATCGCATAGAGGAATCCGTCATTGCCCAGGGCGACCGCCGGCCGGCCACGGGCGGTGATCAGGCGCGGCCCCAGGAACCACTGGTTTCGCGCCGGATCGAGCAGCAGGACGTCCGCAACCGGCGTCAGGCTGGAGGTCAGGCCGCCGACCAGGCAGACCATCCCGTCCGCACCGAGCACAGCCACGCGTCCCGTTGTGGGTCCGAAAGTGCCCGCCGGGGCATCGCCCAACTGGGACCAGGAATCGGTCGCGAGGTCATAAGAGTAAATGCCCGATGTCGGCAAACCGGTCGCGGGATCCAGACCCCCGAACACCAGGAGATGGCCGAGACCGTCGTGGGTCGCGGTGGCGTTGATGCGCGGCGCTGGCAGGGGCGCGAGCGTCGTCCACGAATCGGTGGTGGCATCATAACGTTCCACGGAGGCCGTGCCGGTCGTCGTTCCCGTCCCGGTGGCGCCGCCGATGGAGTACAGGCGATGCTGCGCGTCCGCGCAGAACGCGAAATCGTGGACGGGGAATTTCTTGGATGCGATGGATGCCCCGACGCCGGTCCCGGGATCATAGACATAGCCATTGACGTTAGGCGTGGCGGCATTGGGTTCGATCCCGCCGTACACGACGATGCGATTCAGTGCATCGATACCCGCGCCGAGGCCCAGGGTCGCCGCGTTCAGGCGTTGCGCATCCACGAAGGCGCCCGCACCCGGGGCCAGCGTCTGCGCCTGGAGCCGGCTTCCCTTGAGGGGCAATCCGCCGAGACAGAGCAGTGTGCCGTTCACGTTCAAGCCCACCGCCTGACGCCGGTCGCCGGTGAGGCCGGGTGCCGCGGTCCAGGCATTCGGGAACGGCGGATTGGCCACGAAGAGGGACATCAAAGAATCCGCACCCGTGACGCCGTGGGGGTCAATCACACCCACTCGGACCGTATGTGCGCCGATGCTGGTGAATGCATGCGTGACCGGCGTGCCGGTCGGGCCGCTGACGGATTGCACGTCGCTGCCGTCCCCGTCCCAGTCGATCGTGAAATCGAAAAGGTCGGCCGGATCATGGGGGAACGAGGACAGTGCGGTGAGCCGGTAGCCCGAGGATTGGTTCATCACGGGCGGGGATTCCGCGCTGAGGCTGGCGATCGGCTGGGTTTCCGTCGTGACGTTGAACGTGCCGATGACTCCGCCAGGCATGAGATTCCCGATCACATCGCGCACGGTGTCGGGCTCGATCGAAACGGAATAGACGCCGTTGTTGGTGCCGTTCCACACGCCTTGGGGGGGCACGATATAGAATGCGGCGGTGAGCCGGATGCCGTTGTTCGTCAGGGGTGGGCCGTAAACCGTCGCCACCTGGTCGAATCCGCCGGGCCCGGACACCCGTAGGGCATTCGTGCCGATGCTTGAAGCCTCGACCCCCACGTTGTCCCAGAAGGCGACCCGGAACAGATGCGCCGTGAAGGTGATGTTCGTGATGTTGTCGGCCTGAAGCAGGGCCACGGGTGGACTCGTGTCCGGGCCGGTGAACGGTGTGAGCAGAAAGGCGCGTGGCTGGCCGTCGTGCAGGCCGTTGCCCACGATGACCCCGGAATCATTGAGGCCGCGCCCTTCCGTCAGGGTCCACCCGGCGTTGACCGGAACCAACTCGTTGAGGTCGCGCATCCCGGCATTGGGCGACCACACGAACGCGTGCAACTCCCGCGAGGCAATCTCCGCCGAGCCGACGACATTGCCGGAGCGATCGATGCCGAAGGCGGTGGAATCATAGCCGCCGAGGGTGCCGAGGTCGCCCATGCCCCCGCCCTCGGTGAAGCGGAATGCGTGGGAATCGGCGGTGAGGGTCGAGGCGGATCCGACCACCTGGTTGGAGCTGTTGATCGCACGGGCCCAGCTCTCGTCGCCGCCGAGCGTGCCGAGTTCTTCCAGGACCCCGTTGGTGGAGGAACGGAAGGCGCGATTGAAGCCGCCCAAGCCCGTGCCGATGCCGACGAC
>JANYCC010000112.1 GCA_025360495.1 Verrucomicrobiota bacterium | reverse complement strand
CTGGTCAGGTTGGTGGCTGATGATTCAGGATAAAGAATTTGAACCCGGTCCGCTCTGGTTCGCCGAAGCATTGCTGATTTTCGCCTGCGCGTATGCGGTGTGGCGTCGATTGCTGCCCAGTCCCGATCGCGAGCTGTCACGAGGCGACCGCAGTCCGTTCATCCCGCTGGGTGGGATTGGAAGCTGGGACCGTTTCAATCTTTCGCCGGCCAACAACGATCCCATCGTGGTGGGGGATGACCTGCGCTTTTATTATGGCGGGCGGCAGTACCGGCACGCACCTTATTCGGGCCCGGACAAAGGGGTTGAACGAAGCAGCATTGGATTCGGGACGATTCGGCTCGACCGCTTCGTCGCGATGGATGCCTCGTTCGACGGTGGCGAGATCCTGACCAAGCCGGTGAAATTGAAGGGCCCGGCACTTCATCTGAATGCCACGTCCGACTTCGGTGAGATCGTCGTCGAAGTGCTGGATGCCAATGCGAAGATCGTCGCCAGGTCCAAGCCCATCCAGCACGATGGAGTGGACCTGCGGGTGGAGTGGAATGACGGGGTGCCACCACCGGACGGGCCGGTGACCTTGCGCATCCGGTTCAGGAACGCGCGGATCTTCGCACTCTGGTGCGGGTGAGAGGGCGCAATACTAATTCGGGCCCACCCGGAAGAACCGGTGGGGTCGGCCGGAATCAACGGTGCGGGTGACATTCGTCCCGGTCGCCAGGACGTCCGTGAGATAGTTCCAGTCCGCGTCGAGGGACTCGGAATAGAAGATGGTATAATAGATCCCGGGGATCGCGTCGAAGCCGAGGATGGGCGCACCCTGGTCGGAACGGTGCATTTGTGGTCGTAGTGGATCGACCACCGTGACCAGGGCGGGGTCGCTCACGGCATGGCCCGCAGCGTTGTCGAGCACGGCGTCGTAAGTGCCGGCGTCGGAGCGTGCGGTGGCGAGGACATTGAAGGACTGATTGGTTGCGTTGGGGACCGGGATGCCGTCTTTGCGCCATTGGATGGAGAGTTCCGCGCCCCCATCCGCACCCACGTAAAGGCCCAGCGGCATGCCCTCATGCACGGTGGTGTCGCCGGGTTGGGAATAGACCTCCGGCGGCACGATGAGCAGGAGTTCCGCGGGTTGGCTGGTTGTCGTGCCGGCCGCATTGGAGGCCTTCACCACGTACCACCCGACGTCTGCCGGGCTGGCGGAAGGGATCACCAGTTGGGGGTCGGTGGCACCGTCCACGGTGGGTCCCTCGAAGAACATCCCGAAGATCATGTTCCCCCGGTACCACTGGTATTGGATGGAGCCCGTGCCGATGGCCTCCGCGGACAGCACGACCGGTTCGCCGACGATTGCAACGACGTTGGTGGGATCGGACTTGAACAACGGCGGGGCCTGGCCCGAGGTGACCCGCAGCACCAGGATCCCGCTCAGCGTACGATCCGGCAGGCTGTCCTGCGAAGCAATGAGCGTGATGGAATTGGTGCCGATTTGGGTGGGTTTCCCGGAGATGAAACCAAAGCGTTTGTTGACCGAGAGCCCGGGTGGAAGGGGGGAGGCGTCGAACACGTTCAGCGCCCATGCCTGATTGATGGTGATGCGGTATGAAAACGGCGTGTTCACCTGCACCTGGACGTCGGTCGCGCTGGACAGGGATGGGGCGGTCGCACCGGAGACGGAGTGCCAACCGCCGGCCAAGGCGAGGGCGGCGAAGCCCCAGCGGCGCAACCGGGCCGGAGGCACAAACCCCGCGAGCAGGCGGCCCATCGCGGGCATGCGGTTATGGAAACAGCCCCAGGCCAGCAACGCCGAGACCAGCAGGCCGCGAAGGTTGGCGGGCAACCCGGCGGTCGTGGGAACAGCCGTCACCGGGCAGCTCTGGGACATCGGAGCCCTTGGACCCTCATTCATCGGAAACAAAACCGTAGAGAACATGCGGCCCCACCTGGCGACACACCGGTTGGGACCGCCCCGGGATCACACCACACGGAGTCCGGCTTCGCCAACTATCTTCCGTTTGTGAAGGCGCCTTGACAACCGAGACGCGGGTCCAATCCTGACGCATGTCTGAGGTCCCAGTTGCGCACAATCGATGGCGTACGAGTCAGTTGCTCACCGCAGTGGTGATGGTCGGCATGTGCCTTGTCGGCCGATCTCTGGCTTCGGACATCCAACCCGATCGGAGGGGCGGGTCCATCAGGCCTTCCGCATACACGTCGGATCATCCTCTGAAGGTCATGTTTTTCGGTGATAGCATCACCGAGGGTGAATCATCTGATTCCTCGCTCAATTACGGGGGATATCGTGGTTTTTTTCAAATCCTGATGCAGGACGCAGGCCTGACGAACTTCGTGGCGGTCGGGCCTTACACCAGTCACGGCCCATTCGGGGCGAATCTGTATCCGAATCATCTGGGGGCAGGGGGACACGGTTTCGTGGGCACCTACCTCGGCGACATTCTCCCGAATGATTGGAAAAACAAGGGGAGTTCTTACGAGCCGGACCTCGTCCTCCTGCAGGGCGGCTCCAACGACATGAGCCTGGGCGTGTCGATCCCGGATTCGATTGCCGCGGCACAGAAACTCATTGGACAAATCTTTGCCGATCGCCCCGACGCGAGGATCGTCATGGGAAACATCCATAAGATATTCACACCGAATGTTAGTGACGAAATGGTCCGGGAGTATAACGGATCGTGGTATGCACTCTACCGATCATTCCTGGCGTCTGGTGCCAACATATACCACGCGGATCTCTATGGTGAGATCGAAACCCTGATCGCCAAGAACGGGTCCGTCGTGGGGGTCTTGGATCCGGGGGGTGTTCATCCGGTGAAGACCGCTACAACGCGTTGGCCAACGCCTATTTCCGCACCGGCGTGATCCGGCAGGACAAGATCGCCGTGCAACTCCAGCAACGGATCCCCTCCGATTCCGCGGACCGGGTGATTGTGACATGGTCGACCAACACCATTGGATTGACTCTGCAATCCAGCACGGGCATGGCGTCAACCTCGATTTGGACCCAGGTTTCTCCCGGACCGGTCATTGTCGGTGGACTGAATACGGTCACCAATGTGATTTCCGGCCCGCAGCACTTCTACCGTTTGGGCGGATGACCCATGCCATGGGCGTCCGCGGGTCCCACCAGGGATGTTTGACTGACGGCACCGGCTTTAAGATTTGAGTTTCGCACCGACGTAGGTCGCCGAGCTGATCCCCATCAGGCCCAGGAGTGTCCCGCTGAACTCCGGCATGCTGAGTTCATTGACCACGGAGACCGCGAAGATGATCCCCAGGACGATCGTCCAGACGAAGATCTGAAACCGGGGCACGCTCACCCCTTTTTCGTCGGAGAGTATATCCAGCAGGAATTGCCCGACGAATCGGATGTTTTGAATCCGGGCGACGATTTTTTGGATGTTCCCGGGCCCCTGGGGCGGCACGACCGGAGGGGGCACAACGGGTGGCGGGACCACGGGTGGGTTGGGTGGGTTGGCGGGCGCCGGGAGGGGTTGCGGGGTCTCCATCAGGGCCGCAGCCATGTAGGTGCCGGCACTGATCCCGATCATTGCCAGAACGCTCCCGTTCAGGGTCGCAAGATCCCCGGTGATGACCCAGATGAAGACGAACGACATGGACGTGGTGAACAGCCAGAAGGCCGCCTGGGTCCGGCTGAGGCTATAAGGGTATCGACCCGAGGGGTCCGGCTCCGGGCTCTTCAACACGTCGCTATAAACAGCGAGCACCACGAAACCGAGCAGCAGGATGACAAAGAGAACCACCCAGGCCACGATCCATCCCTGCCATTCCAACACGGTCAGGGTCGAATTCCGGGCCGCGGTCGCCACCAACATCGGCGGATCACCCTGGGGTCCGGCACTGATGAGGAGGGGGCGCACCGGGTCCCGGATCGGATTTCGCAGGAGTGTCGCCCAGATCCCCTTGGTTGCCGTCGTCCGTTTCAATTGGAAACGCAGCATCTGGGTGTCCATGTGGATGCCGGTGGGCTGGACATCGGAAAGTTCATTCCCATCGGCGAAGAGCGCGATCTTCTTGGATTTGAGCGATGCCACCGAGACCAGGTTGGAAAGGTCGCTGACCGTCACCCAGACGTCGTCACCGAGATGAAAGTTGGTCGGGCTGACCTGGGTGACATAGGCCTCCACCATCTTCGTGACCAGCGGGGGCGGGGCGGAGGGTTGCGCGGACGCGTTTAGTATGACGCTGAAAAGCAGAAGAATTGCGAACGGGAATCTCTTCATGGGGAGCGGCTATAATGCGGGTGCCCTTCAACGTTTCGCGATAAACGGGATGGCGTCTTTGGCTGGCTGAGGTAAGTGAAGTTCACTCTTTGCAATGTCTTCGGGGTGTCAAGATCGTATTGACCAGCCGCAGGCGTCCGGCGTCCGGGTGTATCTTGACACTGCCCCCGTGGATGCCATCGGGGCGGCTCGGGTGGAACCTCGCCCTACCAAAACAGACCACGCCGGTG
>JANYCC010000110.1 GCA_025360495.1 Verrucomicrobiota bacterium | reverse complement strand
GGCTCGCCTGGCCCGTGGCGGCGATCCTGACCCTGGTCGGCGCCGGGTTGGGCGGCGCCCTCAATGCCGTCCTCACCACACGGCTGCGGGTGCCGCCCCTGATCGTCACGTTGGGCACGCTTTCGCTGTTCCGCGGGATCGCCGAGGCATTGACGCGGGGCGTGGACAACTTCACGGGATTCCCGCCCGCGTTCCTCGCCTTGGGTCAGGGTTATATCGCCGGCTGGATCCCCGCCCAGTTGCCCGTGTTCCTGGTCGTGTCGGCCGCCGTCTGGGTCCTGGTGCATCATACGGTCGTCGGACGCGAATGGCGGGCGGTCGGCTTTGCACCCGAGGGGGCCCGTCATGCCGGCATCCGGGTCGAGCGACGGGTGGCTTCGGCATTCGTCCTGAGCGGTTTGGTGACCGGTCTCGCGGCGTTGATTTATGTGGCGCGTGTGGGCCAGGCGAAGGCGGACGCCGGCACCGGTTATGAATTGCTGGCGATCACCGCGGTCGTGCTCGGTGGCACCAGCATCTTCGGCGGCACGGGAACGGTCGGGGGCACCCTGCTCGGCGTCGCCACCCTGGCTGTCCTTCGCAACGGGCTGCAGTTGTCGGATCAACCGGCCGAACTCGCGGGAATCCTGACCGGCGTCCTTTTGCTCGGCGTGCTGGTGTTGGACGTCGTGTTGAAAAAGCTGTCCGCGGGAACTCCGACGGCAAAGACTCCGGCCGCACCCCGTTGACCCATGAAACAGGCATCCGTCCCGGTATTATTACTGTCCTTGCTGTGGTCCGTCCTCGCCACCGGTTGCAAACCCGCTGCCGCCCCGGCGCCCACGGCCGTGAGTCCCGGGCCGGCGACGTCCAAGGTCCTGACGATCGCCTTCCTGCCCAAGAGCAAGGGCAACGCCTACTTCATCGCCGCGCATCAGGGGGCCGAGGAAGCCGCCCGGGACCTGGGCGTGAAGCTGCTTTTCGACGGCCCGACCGAGCCCGATCCGGCCAAGCAGAACGAGATTGTGGAAACGTGGATCACCCGGGGCGTCGATGTCATCGCCGTGGCGTGTGAGAACCGTGAAGGCATCTCGACCGCCTTGCGCAAGGCCCGCCAAAAGGGGGTTCAAGTCATCACGTTCGATGCCGATGCGCTGCCGGAGGCCCGGAGTTTCTTTGTGAACCAGGCGACCCCGGAAGGCATCGGCAACACGCTGGTGGATGAGGCCGCGCGATTGATGGGGGGCGCGGGCGAATACGCGGTCATCACGGCCAGCCTGACGGCGGGCAACATGATCGAATGGCAGCAGGCGATCGAGCGGCGCAATGCCGGAAAATACCCGGATCTGAAACGCGTCGCCCTCAGGCCGTGCGATGATCTCAAGGACAAGGCGTTCGCGGAGGCTACGGCCATCCTCAATGCGCATCCGGACGTGAAGCTGATCATGGCCATCTGTTCGCCCGCGGTGCCCGGTGCGGCCGAGGCGGTGAAACAGGCGGGCAAGGCGGGCCGGGTGAAGGTCATCGGGTTGGGCCTGCCCAACGAGAACCGGCGTTATGTGAAGGAGGGCGTGACCGACACCGTGATCCTTTGGAAGGTGAAGGATCTGGGCTACCTGACCGTGCACGCCGCCAAGGCCCTCGCCGAGGGCCGTCTTCAACCCGGGGCGACGAGCTATGACGGAGGCCGCGTGGGGACGGTGCGGATCGCGGGGGACCAGATCCTGCTGGGCGAACCGTTCAAGTTCACGCGCGATAACATCGACCAATTTGATTTTTGAAATGGCCCGGCAAACTTATATGGGGATTGATCTCGGGGCGGAGAGCGGCCGGGTGATGGCGGGCGTCTGGGACGGACGCCGGATGGAACTGGCGGAAGTCCACCGGTTCGCGAACGGACCCGTGGAAATCGCCGGCACCCTGCGCTGGGACCCGGTGCGTCTCTGGTCCGAGATCCGGCACGGGCTCGGACTGGCCGCAGCCCGATATGGCGCCTCGATTGTTTCCATCGGCGTCGACACCTGGGCGCTGGATTATGTCCTGCTGTCGAAGTCGGGGGAAATGCTGGGGCTGCCGTTCTGTTATCGGGACCCGTCGCATGTCGCGGCCTATCAGGAGGCGCTGGCGACGGTGCCCAGGTCCGAGATCTTTGCGCGCAGCGGGGTCCAGTTCATGCCCATCAACACGCTTTATCAATGGATCGCGCGCTGGCGGACGAGTCCGGAGATCTTCGCGGCGGCCGAACGGTTCCTGATGATCCCCGACTGGTTGAACTGGTGCCTGTGCGGATCCAACACCGTGGAGTTCACGAACGCGACCACGACCCAGTTCCTGGATCCGCAACGCCGGGCGTGGTCGACGGAATTATTGGGTCGTTTCGGACTGCCGACCCATTGCCTGCCCGAATTGGTGGAACCCGGCACGCGATTGGGTGAACTGCGGGCCGGGGTGGCCGCCGCCACCGGATTGCGCCGGGTGCCGGTGGTGGCGCCGGCGACCCACGACACCGGTTCGGCGGTCGCGGGTGTGCCGGCGGAGCGGACTGGACGTCGTGACTGGGCTTATATAAGTTCCGGGACCTGGTCGCTGGTCGGATATGAATCGGCGACCCCGGAATTATCCGACCGCGCGCTGGGGTTGAACGTGACGAATGAGGGCGGGGTGGAGGGCACGTGGCGGGTGCTCAAGAATGTCATGGGCCTGTGGCTGGTGCAGCGATGCCGGGTGGTGTTCGAAGCCCGGGGCGGGACGTCGGACTATGTCGCGTTGGTGGCGTTGGCCGAAGGGGCGGCCGCCCTGCGGAGCCTCGTCGATCCCGATGACCCGCGGTTTCTTAACCCGCCGGACATGCCGGCGGCGATCCAATCTTATTGTGTGGAGACGCGCCAGCCGGTGCCCGAGACCGAGGCGCAGTTGGTGCGTTGCGCCCTCGACAGCCTGGCGTTGAAATACTCGGTGGTGCTGTCCCAATTGGAGGAGCTCGCGGGGACCCGGTTCGAGGCCGTGCACATCGTGGGCGGAGGGGCGCGGAACGCCTTGCTCAACCAGGCCGCGGCGGACGCTTCCGGGCGCCTGGTCCTGGCGGGTCCGACGGAAGCGACGGTGTTGGGGAACCTGTTGTGGCAGGCGCGGGCGATGGGCGAACTCGGATCCTTGGCGGCGGCCCGCGAGGTGGTGCGGGCTTCGTCCGGGGTGGTTCCGTTCCCGCCGCGGTCGGATCCCTCCGGGCGATGGGCCGAGGCACGGGCGCGGTTCGCGGTGTTGTTGGGGGCATGAACAATGTGGCCTTGGCACCCCGAACGGTCCGCGTAGAGTGGCCGCGCACACCGTATGACTCCTGAAAGCACCCGTCCGGAATTTCCCCGTCGCGACTTCGTGAAGGCCGGTTCGCTGGCCGCGTTTTTCACGGCCTTGGGCGGCGTGCCCCTGGACGCCCAGGAAGTCAAAAAGGCGGAACAGGCGGCCGCGGAAGGCAAGGTGTTGCCCCCGCCCAAAGCCGACCCCAATTACAAGGAGAAGCCCCCCGCCAAGCCGTTGAAGATCGGCGTGATCGGGTTGGGGACCCAGGGGCGCGACATCCTCTCGATGTTGAACCGCCTGCCCAATGCCCCGGTGACGGCCTTATGCGACACCTACAAGTCGGCGTTCAAGCGTGCGGCGGAGGCGGCCCCGAAGGCCGCGCAGCATGCGGATTACAAGGAATTGCTGGCCAATCCCGAGGTCCAGGGCGTGGTCATCGCGACCCCGACGCATCTTCACCGGGAGATCGCGTTGGCAGCGATGCAATCGGGCAAGCACGTTTACCTGGAGGCCCCGATCGCCCACACGCTGGAGGATGCCCGGGAGATCGCCCGGGCGGCGAAGGCGTTGCCGGCCCGACAGGTGTTCCAGACCGGGCTCCAATTGCGCGAGAACCCGCAGAATCATCATGTGCTCAAGTTCATCCGGACGGGTGCCACCGGGCATTCCGCGATGTCCCGGGGCCAGTGGAACCGGAAGCAAAGCTGGCGCCGCACCTCGCCCAATCCCGAGCGGGAACAGTCGCTCAACTGGCGACTCAACAAGGAGACGTCGATCGGGCTCATCGGCGAGATCGGGATGCACAGCCTGGATCTGGCGCGGTGGTACTTCGACCAGATGCCGGTGGCGGTGAACGGTTTCGGCGGGGTGCTCCAATGGCAGGACGGCCGGGAGGTGGCGGACACGGTCACCGTGGTGCTCGAGTTCAAAGGGGGCTTGCGCCACACCTATTCGGCCACCCTCGCCAATTCCTTCGAGGGCGAGCACGACGTGTTCTTCGGGTCGGATGCCGCGGTGCTGATCCGGGACAACAAGGCGTGGATGTTCAAGGAGACCGATGCGCCGCTGCTGGGTTGGGAAGTGTACGCGCGGAAGGACGATTTCCTCGAGGATTCGGGCATCGCGCTGGTGGCCAACGCGACCAAGATCCTGGCGCAAGGGAAGAAGCCGGCCGAAGCGGCATCGCAGACCGAACCGCCTCTGAAGTACGCGCTGGAGAAATTCATCGAGCACGCGGACGACGGTTCAAAGCCGGACGCGGATTGGAAGGTGGGCTTCGAGGCGGCGGTGATCGCGATCAAGGCGAACGAGGCCGTGCGGCAAGGGGGACGGATCGTGTTTGACCCGGCGTGGTTCCAGGTCTGAGCCCGATCGCCATGCGCCCATACCACGAACTTCTCCGGCAGGTCCTGGAACATGGCCGCTTCAAGCCCGACCGCACGGGCACCGGCACGCACAGTGTGTTCGGGGCACAACTGCGGTTTCCCTTGGCGGATGGCTTTCCCTTGGTGACGACCAAGAAGATCCACCTGAAGTCGTTGATCTACGAATTGCTCTGGTTCCTGCGGGGCGAGACCAACGTCCGCTGGCTGCAGGAACGCGGGGTGTCGATCTGGAACGAATGGGCGAAGCCGGACGGCAGCCTGGGCCGCGTGTACGGGGCCCAATGGACCGATTGGCGGACGCCGGACGGACGTTCGGTGGACCAGATCCGGTGGGTGGTCGACGAGATCCGGCGCAACCCGGACAGCCGGCGGTTGATCGTGAGCGCGTGGAACCCGGGCGAACTCGACCAGATGGCATTGCCCCCGTGCCACACATTGTTCCAATTCTACGTCAGCGACGGCGAATTGAGCTGCCAGTTGTACCAGCGCAGCGCCGATATCTTCCTCGGGGTGCCTTTCAACATTGCCAGTTACGCACTGCTGACCCTGATGGTGGCGCAGGTGACCGGGTTGAAGCCGGGCGACTTCGTCCACACTTTCGGTGACCTGCATCTTTACGCGAACCACGTCGAACAGGCCCGGCTCCAACTCACCCGCGAACCCCGACCCTTGCCGGTGATGAGGCTGGACCCGGCGCGGCGGGAACTGCTGGAGTTCGAGTACGAGGATTTTGAACTGACCGGCTACGATCCGCACCCGGCGATCAAAGCCCCGATCGCGGTCTGAGGCCCCATCAGTGGGAACCGCTGCCTCAGAACACGCCCGGGCTGCGGTAATCGATCCCTTCCTCGACGACCCGACGCATCTGGCGGAACCACCAGTCCGCCCGTTCCCGGCTGCAGGGTCGGGCCGGGCGCGTTCCGGGAACCCGGGGGGTGGGCAAAGGGAACTGCAATTGCTGCTTCCGGCCGGCCCGGACGTCTTGTTTCATGCCGGCATCCTCGCAGGTGGGGTCGGACATCCGCAGTCGGACCCTCTCATCTGCCGGTTGGTCCCGCAGTCTTGTCCCCGGCACGCGACTGGCTAGCTTGGGGGTGTGATCCAGCGTTTGAGTCTGTTCCTTGCCGGCTGGCTGTGGGTCGGCCTGCTGTTGGCCGACACCAAGCTGATCCGTCTGCGCACGGAGACGATTGAGACCCCGGAACGTCCCCCGCGGACGGCGCGTCCGGCGGTGGTGGATGATCTGCCGGTATCGGGGCTTTACCTGCTCCAGTTCACGAATCACTGCGAGCCGTCGTGGCGCACCGAACTGGCGGGGCAGGGGGTGGAGTTGATGAATTTCGTGCCAGACGACGCGTTTTTGGTGCGTTTGGACGGGGTCCGACTGGGGGGATTGCGGGCGTTGCCGTATGTGCGGTGGGTGGGGACGTTCGAGCCGCGCCATAAGCTCCATCCACGGATCACCGAGGCCTTTGCGGCGAATCCGGCCACCAATGTTCCCGTGAAACTCCTCGTGCGCCCCGGAGCCACGCCGGTGGAACTGGCCTTTGTCCGGCTCCGGGTCATCGCTGCGCAGACTCATTCCATCCCTTCTTTCGGCACCTTTGTCAGCGGGAGGGTGGATGCCCGGCGCCTCGTGGAATTGGTGCGTTCACCCGCCGTCCTGTGGATTGAGAAAGCCCCGCGGATGAAGTTGATCGACGAGATCGCCTCCAAGATCGTGGGAGGGGACACGGACACACCGGGGACTCTGGCCCATGTGCAGGCCTTGGGGTTTGATGGCAGCGGGGTCACCGTGTCGGTCGCGGATTCGGGGATTGATGTGGGCGAAGCGGACGGGATGCACCCCGATCTGGCCGGGCGGGTGGATGCGTTCCTGTTTTACGGCACCCTTGCCGACGCGAGCGACGAGCATTCCCACGGGACCCATTGCGCGGGAATTGTGGCGGGGAATGCCGCGACCGGGGAGGTGGACGACGGTGGATTCCTGTACGGATTGGGAGTGGCCCCGGGGGCGCATCTCGTGGCCCAAAGGATCTTTGACGGTGCGGGCGATTATTTTCCCCCGGAATCCAACGAACGGCTCACCCGGGACGCGGTGCGGGCCGGTGCTTATGTGGGGTCCAATTCGTGGGGCGACGACACGCAGGGACAGTACGATTTGAGCGCGGCCGAATTTGATGCGTTGGTGCGCGACGCGGATGCGCTGACCCCCGGTGACCAGCAGTACGTGCTGGAATTCAGCGCCGGCAACGCGGGTCCCGGACCGCAGACGATGGACAGTCCGGCCGTCGCGAAAAATGTCATCGCGACCGGGGCGTGCGAGAACGACCGGTTCACGTTTGGGATTTACGACCAAGGCCGCGAGGTGATGGCGGATTTTTCCAGCCGGGGTCCCGCGGAGGATGGCCGGATCAAGCCGGACGTGACGGCGCCGGGAACGTGGATCGCGTCGTTGTTGTCGCAGGCGGCGACCGATCAATACGCGTGGTCGCCGATCGATGCCAATTACATGTACATGGGCGGCACTTCACAGGCCGGTCCCCATGCCAGCGGGGCCTGCGCGGTGATCGTGCAATGGTATCGGAGCCGTCACGGCGGGGCGACGCCCTCGCCCGCGCTGGTGAAGGCGGCGTTGATCAATTCGGCCGAGGACATGGGCACGGCGGTGTTGCCGGGCGACCCGACTGATCCTACGGACCCGGGCACGGTGGTGGGGGACACGGCGCCGGTGCCGAATCCCGACGAGGGGTGGGGACGGATCAACCTGGAAAACCTGATCGCCTCGGAGAGGCATTATGACCTGACCGACCAAGGGTCTGAGTTGGTGACGGGGCAGGTTTGGGAAAAGCGGGTGGTGATCGGTGCGGCGGAGCCCGTGAAGATCACCTTGGTTTATACCGACGTGCCCGGGTTGCCGGCGGCGATCCCGGCGTTGGTGAACGACCTGGACCTGGAGGCGGTGGCACCGGATGGAACGGTGTATCGCGGCAATGCGTTCGCGGACGGGGAATCCGTCGCCGGGACCCCGGAAGGCGACCGACTCAACAACGTCGAGGCGGTGCACATCGCCCAACCGCAGGCCGGGGAATGGATCGTTCGCGTGCGGGCGCGCAATGTGGTGCAGGACATCCATCATCGGACCGGCACGGTTCCGGTTCAGGACTTCGCGCTGGTGGTTTCCGGCAATCTGCCCGCGCCGGGTGAAGGCGTGATTTCCTGGGATCGGGAGGCGTATCAAGTCCCGTCCGTGGCGACGGTGCGGGTGGTGGATGACGGCCTGAAAGCTCAGGCAACGGTCGGTGTGCAGGTCACGTCGACGACCCAACCGGCGGGACTGGCGCTGGTGCTCACGCGGGTGGGGACCAGTTCGAGCTTCACCGGCGCGGTGCAATTGGTCACGGGCCCCGCGGGTCCCGGGCAATTGAAGGTGGCCGATGGGGACCAGATCAGCGCCGTCTACGAGGATGCCAGTCCGGCGGGCGAGCGCCGCACGGACGCGCTGGTGGACAACCAGGCTCCGGTGATCGCCGATGTGTCGGCGTCCGCGCAATTCGGGCAGGCGACGGTGACCTGCACGCTCAGTGAACCGGCCACGCTGGTCATCCATTATGGGACGACCAACGCCGTGACCAACGTGGTTTCCAGCCTGGGCTTCCAGACGCAGCCCGAGTTGAACCTGCCCGACCTGCAGCCCGGGGTGACCTATTTCTATTATCTGGTCGCCGCCGATCGGGCCGGGAACGTGTCGACCAACAACAATGACGGGCATTATTTCCGTCTGGTGGGACCGAAGGCGGCCACGGCGTTGCTGGTGTATTCCCCGGAACAGATTTTCGAGCAGGTGTTGGCCGAAACCCCGTATCCCGGGCCGGAAAACTGGACCGGGACACTGGATGCACTGGGGATCGATTATGAGGTGTGGGACACGGAGGCCTTGGGCGCGGCACCGACCGTCGAACAGTTGAAGCCGTACCGGTTGGTACTCTGGCGCCCGGAGGAATTGCAAGGGCCGCCACCGGGGATCACCGACGCTCTTGGGGCCTATGTGGCCCAGGGCGGCGCGCTGTTCGTGGCCTCGTTCGACATCCTGTCACGATTGACCGAGGCGAATCTCACAGCCTTCGCCACCAACACGCTGAAGGTGGTCACTGAACAGGTGGACCAAGGCGCGTTTTCGATCAGCTCCGTCCGGGGCGATCCGGTCGGCGGCGGCACCCAGTTGGACTTGGATTATAGCGCGTTTCCCAGCGGGGACGTGATCGACCTGCTGGGGATCGTGTGGTCGGACGGACCGGACCATCTGCAGATCGCGACCAATGCGGCGCCGGTGTTTGTGCAGGAGGACGGTGGCGTGGTGGGGTTGCGTTTCCCGCGAACCGGCGAGGACAGCGTGGGCCGCGTGGTGTTCCTTTCCTTTGCCTTTGAGGCGCTGCCGGCCGACGGCGCGGCTCCAAACAATCGCCCGACCGTGCTGGGCAACGCGGTGGAATTCCTCGTGCCGGGATTGACGGGCCTGTCGACGGTCGCGCTCAGCAGCGATGCCTTCACGGTGCCCGGATCGGTTTCCATTGAGATCGGCGATCCGCGGCGCGCGGGCAGCAACACGGTGTCGGTGGTGGTGTCGACGACCACGACCCCGGCGCCCCAGGCGGTGCAGTGTTTTGAGACCCCGATTTCCGGTGTGTTCCGCGGACGTTTCGTGCTGGTCGCGCCGCAACACGCCGGGCCGGCCGGAGATCCGCCGCTGCCCCCGGCCGACATCCGCATACCGGCGAAGAACGGCGACACCCTGACTGCCACCTATGTGGATGGCGCCGGTCGGTCGGTGTCGACGGACGCCGTGATCGACACCGTTCCGCCCATCCTGTCGGTCCCGACGTCGGAGCCGGCCTATAACGAGACGGTGATCAGTTGGACGACCGACAAGGAGACCGATGCATTGGTTCGTTTTGGAGAGAGTCCGGGTGATGATTCTTTCCTGACGCGGTCGGCCTATGTGGCGGAGCGGGGGACGGTGCACGAGGTGTTGGTGGCCGGATTGGTGCCGGACCGTGTCTATTATTATCAGATCGTGAGCCGGGACTCGGCGGGCAACGTGGCAACGGAAAGCAACGGCGGTAAGCTCTATCAATTCCGGACACTCAAGCCGTTGTCGCCCCCCTGGCACGATGACTTGGAAGGCGGGCACGAGGGTTATGCAGTTTATGATGAAAGCGGTTCCGCCGGCCTGGGCGGGGGAATCGGGGATGGTGAAGGCGACGGCGGGCTGACGGGGACGAACTGGACCTATGGCGTTCCGATCAATGACCAAGGGGTCACGGCCCATAGCGGGAACAATTGTTGGGGAACAAATCTGGGCGGGGATCCGGTGGACCTGGCGATTTCCGACCTGATTTCGCCGGCAGTGAGCCTGATCGGGGGCAACAAGGCGGAGCTGCGCTTTTGGCAATACTATGACTTCAGCACGGCGAGCGACGGGGGTGACGATGGGTTTGGCGATCTCACGGTCGAGGCGGCGCAGATGGATGTGTCGGCCGACGACGGCGCGACCTGGGATAACTTATACGCCAACCAGGATGAGACATCCGGCGGCTGGCAGGAAGTGCCCATCGATCTCACGAAATATGTGGGGAAGGTGGTGCGCTTCCGCTTCAACTATCAGTTGTTCAGTTTCACGACCACCGCCCGGATGGGTTGGATGATTGATGACCTTTCGGTGGTGATGCAGGTGGTGGCGGAGAGCGGCATCGTGGTGTCGAACAACCTGTCGCAGGCAACCTTCACCCTGGGCCCGCAAACGGGGACCGACCGTTACGCCGGAGCGGGGTTGGTATGGCGGACCAACCTGCCGGCCGGCACCTATTCGGTCACTTGGGGGCCCGTGCCGTATTATCAGACGCCAGCCCCGCAAACCCAGGTGCTGGGCACGTCGACCAACCGGTTGGTGTTCACCGGCTCCTATACCTATCCGGACCAGAACGGGAACGGGATCTCCGACCTCTGGGAACAACAGTTCTTCGGAGGATTGCTGACAACTCCCCCGACGACGGACACGGATGGGGATGGATTGGACGACCGGTCCGAATTCCTGGCCGGCACGGATCCGCACCGGGCGGATTCCGTGCTCAAGGTGTCGTTGCCGCTGGAACAGCCGAATCGGACGGTCCGGTTGGAATGGCCGACGACGGTGGGGCGCGGGTACGTGTTGGAAGGGTCACTGGACCTGCGGACATGGCAGGCCTACTCGGATCCGGCGCGTGGGGATGGCGGGACGATGGCGGTGACCTTGCCGGCCTTGGATCCGCGCCTGACTTATCTGTTCCGGGTCCGGGTTACGCCGTGACCGGTCGGACCGCGGCGGAACGGGACTTCCCACCTGCCGACCCAAGCCGACGGCGGGATTGGAGGCCGGTCATTTGGCGCCCTGATCAATCCAAGCGCGGATGAGTCCGACGGTCTCCTTGGTCAGCGGGTCGCCCTTGCCGTCCGGCGGCATGGCCTCATCGGGATCGAGTCGGGCGACCGAGTGGACGAGGGTGCTCTTGGCGCTATCGCCCTTGATGAGATTGGGGGCATTTTCGCCGCCCTTGAAGACCGCCGCGAGGGAATCGAGCCGGAGTTTGCCCTTTTGTTTTTCCGGGCCGTGACATTTGAAGCACGACTTTTCAAAGATCGGTTTGATGTCGTTCTCGTAAGTCAGGTCCTTCTTGGAAGAGGGCGGCGGGAGCTTGCTGACGTCCACTTCAGCCGCAGCGAGCGTGAGGGAACCGACGGCCAGGGAGAGGAATGCGGTGCGGAAGGTCTTCATGCAGGTGATTCGATTGTCGTGCAAACGCTGCTTCAGGACGGGACGGGCGTCAAAACATTCACGGTTTGGCAGGGAAGTCCGACTCAGATAGGGTCGGGGCGATGTCCGTCATCGCTTCGTTGTGGAGTTCGTTCGACCCCGGATTGGTGTTTTCGAGCCCGATGATGCTGGTCGCGGCGACGTTCCAGTTGTGGATGCTCATCGACGCGATCCGGCGTGGGGAGTGGTTTTGGGCGGCTGCGATTTTCTTTTTCTCGGTGATCTCGGCGCTGCTTTATTTCTTCATGGTTTACCGGGCCCAAGGTCCGGTGGGGGGCGGGACGGGTGGATTCGAGTTGCCTGGGGCGGGGGAACGCCGGCGGATCGGTGAGCTGCAAAGTCGCATCTATCACCTGGATCACGCCCGGGACCATCTCGATCTGGCTGACATCTATTTTGCCAAGGGGAAACTCGACAAAGCGGAGGCGAGTTATCGGGAATCCCTGAAGCGGGATGCGAACGATGTGGATGCGATCGCCCACCTGGGGCAATGCCTGCTGCGTCAGAAACGGGGTGCGGAGGCGAAGCCGCTGTTGGAGCGGGCCTTGGCGCAGGATCCCAAGCATGACTATGGGTACACCCAGATGGCGTTGGCAGAGACCCACATGGCGCTGGGGGAGACCGAGGCGGCGCTGGCGGCCTGGCGGTTGGTGTTGGCGAACAACAGCTATGCGCGGGCCCGGGTGCAATATGCGGAGTTATTGCTGGCGCGTGGGGAATCCGAAGCCGCACGCCATGAGTTGCGCGAGGTGATCTCGGATGATGCGCATGCCCCACGATTCCAGCGGGGGCGCGACCGGGTTTGGGTGAAGCGCGCCAAGAAACTGCTCGGTTGAGCGGACGGCCGGAAGGTCAGCGCCCCGGCCAATTCTGGCCTTTGGTTTTCAGGCGTTCGGGCGACGGCTTCGAAGTGGTTGAGAGGGTGATGTTCGTTCCGGGGGTCCACGGCACCTCATGGAAGTCGATGAACAGGGTCCGGGGCACCATTTCCACGACGTGCCCGAAACAGTTCAGGGTCACCGTTCCGGGCAGCATGGTGCTGTCGACGAAGATGACGGGTCCGAACGGCATGCCATTGGTGATGGGTTGGCTGAAGACGACCGGCGGCGGCAGGTTGGTCCAGAGCGGGGTTTCACCCGGGAACCGCAACGTGACTGCGGACGGGCCGAGCAGCTTGGGATGTTCGATCCGCAGCTCCGGCACGCCATTGGTGCCGAGGGCGTAAGTGAGGTTCCACGGCCCTCCCTGTCGGCGTTTCAGTTCACAGGCGCCATAGATCGTCACGTAGAGGAACAACGTGCCGATAAAGACCACAAACAGTCGCCGCACCATGGGCGGCGTCGATTCCGACTCATTCACAAGACGGGGATGCTAGCCGGAACCGGAGCGGCGACAAACGGGGAAATGGCCTTATCCGAAGCGTCAGGGGAAAGGCGGGGCTTCAAATCCCTCCAAGGCGGCGAGCACGGCGTGACCGGCGCGACCGGGCATCACGCGACCGCCGTGGCGCAACACCTGTTCACGAACCTGGGGGATGGCATTGGTCGGCGCGGCGAGATGATGGGCGTAACGCGGATCCAGCATGGGCAGGTCATTGAGGTGGTCGCCGGCGGCAAACGTTTCGGCGGCACCAATCCCGAGAAGGCGTTGGAGTTCGCCCAAGGCCGTGCCCTTGCTGTACCCCACATGGCTGAGCCGGATATAGATGTCGTTGCGGACGGACGTGACCTGGGGATGGGTGCGGCAAAGGTCGCCGAGTTCGGCCTCAATGGTGTCCATCTGTGCATTGGAACGGGCGACCACACACAGAGGGGACCACGGATCCTCATAGAAACTCGCGTCGAAGCGGCGGGAAAGGGAATCGACCAACCCGCTGATTTCCCCGGCCAATTCGGAGAAAAGCTCGGCGTGGTCGCGTCCGCAATGGGTGTTCCAGGGTTCGACCGGAACATAGTGCCCGTGGTCGTTCCGGAAGATCTCCCGTTCCACCAGGATGAGATAATCGGGTCGGACGCGGACCCCGGAGCGTCCCAGCGTCTCCATGAGGCTGGCCATTTCGCGGCCGGTGTTGATGACCCATTTCACATTGCGGGCCTGGAGGGCGGCGAGACGGTCCTCCAAGGCGGCGGGAATCGGGGAATCGGCGAAGTCCTCGTGGATTGTGCCGTCGAAATCGGTGGAGATCAGCCTCAGGCTGGGGGCGGGAGCGGCGCTCATCGGTCCGGATGAGGCTGGGAGTTCCGGGACGGGATGTCATGGTGATTCGTTGGGGGGCGAATCCTGGCGGGCGGCGGCGGCGGGTCTTGCCGGCGCCGGCGAATGCGCCCAACTTGCGGGGGACGGATTTGGATTCATGGACGATCTACAGGCACAATACGACGATGCGATGTTCGACTACTCGACGGGCGAGTACGAGGTCGCGATCGGGAAGCTGAGTGGGATCCTGGCGGTGGATCCGGGCCATTTCGACGCGCAATTGGCGGTGGCAATGTGTCATTACCGCAAAGGCGACTACCCGGTGGCGATCGCCGAGGGGCACAAGGCGGAGCGATTGCGTCCCAACGAGCAGTTGGTCCACACCAACCTGTCCCTTTTTTACATGCGTTCCGGAGACAAGACGACAGCCGAGAAGCATGGTTTGAAGGCGCGGATCGCGGGTTGGAAAGACGATCTCAAGACGCCGGCGACGGGGACGGATGCGGCCGAGCCGGAACTCCAGATGGCGCAACCCAAGCCCAAGTCGTTCAAGATGCCGGAGAAGTTCCCGGACATGCCTTGGAAGAAAACGGGCCGCACCGGGGCCACACCTCCCGCGCCGCCCATTCCCCCGGCGGCGGGCGGCAAAGGGGACAATCCTTCATGAAGATCGAATTGTTCTGCCTGTGTGACGCGGCGACCGAAAACGGCGGGAAGCTCAACATCCTCGGGGCCTTCGACCGGGTGTGGTCCAAGGAGGCTCCGGTCGTGATCTCGCACTGTGCGGTCACCGCCCGGGTGCGTTTCAGCCGCATCGAGGCGGGCCAGCACCGGTTGCGGGTGACCTTCGCCGATGAGGACGGATCGCTGGTGATCCCCGCGTTGGAATCGGTGATCGACCTGCGGTTCAATGGCCAGGAATTGTCCGTGCCGATCAACCTGATCATCCTGCTGCCGCAATTGAAACTGCCCCGATTTGGTGACTACACGATCGATCTGGCATTGGACGCGAACCATCTGGGGAGCCTGCCGCTCGTGGTGCGGCAGGTGTCGGAGGGGCAGAATGGGTGAGCCGGGCGTGGCGCAATATTGGGACGCGGCCGAAGTGACGAGCCTCAGGGAGGGGCAAGGAAGGACCGTCGAGGTGAACGGCCGACGTCTGGCTTTGTTCCGGATCGAAGGGGCATTCCACGCGATCGATGACGCCTGTCCCCATCGGGGTGGGTCGCTCGGTGCGGGTTGGGTCGAAGGACGGCAGGTGTTCTGTCCGCTGCATGGTTGGGCATTCGATCCGGCCAGCGGGGCGTGTTCGACCCGTCCGGATCGGCCGGTGCGGACCTATGCGACGAAAGTGGAGGACGGCCGGGTGTGGATCGCGTTGGGTTCGGATTGAGAAACAGGCTGCGCGTGCACCGGATCCTCCATATCAACACCCAGTTTTGCTCGATGGGGGGCGTCGAGGCGGTGTTGCGGGCCCATCACGGGCACGATGGCGGATCGGGGATGGATTCCCGGTTCATCGCGCTCTGGGAACCGGCGCAGGAGGGTTGGCCGAGGTGCCGTTTTCTCGATTTCCAAAAGAGCATGCGGGTGAGGACTGCGCGGGGTCTGGTCGGGGATGCGTGGCCCGGTTTTACGCCCGGGGTGGCGGTGCACCACACGCTTTGGGGACAACCGTACTGGCAGGATCTGGACCAGGCCCCGCGACGGGCTCTGTTCCTCCATAGCGATGTGCCGGGATTGGCCGAACGATTGGTGTCCCGGTTGCCAGCCATGGATGCGGTGCTGGCGGTGAGCGACACGCTGCTGGAGCGGGCGCGCGAGGCGGCACCATCGTGGGGGCCAGAACGATTTCAACGGATCCACTATCCGGTGTTCGGGCCGGTGGATCCGCCGGCTGAGCGGGGCAGGCCGGAAGGCGGACCGATTGTGTTGGGATACGCCGGAAGGCTCGTCCGGGAGCAGAAACGGGTGGAGCGTTTCGTGGAATTGGCCGCGGCTTTGGATCGTGCCGGCGTGGCGTGGCGGTTGGAATTCCTGGGAGACGGGGAGGAGCGGACGCGATTGGAAGCCGCATTGCCGGACCGCGGGCGGGTGATCTTCCATGGACGCCTCCAAGGGGAAGCCTATTGGAAGGTGATCGATCGGTGGGACGCGTTGGTGTTGGTCAGCGATTACGAAGGAACCCCGATCGCCTTGTTGGAAGCCATGACCCGCGGGGTGGTCCCGCTCCATCCGCGCTTGGGAAGCGGAGGGGACGCCTATGCAACGGCCGTGGATCCGGCCCTTGTTTATGCGGCGGGTGATATCGCGGCCTTGGCCAAAGCGGTGGCCGGGTTGGCCGCGTGGCCAACCGAACGGTGGATCGCGGCGCGGCGGCGTTCACGGGAACTGATGACTCCGCACGGTGGCGCGGCGTACCTCGGCGCCTTTCGCGATTTCATGGGACGCGTGCAATCCCTGCCGGCACCTTCCCGACCCGCGGAACGTCGTTGGAAGTTTCCGGGAGACCGCCTGACGTTTGCGCAATGGGAATGGCTGCTGGACTGGCGCCGTCGAGTCCGTCGGAGGGGCTAGAGTCCGGACCAGAGCCGGGCCAACGGTGGCAGATGCAATTGGGTCCGGCCCTGCCACCACGCAAAGGCCGCGGCCAAGAGAAGCCCCGCTCCGCCTCCGGCACCCGCCGCCGCGAGCGATGCCGGTCCCTGCCACCCGTGGATCACCAAGGCATGCGCGCAGCCGAAAGAAAGCCCGCCCGCCACCAGGCTGCGAATCCAGATGCCGCAAAAGATCGGGCCGGTCGCCAGATGATGGCGCCGGGCATAGGCCGCAAAGATTGGAAAAAAGGTTCCGGCCCCGGTGGCCGCCAAGAATGCGGCCGCAACCCCGGCGGCCCCGAACCACCAACCGGCGATGAGACCACCCACGGTTCCGAGGGCTAGTTCGGTCCCGACACAGCGGACCATGGTGCGGTAATCCCCGGAGCCGATGAGGTGGTACGACGCGGGGGAGGTGAGTCCGATGGCATGAAACCGGAGGACGAGCAGCGTGAGCAACAGGGGGGCGGGGGACCAACGGGTGGTGACGTACCAATCCAACACCGCCGGCAGGGCACCCAGCAGGACGCCGGTAACAGCGCCGTATATCCAGGCATTCAAGGCCAGCACCCGCCGGGTGAGTTCGGCCGGGTCGGTGTCTCCGCGGGCAATCCGTGGCCAGGACGCCTCCCCGAGCGAGGTCAGGAATCCACGGCCGATGCCCAGCACCCGGGCCACGATCAACCAGGAGGCGAGCCCCTGCCCGTCGTGGGTGATCCACCCCGCCAGAACCAGGTCGAGGCTGAGCAGCAGGACGATCAACAATTGCATCCGGCAAACGGCCCAGGCACTCCGCCGATGGGTGATCCAGAGCAGTTGACAGGTTTGGGCCCAATCCCATCTGAAGACCGGGGTGGCGGGTGAGAGTTGGCGGAGGCACCACGTGGCGGCACTCCACATTCCGACCGCCGCGGTGGCCTGGCCGAGAGGGAACGCCCAGACGCCGAGGTGACCGTGGAGTCCAATCCAAAGCACGGCGAGGTTCAGCATGGAACCTCCCCCTTGGATGAACGACATGAGCCCTTGGCGATCGAGTCCGACCAGGGTGAGCACCTGCATGGTCGAGGCGAACGTCACGGCACCCGCCATCCCGACCGCGACATAGAAGAGGAAGGGAAGCCCTGCGGCGTGGGCGTCGGCGGAGAGGGAGTAGGCGATCGTGAGGAGGGGCCCGATGACCAACGCCACGAGGGTCAGACGCGTGGCCAGAACCTGGCCAAACTGGAGAAGCTCGGCGCGCGGACCCCCGGTGGAAGCGAGCAGTTCGCGGTTCAACACCAAGCGGAATCCGCCGTCGAGCAGGGGCAGGTAGCCGAGCACCACCAAGACCACGCCCACGACCCCGAACGATTCCGTGGTCAGATATCGGGGAAGAAGTTTGAGCAGGATCAGTCCGGTCACCACCGAGCAGCCGGTGGCGAAGAACCGACTCAGGATGACTCGGGCGAAACGGGCGTTCACGTGTCGGGGCGGATACCTGATGGCGCGCAGTCCGACAACGGGATTCACCGGGGCGGCGGAGAAATCGGGACCGCGAGACGGGCTGTCTGCCGGTGGCTGGCGACGGTCTCCTCGATCTGACGTTCCATGGCCGGCAAGGCGGCGGCCAGCTCTTCCAAGCGTGCCAACTTGGCGAGCAGGTTCAGTTCCTGCAACCGGTGGGTGAGGGCGGCATCGTGGAGCAGGGCGCAGCCACCTTTCAGGAAATGGACTTCCCGGGCCGCGGCTTCGGCGTCCTGTTGGGTGAGCGCCAGACGGACCCGTTGGATCGCCTCGAGACTGGTGACCCGGAGCAGTTCCAAGAGCGTGTCGTTCAGTCCGGATTGATCACGACCCACCGGTCCGGCCGAGGGTGGCGGCGGGGGCGGCGAAGCCGCGGGGGACGGCTCGGGCGGGTGTTTGGTCGTCTGCAGGTATTTGGCGAGAGCCATCTGCAGAGCCTCGCGTCGCAAAGGTTTGGTCAGATAATCGTCCATCCCTGCGTCCTGACAGGCCTTGCGATCCTGGGGAAGGGCATGTGCGGTCACCGCCACGATCGGGATCCGGGTGCGACCCAGCTGTTGTTCCCTCTCCCTCCATTGGCGGGTGGCCGCCAAGCCGTCCAGTTCGGGCATCTGGATGTCCATCAGGATGAGGTCGACCGGTTCCCGTTCCAACAGGCTGAGCGCTTCACGGCCATTGGCGGCGAGCAAAGTTTCACAACCGAGCTTGGACACGAGGGACTCGGTGATCTGCCGGTTGACGGGATGGTCTTCGACGACCAGGACGCGACCGGCGGGTCTCATGGAGGGCATCGGGGGCGTGGAGGGAGGGGATGCCGACACCTTCAAGGTGAGGAGTCCGGAATCAGGGGGATCCGTGGAGGAGGGTGGGGATGTCGGTGCCCGGGCGGGTTCGATCCGAGCCAGGAAATGGAAGCGGCTGCCGTGGCCCGGTTCGCTTTCGACCCAGATGCGGCCTCCCATGAGGCCGACCAATTGCCGGCAGATGCTGAGCCCGAGCCCGGTGCCGCCATAGCGCCGGCTGATGGACAAATCGGCTTGGGTGAAGGCATCAAAGATCAATTCCAATTTGTCACGGGGTATGCCGATGCCGGTGTCGCTGACGGTGAACCAAAGCAGGTGATCCTTGGATCCGTGGTCGGGGTTGGGTCGGACTTCCACCCAGATCGACCCGGAGGGGGTGAACTTCATCGCGTTGCTGAGGAGGTTCGACAGGATTTGACGGAGCCGGTGGCCATCGGCCCGGATCTGGTCGGGAACCCCCTCGAAGACTTGGGCGTGGAGTTTCACCCCGGTCTTGTCGGCCCGGGTGGCGAAGAGACGGAGGGTGGATTCGAGCAGGGAGCGCAGGGAGAGATCCTCGGGTGAGAGGGCCAATTTACCGGCCTCGATTTTGGAAAGGTCCAACAGGTCGTTGATGATCTGAAGGAGATCCTCCGCGGCCTCGGAAGCGGCCCGCACGAAGCTCTCCTGTTCTGCGGTCAGAGGGGTGTTGAGGAGCACGTCATGCATGCCGATGACACCGCTCATCGGGGTGCGGATTTCGTGGCTCATGTGGGCAAGGAAATCGCTTTTCGCCCGGTTGGCTTTCTCGGCCGATTCCTTGGCGCGGACCAGCTCATCGCGAATCCGGCGTTCCTCGGTGATTTCCTGGAAAGAGGCCACGGCGGCCAGAACCACGCCGTTTGGCGCGAGGCGCAGAGGACGGGAATTGATGGAGAGCCAGATGCTCTTGCCGCCCATGCGGGGAAGTCCCATCACGAACCGATTCTGGGGCCGCCCCGTCCGCAGGGTTTGCACCACCGGATATTCCGCCGGCGGCAGGGAACGGCCCTCCTCACCCACCGCCGCCCAGTCGCCTCGGATCAGATTGGATTTGAGGAGGACGGCGAGTGGGAGATTGAGGATTCGGCAGGCACTTTCATTGGCGGCATCCACGGACCCGTCCGCCCGGATCACCATGACCCCCTCCGCCAGGCCGTCGATCACCTGGCGATACTGGTCTTCGCTGGCACGGAGCGCGGCCAGGGTGTCGGTCCATTCGGTGATGTCGCGGACATGGAGCAGCAGGGAGGGCTCGCCGCGAAACCGGATCCGACTCACGCGCGTCTCGACCGGGACCATGCGTCCGCCGGCGGCCTGTCGGAACGATTCGATCTTGGCCCCGTCGGAGCGGGAGAGTTCCTCGAGTTCCTGGCCGGCCACCTCTTGGAGGGCCGGCGGAAGGAGGTCCATCAGCGAACCGTTGATCAACGTGGTCTTGGGGATGGCGTGGAACTGGCACGCAGCGGGATTCGCGTCCAACACCCGTCCATCCATCGCGAGGACAAAGACGGCGTCCGGGGATTGCTGGAACAGGTCGCGAAACCGTTCCTGGCTCTCCTGAAGATCGTCCTCAATGCGACGCCGCGCGGTGATGTCGCGTCCGACGCCCTCGATTTCCAAGGGCTGGTTCTCCCCTTCCGAGACCCGGGGATTCACCTCAAGCAGGACGCGGTGGTGGTCCCCGGTGTCGATGGCAAGTTCCACCTGTTCCAATTCACGGCTCCCACCGGCGGCTTGTTCGAGGAGCTTTTGCAACCGCGGGCGGTGTTCCGGAATGACCAACTCCGCCAGGCTGAGCGAGGTCAGTCGGTCGGCCGGAAGGGCGGTGAGACGGGACATGGCCGGGTTGAACGACTTCAGATGGCCGGCGAGATCCAGGGTGAAAATGACGTCGGTGGCGTTCTCCGTGAGGTCCCGGTACCGGCGCTGCAGGGCATTCTCGCGCTCGGTGCGGGCGGCGATCGCCCGTTCCTGTCGTGCCAGGGCACGACGCAGGGTCACGGCCCAGGTTCCGATGAGCAGCAGGGTCGACACCAGGACCATGGCGAGGATCAGGGATCGTTGGGGATTGAGCAGGGGACCGCGATCAACGAGTTGGAGATCCCACGGGCCGTTGAGCCAGATACGGCCGGAGGTGGGGGCATTGGTTTCGCTGCCGGTTTGCTCATAGACACCGGTCAGCAGAACCCGGCAGCCCGGTTCCAATCCCGGGGTGGAATCCATCCGGCCCCGGAGCGGCAATTGGGCATCCAGGAATCGTCGTCCGACCGATTCGAGGATCAGGATGCGGGTGTCGGCACGATCCCGCACGTCGACGACCCGGGAGCTGAACTGGACCAGGACGCCGTCGACGAGCTCATTCAATTCGCGGCGTTTGAGACGGATGGGGACGGGGCGCGGAAGATCCGGGTTACCGTCCTTCCGGGTGACATCGGCGAAGGTGAGCACCGGGATGTTTTCGCCGGGCGTGGGAAAGCCGGTCACCTCCACCCATGCCCCGATGTCATGGCTCTCGGGACGGCGCCCGAAGACCTCGACCCCATTGGTGCCGGTTTGTATGCGGAAGACCCCGTTGCTGCGGGAATGGGTGACGAAGCCCCGGACCCGGACCCGTTGGTGTGGCCGGGCATTGGGGGAATAGCGGAGCAGTTCCGGGATCGGGCAGTACGGGGTGGCATCGGCGGCGGGGAGGGCGGCACCACGGCGTTCGATGTGCTGCAGGGTCGGGACTGCCAGGTTGATGCCGAGCAGTTGGCCGCGGGCGTTGAATTCGGTGCCGCACGCGCCGGAAGCCTCGATTTCCCGGCCGATCCAATCCTCCGGATCGGGCAGGTCGAGTCCGCGCGGCAGATATAATTCGAACTCACAATAATCTCCCAGAACGTGCAGGGCCATCTGCGCTTCCGGCTTCCGGACATCGGCAACGACCCCATGCAGGCGGATCCATTCGGAATCCTCCAATCCGGCGAGCAGGCGGTCCGGGACGGCGGGGCGTGCCGCCGGAAGGTTGGTCGAACCAAGCCGGCGCAGGGACTTCAACTGGACCGCGGGTGCGAAGCCGCCGTCGTTCAGCAGTCCGGAGATCTCCACCTCATCGCCGGGCTCCGCCTGGGCATGGATCAAGTTCTCGACGAACACCCCGCCGGTGCCGTCCAGGAGGAAGAGTTCCGTCGGATCGCTGCGGAAGATGATGAGGCCGTGGAGCGCGACCAGTTGGCCGTTGGAGGATTCGGACCGGCCGAGTTGGCGGATCTGCGCGACATTGGTCAGGACGGTACCACCGGGGGAAATGGCGTGGGCCGTCCCCGCGGTCAGCGCGGCCATCCAGCATGGCAGGAGCCACCGGAAGAAGAGCGCGAGGCTGGGAGGAGCCATAATCCAAAGCGCAACCCGAGGGGGGTTGCTGCGACCCCATTCTTGCCCGAGTTCGGGGGCGGTGCAATTGGCAGTCCGAAAAAATGAAACCGGCCAGGAGGGCGGGCCCCTGTTTTCCCTTGCCCGCACTTCCTGACCGGCTCATCCCCGTTATCCCCATTCGAATCCATTCGGGGCGAATGGTTCGTCCTAGGCTTGCGCCCCGGAACCGCCGGCTTATCCGACCGGCGACGGCGCCAATGTAGCCGCACGCCTGCGGGGGGCGGGAGTCGGGTTGAATAGGAATCCCCTGTCGCGGGCGCCCTTACAACGGGGCCGAAGCGTCAGGTGAACGCCTGCCGCCGGCCCGCCCCTGGTCCGTGGCGTCATCTGCAGTCAGGAACTCCATGAATGTGCTGTACAGGAATTCCCGACGGGATAATCATATCATCTCACGGCACGTTTCAGGCGTGCGACAGGGATGCGTCCATTGACAAAACCAAATACAGCAACGGCGTCGGGGAAAGGATCGGTGCGGGGCGAGGTTCCGCGCGTCTACATTGTGGAGGATCACCCCGTGGTCCGCACGTTTCTCTCCCAGTTGGTCGAGAATGATCTGGGCTTTGTGGTCAGCGGCATGGGGGATGACACCCGGCATGCCTTGCGCGACATCATCCAGCAGATGCCGAACCTCGTGATCCTGGACCTGAGCCTCACCGACGGCCATGGTTTTGAACTGATCAAGGACATCGGGGACATGTCGCCGGCGCCACGGGTGCTGGTGTTCTCGACTCATGAGGAGGAGTTGTACGCGGAACGGGTGCTGGAGGCGGGCGCCCTGGGCTATGTCCGGAAAACGGCCAGCCCGCAGGAATTGTCCGAAGCGATCAAGCGGGTGCTGGCCGGACAGGTGTATCTGAGCCCCTCGATGACCTCGCGGGTCCTCCTGCGAAAGGTGACCCCGCCCCGGGGTGAACACCAGTCGCCGATCCAGGCGCTCAGCGACCGTGAACTTCAGGTCTTCGAGTTGATCGGTCGCGGGCAGAGCACCAAACAGATTGCCGGCAGTCTCGGCGTGGACACCAAGACCATTGAAACTTACCGCGCCCGGATCAAGGACAAGCTCGGGCTCGAGTCCGCACCCGCATTGATGAGGGCGGCGTTCCAGTGGGTGAACCATGGGGCCATGCCCGAGTCGAACACCCGTCCCACCGGGGTCTGACCCGGGTCGGTCACCGCGGTGTGGCCGCCATCACTTCCAGTCCGGCTTCCCGGCGCAGGCGGCTCACGAATTCCGGAATCCGGAGCTGGAACTCGCGTTGGATGATCAGTTCATTGATCTGCGGGTCGGCCTGTTCCCAAGGCATCCGGTGCGGGGGAACCCGTTCCAACACTTTCAAAATCCCGATCCCGCCGGGAACCTCGATGATCCCGCTCACCCCACCGGGTTCGAGTCGGAATGCGGGTTCTTCAATGGGGGAAACCACCTGGCCTCGCATCACCCGCACTTCACCGCGATTTTCCCGGAGCTTCAGGTCGTCCGAGTACGCCCGCACCAACGCGGCGAAGTCCTCCCCTTTCCCGGCCCGATCCCGCAGTTCCAAGGCCAGGCTCCGTTTCTGCCTCTCGGACTCCGGCGTCAGCGCACTGCCGGTCAGCGGATCGATCCACGACAAGGGTAGCCAGGCAATCCGTACGGAGGCCGGCTCCACCCATTGGTCCGGATGCTCCTCATAGTATTGGCGGCGATCAGCGGTGGGGATGATGATTTCCGCCTTCACCTCCCGGTCGATCACGGTCGACACCAGGGCTTCCTGGAATTTGTTCGTCGCGAATTCAGTGTCCCGGAAGCCGGCGTTCGCCAGCAGTCGTCGGAATCCGGCGTCGCCATGTTCCCGCCGAAGCCGATCGATGAAGCCCGCGGATTCCACGCGGGCATGCTGGCGGTCGGATTCCGTGGCCCGGGCCGCGCAAAGCCGGATGAGAATGAGGCGGTCGAGCAATTGGGTCCGCAACGGCCCGACGGCGTCGTCTGGGAGGAGCCGTCCCTGGCTGAGCAGTTCCGCCTTGTGATGCGCCAGGGATTCATCCAGTTCGTTCTGGCGAATCTCCATGCCGGTCCCCCGGACGATCACGGCTGCCGGGTCGGCGGACCGGAGCGCATCCGTGAGGCCCAACGCGAACAAGGGCGCAGCCATCCAAAGGCGTTTCATAGACCACCCAGCTTAAGCAAAGGAACGGGGTCGTGACAATCCGCCCCCTTGGTTTCTCCGGCCCGGCCGATACGCTGTCCCCAAGATGACCGACCTCGAAACCGAGTTGCTGACGATCCTGCGAAAGCTGGACGAAACGGCCCGAACCTCACCAGCCCCCGGCCCGCGTCCGGACCTGCCTGTGGCCTTGGCTCGGATCGCGGACCTGACCCGGCGCCTGCCGGCGGGAACCTCCCCGGAGTTGCTCCATTTCCTGCACAAGCGCAGTTTGGAGAAGGCGCGACTCTTCCTGGAAGCCAGGGATCCGGAACCGGGTGCGTGTCCCCATTGACCGAGGCATGCATCCCACGGATACGATTACAGCGATCGGCACGCCGCCCGGTGAAGGGGGCCTGGCGGTGATCCGGATTTCCGGGAAGGAGGCCCTGATGATTGCCGGCCGGTGTTTCCGACCGAGTCGCGATGGGGTACGGCCCGATGCGGTGGCTTCGCATACCGTGCATCATGGCCATGTGGTGCGGGAAGGCGAAGTGATCGACGAGGTCCTGTTGACGGTGATGCGGGCCCCCCGCACGTACACCTGCGAGGACACGGTTGAAATTGGATGCCACGGGGGGGTGGTGGTGACGCGACGGGTGTTGGCGGCGGTGTTGGCGGCCGGAGCCCGGATGGCGGGTCCGGGTGAATTCACGCGGAGGGCATTCCTGAATGGAAGAATTGACCTGACGCAGGCCGAAGCCGTCGCCGACCTGATTCACGCCCGGTCCGAACTCGCCGCCCGGGCCGCGACGGCGCAGCTCGCCGGTCACCTTTCCCGTCGGATTGAGGGGATGCGGGACGACCTGATGTTGGTGCTGGTCCACGTCGAGGCCCACTTGGATTTTCCGGATGAAGACATCGCGCCGGAGACGGGCGAAGCACTGTACCGGCGAATGGGGGTGGCGCGGGAGGGATTGCTAGGGTTGCTCCGGACCGCGGGCGAGGGACGGGTGCTTCGGCAGGGATTGAGGGTGGCCATTGTCGGGTGTCCCAACTCCGGCAAATCGAGCCTTCTCAACCGCCTGTTGGGGCATGAACGCGCCATCGTGACCCCGATCGCCGGCACGACGCGCGACACCATTGAGGAATCGGCGGACATCCGGGGTTGGCCGGTGGTTTTTGTGGATACCGCCGGACTTCGGGAAGGGGTGGATGAAGTGGAGCGCGAGGGGATCCGGAGGAGTCGTCAGGCGGCGGAGCGGGCCGAGGTGTTATTGCACGTGATGGATCGGGCCCGGCCCTGGCAGGCGGGTGATGCGACACTGCTGGAAGAATTCACCGGTCGACGCCGGGTGCTGGTATGGAACAAGAGCGATTTGCCCGGTTGCTGGGAGGAGATCACGGGAAGCGCGGAATGCGGTGTCCAGGTCAGTTGTGTCACGGGCTCGGGAATGGAAACCCTGAAGGATCGGATCGCCGCCCTGGCGGGTGCGGGTGTGCTTACCGGCGATGCTGCGGAGGTGGCGATCGGGGTGCGGCACCAGGAGGCGTTGCGCCGGGCGGAGGAGGCCCTGGCCCGGGCGATGGCAGCCATGGTCGAAGGAATCCCGTTGGACTTGGTGGCGATTGAAATCCGGATGGCGGTGGAGGCGGTGGGCGAGGTGGTGGGGCGGACGACAACGGAAGACATGCTGGACCGGATTTTCAGCACGTTCTGCCTGGGGAAATGACCGGTGAAAAGCGAAATGCCCGCCGGGAGGGCGGGCGTGCTCGGTGCGTGGAAGCGTTGATATGTGGAACTAGGCGCCGTTGTTGCCGATCGCCTCGACGGGGCATCCTTCCATGGCCTCCTTGCAGGCGGCTTCCTCCTCCGGACTTTCCGGTTGCTTGTACACGTAGGAATAGCCGCTGTCTTCGAAGCGGGTGAAATTGTTCGGCGCGGTTTCGCGGCAGAGATCACAGTCGATGCAATTATTGTCGACGTAGAACTTCCCGGTCACGTTCTGGGGGTATCGATTTGCGAGGTCAGCCATAAGCTCGTTTCGTTCCGCGGATTTATGGGTCCCGGGGGATGGGGTCGCAAGCGGGTTTTTGCCGTTGGGACCAAATCTTGGGACCAAATCTTGGGACCGGTTGCCGGGGCGGGATCAGTCGCCTTGGGGCCGGAGATCGACAATTTCGCCGGGCAACAGTTTGAGCCCGGTGGGAATGCTGACGAGGACGGCCTGACCGTACTCGACGGCGGTCGCCGACCCTCCGATATGGGGCGGAAGCAATTCCGGCAGGATCGGTTCCAACTGGCCCCCGACGCTGATGACCTTGCCCTGGCCGACGCCCCGTTCGAACGATCGGGCGCGGACCTCGATCGGCATGCCCGGCCGCAGCTCGAAGCGGAGGGGTTGGCGGACGAAGGCCAGGATGCGCTCGGACTTGGCGGTGCTGATCGTGGCGATGGGGGCCCCGGCCAGCACCGATTCGCCGGCATTATGGCTCAGGACACTGACGAAGCCGTCGATCGGGGAAAGGAGGGTGACGGGATTGAGCTGGAGTTCGATGGCATCCAAGCTTCGCTGTTCGACGGCGATGGCGGCGCGAATGGCGGCCGAATTCTCTTCATTGAGGGTCTTTTCCTCGGGGTCGAAGTGCTCGATCGAGGTGGATGTTTCGCTGACGAGGGTGCTGAGTTCGGCGATGGACCCGCGGAGGGCATTGGCCTGGGATTCGGCGCGTTGGAGGTCGGAGACGCTGAGGAAAGGCGTGCCGTTGGTGATGTGCGTCAATTGGCGGAGACGTTCCACCTCGGCATCCCAGAACACCAACTGGGCGCGTTGGGACGCCAGGGTGGCGCGTTCCTCAAGCCAGGACAGGCGCAGTCTCACGTAGCCGATGAGGTTGTTTTCCTTGCGGAGCTTGGGAACGATGCTGATGCGGACATATTCCAAGCGGGCGCGGCTGAGAGCCACCTGGGCCTCGATGAGGCGGGGGTCGGCGGCCGACAGTTCCGCGATCGGTTGGCCGGCGGTCACCCGGTCGAGCAATCGCACCTTGAACTGCGAAATGCGGGCCGGGACGGTGCTGGAAACGATTGCGTGGGTGGTTTGCACCTCTCCGACCAAGCTGCCTGGGCCGACATAACGGAGCCAGGTGAAGATGGTGAGTCCCAGCATCACGGAAAACGTGATGAAAGGCAGGAGCGTGATCCGGAACTCGCGGAACGCGGTGCCGGGCGGGCTGGGGATCGGAGGCAGCTTTTCCATCGACTAAACTTCTGATTCGTCTTCCGCCTTGAGGCTGGTGACACGTGACACGCCGGGAAAGGCCTTCAACTCGGTCATCAGCTCGTCGGCGCGCGCGGCGTCGCGGAGCAGGAGGCGGTAGGAGAGGTCGGCGCCCTCGTAACCTTGGGCGGAGCGTTGGCTGGCGAGGGAACTGCGGCGGGAATGCCGTTCCAGGAGTCCCCCGAGATCCGGCAATTCCCCCAAGGGCCGTCCCCAATGGAGATTGAGGATCAGGTCATAACGATGGCGGGCTCCGAAAGCGGTCCAGTGGAGGTACAGCATCAGGAACCCGAACAGCAGGGTGCCGACGACCGCGGTGCCGAATTTCCGGGTGCCCGCCGCCATGCCCACCGTGATGCTGGCCAGGATGTAGGTGGTATCGAGGGTGTCCCGCAGCACGTTGCGGAAACGGACGATTGCGAACACCGCCATGAGGCCGAAGGCGATGAGCAGGTTGTTGGCCATCACCATCATCACCAAGGCCACGACCAAACACAGCACGATGAGCGCGTTGACGAAGGATTTCGAGTAGCTCAGGCCGGAATGGCACGCCATGTAAACCCACGCCACCACATGCCCGCACACGAAGGCGAGCATCAGTCCCAGCAGCATCCCCCCGAGGTCGTCCGGGACAGATCCGAAATCACCGCGCAATATCCAATCAGTCATGTTTCGTGGCACTCAGTCAGTCATCAGTACCCCGGTCAGGCGATCCTGTCGGGCCCGTTTGTTCGCCTCGCAGCCGGCTGGGGAGAGCCCCTTGGGCAGCCGGAAACCCCACCGATAGAAATACGTCTCGCCCTTGTTGGCAATCCCATCGGCGTATTTGGAAGCGGAACCTTGCTTGAGATTGAACACCCTGACCAGTTCCTTGAACCAGTCCGGGTATCGGCCGCTGAATTTCAATTCCAAAACGACCAACTTCCCAAAAACACTCATCGGCTCATCCAATTGCTCGGTGAACCGGGTCGCAAACTCCGGCGCGATCATGACGTTCCGGTCCATGGTCACCCGGACCGAATTGTCCATGGGGCTGATCCAGGCCTCCCGTTCGTACTGGATGTGCGCCGTCGGCGCGGCTCGGTCGGCCACCATCAGCTGCACGAACCGCTGGATCGCCACCAACTGCCGGCCATCGCCCGAAACCAAGTCGTCCGGACCGGGCAATTGTCCTCCCAAAACGGCTTCCACCGCCGGCCGCTTCACCCCGCCGCGCTGCTTCAGGATCGCGTCGTTCATCCTCCGCTTGATCTCGAAGAAAATCGGGGCCTTCGGATTGTCCTCGTAGAAGCGCAGCCGCAACTTGTACCGGTTCTTGTCGCCATTGATCGTCCCCCAGTAAATCGCCAGATCGTCCGAATCCAGATACAGGTTGTGGATCGTGTACGAAAGATTCGGCCGGCCCGCCCCGTACTCGTCGATTTCAAGATAGGCGCGGACGAAATCCCGGATATTGAGCGCGAGCTCCTCCGGGATTACGTACTTCAGCTCCCAGCGCTGAAGCTGCATCTTGTCCTCAACCATGATTCGGTGGCGTCCGTGATGATTACTGTCTCCGCGGCCTCCTGTCACGTCCGCGTCATCGGATCCTGACACCGGCATGCTTTCGTCCACCCGGAGGTGGGATCAGCTGCGGCCGGAACCAAACGCGTTAGCACCCGCTGTGCCGATCCTGACCCGATCGGGTCGGCGCAGGGGCGCGCTTCCGGCACCGTGATTTTTCACGGGATCCACGGGAATTGGGGTGCTCTTTCAACGGGGTTGGAGTGATTCTTCCGGCTGGATGAAATTCTTTTGGATGATAGCCGCCGCCACGCTGGCCGCGCTGCTGACCCTCGGGGCGGTCGCCGCCACCCCCAAGAAAACCCGATCGGAAAAACCCCGGTCGGAGTTGCGACATGTGGTGGCTTTCAAGTTCAAGGACTCGGTGAAACCTGAGGAAATCAAGCGGGTTGAAGACGCGTTTGCCAGTCTCAAGGACAAGATTCCACAGGTGCAGCGCTATGAATGGGGGATGAACAACAGTCCCGAGGGGCTCAACCAAGGCTGCACCCATGGGTTCATCCTGACGTTCAATTCCGAAAAGGACCGCAATGCCTACCTCGAACACCCGGACCACAAGGCTTTCGGGGCGCTGGTCAAACCGCTGATCGACGTCGCGTTCGTGATGGATTTCTGGATCCGCCATTAAAGTCATTCCGACTGCTCATTCGCTCATTCGCTCGAAGGAGAACGGGACGGGGAAGGGGGACGAAGCGTCAATCGGCGGGTCCGTCCGGAAGCACGCCGACATTCTGAAGGAGCCGTTCCAAGAGCGGATGTTGACTTTCTTTCAACCGTTCGCGCGCGGCGTCCATGGAAAAAAAACCGGCCCGGTCAATCTCCGGCCACGACGACCAGCGACCGGAGCCCGGCGGCCATTCGATTTCGACCAGGTTGCTTTTCAGTGGTTGGGCGGAGTCGTGGTCGCCGGCAAAGGCCCACGCGTGGACGGTTTTCCCCCCTTTTTGACGGATGGATCCCAGTTCGAGGTAGGGACCCTGGGGCTTGATCCCAACCTCCTCTTCAAATTCCCGGACGGCTGCCGCCAGCAGGTCCTCGCCCGGCTCCAGTTCACCTTTGGGGATTGTCCAGACGTCAAAGTCGCGGTTGGGAAACCACGGGCCACCCGGGTGGGCGATGAAGACTTCGAGGCGACCCTCCCGCAATCGGTACATGAGGAGGCCGGCGCTCGTGCGCGCCCTCCGGTGCCGGTTATTGGCGGTGTAGACTGCCACTTTCGATCCCTGCGGCCGCGGTGGGGACTTTTGGAATCCCACGCTGGCCGTGGCTCCGGCCAGCATATCCCGAAGAGCCCCGCGTCTGCAACCTTGCTGCCGGTTCCGCAGGGTCCTTATTTGCCGGACCCGCAACGGATGCTCCCGTTCCTGCATCCCCGCCCTTCCCGATCACGATTCCCGACCGGCGGACGGGCCCGCCGCGCACCGGGCTTCCGTTCCCGGGTGCTCCGTCTTAACATGGACTGGCATGGCGCAACCCGCGTTCGATTCCACGCTCTCCGCACTCGAGGCCCTCAAAAAAGGGAGAATGGTGATCGTGGTCGACGACGCCGATCGTGAAAACGAGGGCGATCTCCTGATGGTCGCTGAGAAGATCACCCCGGCGGCCGTCAATTTCATGGCCCGGTTCGGCCGCGGTCTGATCTGCGTGCCCACCACCCCGGAACGGCTGCAGCAATTGGGGATCGAGGAGATGGTGGCCCGCAATCAGGACTCCCTGAACACGGATTTTCAGGTCAGCGTGGACGCGGCCACCGGGGTGACCACCGGCATCAGTGCGGCGGACCGCTCCCGGACCATCGGGGTGATCGCGGATCCGACCGCCACGCCGGCGGACTTGCGCAAGCCGGGACATATCTTCCCGTTGCGGGCCAAGCCCGGCGGGGTGTTGCGTCGGGCGGGACACACCGAGGCCGCCGTCGATCTGGCCCGGTTGGCCGGATTCCGCCCGGTCGGGGTGATCTGCGAGATCATGAACGACGATGGCACGATGGCCCGTCTCCCGGAGTTGCGGCGCTTTGCCCGGAAACATCGCCTGCGCATCTGTTCCATCGCCGACCTGATCCAGTTCCGACGGAGTCGGGAGAAACTGGTGGAGCGCCAGGAGGTGGTGAAAATGCCGACCGAATATGGGGATTTCGATTTGTATCTGTTCCATTCCAAGGCCGATGGACAACACCATCTGGCCTTGGTGAAGGGGAATCCGGCCGGACGGAAAGGGGTGTTGGTCCGGGTGCATAGCGAATGCCTGACGGGGGATGTTTTCGGTTCCCGGCGGTGCGATTGCGGATCCCAATTGCATGCGGCCATGCAGCGGATTGAGGAGGAAGGTTGCGGGGTGATCCTTTACATGAGGCAGGAGGGTCGCGGCATCGGGCTCGCGGCAAAGCTGAAGGCCTACAGCCTCCAGGAACAGGGCCTCGACACCGTCGATGCCAACCTGCGGCTCGGATTCCCCACCGATCTCCGGGAATATGGGATCGGTGCGCAGATGCTCGTTGATCTGGGGTTGAAGTCGATCCGGTTGCTCACCAACAACCCGAAGAAGGTCGTCGGGCTTCAGGGTTATGGACTGGAAATCATCGAGCAATTGCCGGTGAGGGTCGTGCCCAACCCCCACAATGAACGCTACCTGAAGACCAAGCGTGACCGCATGGGCCACGCGTTGTGAAATCCCCGCGATGTTGAAAGTCACACGGTCCCGGCGATTGGACGGATCCGGCCTGCGGGTCGGGGTGATCGCGGCGCGTTACAATGCGAAGTATGTGGATGGGATGCGCCGTGCGGCACGGGCTTATCTGGTGAAGGTTGGCGCCACCTTGGAAGAGGTCCGGGTTCCGGGATCCTTTGAAATCCCGGTGGCCGCCGCCGCCCTGGCCCGCCGGGAAGTGCGGCGACCGGACGCCATCCTCTGCCTCGGGGTCATCTGGCAGGGCGAGACCGATCACGCGCAGCACATTGGTTCGGCGGTCACTGCGGCCCTCATGGCCTTGCAGGTCGAAACCGGTGTGCCCTGCATCCATGAAGTGTTGACGCTCCAATCCGAGCAGCAGGCACGGGTCCGGTGTCTCGACGAGCGCACCAACCGGGGCTTGGAAGCGGCGGTGACGGCGGTGGAGATGGGGCGCCTGTTGCGCCGCCTCCGGGGGGGCGGTGGACCGCACGGGGGTGAATAGCCGGACTGCAATGGAGTCGCTCCCATGAGCTTGTGAAAAGTTTCACGAAATGCTTGCCGGGCCTCTGGACGGTCCTTAGCGTGCAGAAACTTTTCGCTGTAGAAAGATCAACGAAATTATGAAGCAATCCCTCATTGTTGCCGCGTTTGCGGCTTCCGCGGTCTCGGCCCTGGCGGGCGATGTCACCGGTTCGGTCAGCCTCAAGGGCACGCCGCCCCCCGAGAAGCCGATCACCCCACTGATGGCCGATGTGAACTGCGGCAAGGCCTCCCCGGGCACGGTCACCACCCGGCATTTCGTGGTGGGGGCCAACAACGGCTTGGGCAATGTGTTCGTCTATGTGAAGGCCGGGTTGGAAGGCAAGAAGTCTGAGGTCACGGCCCCGAAGGCGGTGATCGACCAGCTGGGTTGCCTCTATCAACCCTATGTCTCCGGTTCCGTGGCCGGCGCCGCGATCGAGTTCCGGAATTCCGATGCGTTCCTGCACAACGTGAATTTCATGAAGTCGGACGCCGGGAACGACACCTTCAACTTCGCCCAGGGCGCCGGGTCCAAACCGATTGACAAGGTGTTCAAGAACGTGGAGGTCATGGCCAAGATCCAGTGCAACGTCCATCCGTGGATGTTCGGCTATATCGGCATCGTGGATAACCCTTTCTTCGCGGTCACCGACAAGGACGGGAAGTTCACCATCAAGGGACTCCCGGCCGGGAAATACACGCTCGCCTTCAAACATCTGAAGGCCGGTGAAGTCACCCAGGAGGTTGAAGTCAAGGACTCCGGCGCGACCGTGACCGCCATCCTCGAGGTCAAGTAAACCTGCCCTGACCCACCGTGCCGCCGTGGGGGCCGCACCCCACGGCGGTGTTCATTTTTCAAGGCTTCATCCTTCCAGAATGACCGTCGTGGCCGCCATCGGGTGGCCGCCGTGAACCCCATGTCGTCCCGCTCCGGCACGCCGCCCCCGCGCTCCCTGCACGCCCTTGCGTGGGTGACCGCGGCCAGCGCCTTCGTGCTGATCGCGATTGGCGGCGTGGTGACGTCCAAGGGTGTCGGCATGGCGGTCCCGGACTGGCCGACGACCTACGGCTACAACCCGTTCTTCTTCCCCATCGACCAATGGACCGGGGGCATCTTCCAGGAACATGTGCATCGGTTGGCGGCGAGCGGTGTGGGTTTGCTGACGCTGGTTCTGGCGGTCTGGTTTCAGGTCCGGGAACCGAGGGTTTGGGTGCGACGGTTGGCGTGGCTGGCCTTTGCCGGGGTGTGCGTCCAAGGCGGGTTGGGAGGCACACGGGTCCTCCTCAACGGCGTTTCCGTGCTCGGAATCCCGGGGTCGGTCTTTTTCGGAGTCTTGCACGCCACCACCGCCCAGCTTTTCCTGGCCTTGGTCGGTTCCCTCACTTTGGTGACGTCGTCCCTCTGGGCCCGGTGCACCGCCCGCCCGGCGAACGTTGCGGCCCCGGCGGGCGGGCGCGCGGTCCTCGCGGTCGTCGGGTTGATGTTCCTGCAGTTGATCGTCGCCGCCACGATGCGCCACCAGCATGCCGGTTTGGCGATCCCGGATTTCCCCCTCGCTTACGGATCCATCTATCCGGCCACGGACCCCGATTCCCTCCACCGGATCAACCAACAGCGGATGGGTGTGGTCGAGGATTCTCCGGTGACCCCGTTTCAGATCCATTTGCAGATGGCCCATCGGGTTTTGGCGGTGACGTTGGTGACCGCGGTCTTCGCGGTGGCCTGGCGCCTGCGCCGGCAAGGGCGTCCCTGGTCGGTCTGGGGGGGTGTCTGGGCCGGTTTGTTAGGGGCGCAATTCGTGCTCGGAGCCGCCACGGTCTGGACCAACAAAGCCGCCGACTTGGCGACCGCCCACGTCGCGGTCGGCGCCCTGTCCCTCGTGGTCGGCGGCACGCTCGGCCTTGCCCTCTGCGGCGGCCCCCGACCTTCGTTGTCGGCATTCCGTCCTTGCGGTGATGACCGTGCGAACCTAAAAACCGCGGCCGCAATGCCGGTGAGTGCCTCGTGAAGATCCATTGAATTGAAGATCCATTGAATTGAAGACTCCTGCCCATGCCGCACCTGCAGTCGACGTCCCTCTCGGGGTGCGCGGTTGGTTGTCTGTGTGGACGGTGCTCTTCAAAGCCCGGCTGACGGCCCTGGTCCTGATGACGACCGCCGTCGGATTCTATCTGGGGTCGGCCGAGGCGTTGAATATCGGGCTGATGCTGCAGGCCCTGGTCGGGACGGCGCTCCTGGGGGCGGGTGCGGCGGCTCTCAACCAATACCTCGAACGGGAATACGATGCCCGGATGCCGCGGACCGCGAACCGACCCCTGCCCGCGGGCGATCTTCAGCCCTCCGTTGCGCTCTATGTCGGCGCCGGGGTTTCGATTCTGGGGATGTTGCAATTGACCTTCGCGGTCAACCCCCTCACCGGGGTGCTGGGGGCGATCACGCTGGCGACGTATCTTTTCATCTACACGCCGCTGAAGCGGGTGACGACGCTGAACACCTTGGTGGGCGCGGTGCCGGGCGCACTGCCGCCGCTGATGGGCTGGACGGCGGCTTCGGGTCGGCTGGAGGTCGGGGGTTGGACTCTCTTCACCCTCTTGTTCTTCTGGCAATTGCCCCATTTCATGGCCATCGCCTGGCTGTACCGTGAGGACTACGCCCAAGGCGGTTTCCGCATGCTGCCGGAGGTGGATCCGGATGGCCGGC
>JANYCC010000037.1 GCA_025360495.1 Verrucomicrobiota bacterium | reverse complement strand
CGTGAAGCGCAAGGCGCGCGGCTTCAAGAGCAGCGCCTATATGATCCCGATGCTCTACTTCGTGGCCGGCAAGCTTAGCTTACCATCTTATCCCAGCCACAGAAAGTAGCGAAGAACCGATAAAGGGAAGGAAGCTTGAGATGGGGTTCTTATCCGTGTCATCCGCGTCATCCGTGGTTCTCCCCGCCGCCGCCCGGCTCATTTCATCGGACGGTGAATGAACATCGTATAAGGCAGGATTCCATGACCGTGGTATCCCGAGCCGAAAACCACGTCCAGCGCATCCACATCCTTGTCGCTCGCGGCGTGGAACATCCTTAGTGGACGGCTGCTTCCGTCCGCATTCACCTCGCGGCCGGTGATCCGATAGTCCGTCGGTGGCAGGTCATATAAGACCGGATATCTGTTCAGCAACCCCGCCGGGTTCGCCGACGGTTGCGTGATCGTCAGTTCCCGGGCTTCGCGCCCGTCGGGAAGTCGCCCCTTGGGGGTGAGCGTGAAGATCCACTGGGCGCCCGTCGGCGGTTGTTCGTTCGCCTTGATATCGGCCGTCATGTGGATGGAACCGCCATACCAGTGGGTGAATTCCCCGGGCTTGCCGGAGGCCCCGGGTCGTCGACCGGTCAGTTTCCAGACATAATCCTGCACGACGCCCTTCCGGGAATCCTGGTCGGTGAGGTTGTCCTGCACCGGATGCAGTTCAAACCACCGGATCTGGCCGGCGACCGTCGTCTCGATGGTGCCGTTGCTGCGGTAGAAACCCGCGGTGACCGGAATTTCAAATCGGCCGTGCTCGTCCGGCTTGACCGGCACACTGACTTGGGTCGGGCTGCCGATCTCCCCGATGAAGGTCACACGCGCCGACGTCAGTTTGGGATCCAACGGTTTCCCGAGTTCATCCACGACGCGACCCCGGATGAAACCGGGCCGCGGCTCCCATTTTGGCAGGACCATGGTCGGCCCGGACGGGGAAGTCCCCACGGCCGGGGTTTTGGGATCGACCACCTCTGCCCGGGCGGAACCGATTTCGCCCAAGGCTCCGCCGCCGGCCAGCAGGACGGCGGCAAGAACCCATCCGAACCCGCGTGGGAAGCCTTTGTTCATCGTTTCTTATATCCGTAACGATCCGGCAGAAACCAGAGCATTTCACGCAAAGAACGCCAGGCGCGCCAAGATCAAGGAGGATCTTACGGCCAAGAATCACGCACCCAACCGTGAGGGATGATCCGCCCCGAGGATCAAGACTTCTGCCTCGTTCTTTGCGGCCTTGGCGATCTTCGTGTGAAACACCTTCTGCATGGACACCGCTGAGGCCTTCGTCCGCTCAAAGCTTACCCAGTAGCACCAGGATGATGAGGATGGTCAGGACCAACCCCAATCCGCCGCTCGGTCCGTACCCCCAACCGCGGCTGTGCGGCCAGGCCGGGAATGAACCCAGCACCATCAGGATGAGCACAATGATCAGAATCGTTCCCAACATAATATTATATCCCTTTCAAGAACCGGGTGGGTCCGACCGATCCCCGACGGGGGATGACTCGTCCGCACTTCCACGCCGGGACAATGGATCCGCACCGGACGGGCGCCATGGGGTGTTCACCCCAGTCGGATTCATCGGCCCCTACGGCACCAGCCAGGCATTGGTGGAGAAACGGGAACTGGTGATGACATCGTCCAGAGCATCCTGCAGAGCCTCCTGCAACCGGCTTCCGGCAACCTGCTGCACGCTGTTATCGCCCAGCAGGATATTGCCTGCACCGTCATGGATCGCACCCGTCCAACCAAGGACGGTTTGCTTCGTGAGCACCAGTCGTCCGGGCGCGATGGCGACTTTGTTGGTCGTCAGGTTGCGGTCGCCCGCGAGGATGGTATGAGGATTATCACCCCTGCCATTCAGCCCCAGAAAATAGCTCAGATGCGCGTTGTTCGTGGTCCGATCCCACGTCAACGGCTCCGGGTCCGCAACCGATCGCCGTTGCAGATCCCGGTCACACAGCAGGATCCGCGGAGTGCTGAGTTCATTCGAAAGCGCCCTCCAATGCCTCCAGAGTTGGGTTTCGTCCGCCAACCATTCGCGCGTTCCGCCGTTGGTCACCGACAGATCCATCGGGAACAAGTCATTATTGTCAGTGGCGAAGATCCGGAGTGCGAGGCCGACGTTCTTGAGATTGTTGATGCAACCAATGGTGCGTTGATGGGGTCTGGCCCGCGCCAGCATCGGCAGCAGTGTCGCGACCACGGCGACGAGAATCACAATCATCACCAGAAGTTCGGGGAGTGTGAATCCCGACGTTCCCGTCTTGGGAGTCGACGGCCGGTCGATCGGGCTGGATTCGTCGTGCGACGGAAGGTTCATAAGGGTTCGTCTGCAAAGGTGTCATATCTGTCTGCTGCACGCCATCTTTTGGGATCGCGAGGCGCATTCCCATGCGCTGCTACGGACCGCCTTGGGCTTGCGGGGCCAGAGGGAAGGCGAACAGGAGGCAGCAGAGATCGCAGAGGTTCGTCTCTCTGCCACCTCTGCTTTCTCCTGTTCAAATCCCGCCGAATCCTCCGCCCCCCCGCGAGGAAGGAGCGGGGAGAGCCGCGGAGAGGGGTCGGCCAACCATGCAGTACTCGTGTCTCGTGTCTCGTGTCTCGTCCTCGTCCTCGTGCTCCTCAACCGGACCTTGGCCTCAAGAACTGGAAACGAGACGCGAGGACGAGACACGAGGACGAGACACGAGGACGAGACACGAGGACGAGACACGAGGACGAGACACGAGGACGAGACGCGAGGACGAGACACGAGGAACGGCCGGGGAGAGGGGTCACCGGATGTCCACCACGGCGGCCCCGAAGGTGAACCCACCCCCGAAGGCCGCGAGACCGGTGCGCCCCCGCTTTCCCTCGGCACACATTTCCGCGAGGGCGATCGGGATGCTTGAGGACGAGGTGTTGCCATACCGCGCAACGTTGCTGATCAACCGCTCGGCCGGCACCCCCGAACGTTGTTGCGCCGCCGCGATGATCCGTCCGTTCGCCTGATGCGGCACGATCCAGTCGAGTTCCCCCATCGTGAATCCTGCATCCGCACAGGCGTGCTGCAACATCGCGTTCATCTGCCGCACCGCCAGCGGGAAGACCTTCACCCCGTGCATCTCCACCGGGGCGCAACCCGACGCCGTGATCCGACCCACGTTCAGGATGCTGCCGTCTTCGCCACGCGCCGACAGCAGCGGGCGGTGCAGATGCAGGGGACACGATCCCAGATGCCCCGCACCCCGCACCACGGTGGCCGTCGCCGCATCACCGAACACAATGGCGGTGTCGAAATCGTCGGGGTTGAGAAAGTGCGACATTGCCTCCGCGGTCACCACCAACACGTTGGCCAAAGGTCGGGCCCGGCAATAATCGTGCGCCGTCTGGAGCGCATAAAGCCAGCCACTGCAGGCCGCCAACACGTCGCTCGACTGCACATCCTTCACCCCGCCGTCCCGCGAAAGTTCATGGTGCAACCGGCACGCCAGGCTCGGGCTCACGGACAACGGCGTGCTCGTGCTCACCAGGATCGCGTCCAGGTCCTGCAACTTGAGACCGGCCCCCCGCAATGCGTCCCGCGCCGCCGCCGCCGCCAGGGTCAGAACCGTCTCGTCCGGACCACAATAATACCGCGATTCGATCCCCGTGCGTTGGACGATGTCCTCCGGCGTCCGGCCCGGGAAACGCGCCGCCAACTCCTCATTGGTGACCCGCACCGAACCGGTCGTGAACGCCAGACCGCTCAACCCGGCCCAGGCACCGGAATCGACCGCCGCGGCCGGCGCCTTCACCCCAACCGGAACGACCTTCTCCACCACCGGTCGGCGTCGCACGGTTGGCTTCAATTCCTGCGGGACGCGGCGCACGACGGCCGGCGCGTCCGCCCGACCCCGGATTTCCGCCAGGGGCGTCCCGACCTTCACCGTTTCGCCCGCCGCCCGGAGGCCTCCGATCCGGCCTTCCACGGGCGCGCGCAATTCAAAGGTCGCCTTGTCCGCCTCGCATTCCGCCAACAAATCCCCGGCCTGGACGGTGTCCCCCGCGGCCACGCGCCATTCGATGACGGTGACGTTCTGGTCGGCCGGACTGGAACCGACGGCCTCCAGAACGAACACTCCCGCGCCCTTGGCCGCGACGTCGGGCCACGTGACCTCCAGATCACACAACGCCGCCGCCGCCTCCAGGATGCGGCCGAGCGATGGCAGCACCGCGAGTTGATTTATATAATTACAAGGGACATGGGTGTCCGGACGGGCGACCCGCCGAACCGCCACCGGCACCCCGGCTTGCTCGGCCACCGTGGCCACCACCTCCGCGCCGAAACCACCCGTGTGATTGTCCTCATGCACCACGACGAGACGCCTCGTCCGCCGCACGGCCGCAAGAACCGTCTCCGGATCCCAGGGGCTCAGTGAACGCAGGTCAATCAACCCGCATGACACCCCGGCGACCGCGAGCGTATCCACGGCGCGTCGGCACAACGACACGGTCGCGCCCCAACTCACCAGCGTCAGGTCATCGCCGTCGACGAGGGTCGCAGCGTGTCCCGGCGCCTGGAGCAACCGGGTCACATCCTTCCGGGTGGCCACCGTGGCGTCGTTCAGCAACACCTTGGGATAAAGGAAGAGCGTCGGACGCCCGCCCGCCAGCGCGCCCGCGAGCAAGCCGGCGGCATCTTCGGCGGTGCTGGGCATCACGACATCCAACCCGGGCACATGGGCGAAGGTGCCCTCAAAAGTCTGCGCATGGAACGGCCCCAGTCCCGGCCGGTAACCCCCGCAGGGCGCCAGGATCACGACCGGCGCCGTCCAACCCCCGTCCGACCGCCACCACAACGAGGCGAGTTCGCTGACAATCTGGTTGAACGCGAGCGGCAGGAAATCGGCGAATTGGATCAACGCCACCGGTCGCCCGCCCGCCAGGGCTCGTCCCACGCTGACGCCGACGATCGTGCTCTCCGACAACGCCGAGTTGACCACCTGCCCCGGAAATGCCCGGCTCAAACCCCGGGTCAGTCCAAACACGTCCCCCTTCGGATCCTCGATATCCTCGCCGTATAAGGTCACACGCGGATCCGCGGCCAACTCGTGGCGCAAGACCTCCCGCATCCCCTCCAACATTGTCCGGGCCGGACCCTGCGACGACTCCGGCAGGATGGGCGCGGTCGTCGGACCCCGCCATGGGGGTCGGGCGTCGCGGTTCACCTCCGGGTTGGGCGCGGCGAGGGCCCGGGCCGCAGCTTCACGCACCGTTTCCTGCACGTCGGTCACCAACGCCTCGATCTCGGCGCGCCTCACGCCCCCGGCCAGCAACCGGTCCATCACCACGCGGATCGGGTCGGCCGTCTCGCGAACCCCGGCCAATTCGGTCTCGGATCGGTAAACCCGTTCATCATCGGCATTGGTGTGATGGGTGAGACGTTCCACCGTCATGACCGTGAGCACCGGCCCCGCCCCGGATCGAACGCTCCGCACCAATTCACCAAACGTCCGGTCGGCGCCGAGTGCGTCCCGACCGTCAATCCGGGTGATCGACAGCCCGCAAAACTCTTCGGCGGGTCCCGAAGGCGTGTCGTAAAAAGTGCGCCCCGCGGTTTGGGTCGAGATGGCCAGGCCGTTGTCCTCGACCAGGAACAGGACGGGTAACCGCGATCGCACGGCCTCCGCGATGGCTTCCAAAACCTCGCCCTGTTGGGTGGTGCCGTCGCCGATCGCACAAACCACGAGAGGCGAAGGTCCCGTGATTCCCTCGCGGGTGCGCCGGCGCACCAGTTCCTGGGCGACGCCCACGGCTTGCAGGGCGTTGTTCCCCACGGGGCCGACCAGGCTGAGGACATGCAGGTCGGGCGCGCTGAGATGGGCACTCATCTGGCGTCCCGCGGAATGCGAGGAGGCGGTGCACAGCAGGCTGTGGAAGAACTGTTCGACTGGGATGCCCCGGGCCAGGAGCAGGGCCTTGTCGCGGTAATGCAGGTGCAGCCAATCCTTGGGCCCCAAATGGGCGGCCAAGGCGGCGGAAGCCTCGTGTCCGGCCCCGCCCACGTGGAAGAAAGCCTCCCCGCGGTTCACCAACTCCATTTCCATCCGATCCAATTGCCGGGCGGTGACCATCTGGCGCAGCAATTCCAGCGCCCGGCCTTGCCCGGATCGGGACACTGCCGACAGGTGGCCATTGGAAAGTGGCGGCGTCAAAAGACCCGATCGTGCCGGAAAAACCGGAGGGTTATCCGTTGGGAGCGGACCCAAGCCTTGAGGCATGGCGACACCCTACCGTAACACCGGCCGCGGACGCCAGCCCGAGAACTTCCCCAGAACTTCCACCATGGAAGCACTTCCTCTGGAATGCCTTGGCACTAGGACGACGCTGGCCCGGTGGCGGCGTGCGGTCCATCGACGGTGACGCGGCGACCGGGCCTCGGTCGGCAAGGGACCCCGCAGCGAGACCGGCCCGACTGGGAATTGGATCCGAACGCGGGCAAATGGGGCGAGTCTCCACGGAGAGACTTCACCACTGATCACTTGGCGCCCTTGTCATGCGGCTCCGGAGCCATAGCCAATCCCGATTCCTACCCGTGACGTAACCCCCTTTAAACTTTCCAGTTACGGGCTGTTGAGTCAATGCCTCAACCCACCGATGCAGTTCCACGTGTCCGTCTACAAATGAGATGGCGGCCGCTTTGTTATGGCGTGTGCCCGGAGCATCTTCGAAATCCTGGACATACTGATTATCGGGGATGTTCATTGCACAGGAGCTGATATAGTCCTCATGGATATCGGACCACACCAACAGCTCAGACCGCTGCAAGGAATCGAGGTCATGCACCTTCAAAACGTGGGGATAAAAGAGCGGCGTACCCCAATCGAGCCCCTCCACAACCGCCAGCGTTCCGATGAATCCATTCATCGCACAGGACCGGTTACGGGGATACGCCCTCCCATCATTGAGCAAAGTGGTGGACCGGTCCGCAGGGCATCGGAAAAGCTTCGCCGTTGTGACGTATCGCCCAAGCAGACCTACCCGGGGCTGAGCCAGATCCCCGCCCACCAGCATTGAATTGTTGGTTCCTTGTGGTTCACCGTAAGAAACCCGCCCTCCACCCCAAGTGGGCAGGTACTGCGAACTTGCATCTCGATTCCAATAGGGATCGTTCGGAACCAGCCAATCGTTGTTGTCACCGCCATACAAATACCAAGCCATCTGCAGTTGCTTAAAATTACTCACGCAATTCGCCGCCAACGCCTGTCTTCTGCCAGCAGCCAATGCCGGAAGCAAAAGGCCCGCGAGGATTGCAATAATCGCGACGACAACCAGTAACTCGACCAGAGAGAAAGCAGATCCCGCTAACGTGACTGGAAGTACGAGCTTTTGATACGCGGAACCCCAATGATCGCCCACAGGCCTGTCAGAACGGGTGGACCGCACGCCATTCATGCAAATGAGTTTCGGGCAGGCGGCGAACCAAACTTGGATGGCAGGAGGGCCGTGCGTTTAGGTTTGGTTTGGATGAGTACTTTTTTGTTTATGACTGGCTCCGGATCTGTGTCAACACGAATGTCCCCCGCGCGAATGTTCAATGTTCGGGCGCATCTTGGCGCTGCCCACAAGGATGTCATCAGGGCGGCTCGGGTGGAACCTCGCCCCGATCCGAAGTTCCCAACAGGCCTGGTCTGTTTTGGTAG
>JANYCC010000016.1 GCA_025360495.1 Verrucomicrobiota bacterium | reverse complement strand
CGGCCGATTTCCTGGGCCCGGATGAGTCGGATCTGGAGTTCCTCGTCGTCGACGTAGGGTTCGTAACTGCGGCTGGACACGGTGATGTTCCAACCGGCCTTGGCGAATTTTTCCAAGGTCGCGTCCTGCAACGAACCCTTGGGAAGGCCGAGGCGGAGCTTTCGTGGGGTGGGAGGTGGAGGGGTGGCGACGGACGTTTTACTCATTTGGCAAATTCCACGCACCGGGTCTCCCGGATCACCGTGATCCGGATCTGGCCCGGGTAAAGCAATTGTTCCTCCACCCGCCGCGCGATTTCCCGCGCCAGTTTCAGGCTTCCCTGGTCGTCCATCTGCTCGGGACGCACCACCACCCGGAGTTCCCGCCCGGCCTGCACCGCAAAGGCCTTCTCCACGCCCGGATATGCCAGCGCGATCTCCTCCAGGTTCTCCAGACGCTTGAGGTAGGTCGTCATGCTCTCGCTCCGCGACCCCGGCCGCGACGCGCTGATCGCATCCGCCGCCGACACCAGGATGCCGAAGATGTTCTCGTGCGGAACCTCGTCGTGATGCGAGGCGACGGCGTTGACCACGGCCGGATTCTCGCCCAATCGCTTGAGAAAATCCGCACCCACCAACGCATGCGGTCCCTCGATCTCGTGCGACAGCGCCTTGCCCAGGTCGTGCAGCAAACCGGAGCGGCGGGCGGTCACGGCATCCTCGCCCAATTCGGACGCCATCAGGCCGCACAGATGTGCCACCTCCAGGCTGTGTTGGAGCACATTCTGCGAGAAACTGTGACGGAAATGCAGGCGACCCAGCTGGTGCACCACGTCGGCATGCATCGGCGATTGACCCGCCTTGTACACCGCGTCCTCGCCCATCCGCTGGATGAAGGCATCCATCTCCAGGTTCACGGCCGCGACGACTTCCTCGATCCGCGCCGGATGGATGCGCCCATCCAGGATGAGCCGTTCCATCGCCTGCCGGGCCGCCTCGCGCCGCACGGGGTCAAACGCCGACAAAACCACGGCATTCGGCGTGTCATCCACCAAGACGGTGACCCCGGTGGCGGCTTCAAAGGCGCGGATGTTGCGACCGTCCCGTCCGATGATCCGACCCTTCATGTCGTCGCCATTCAGGGCGACGGTGGCCGTGCTGGTCTCGAAGGTGTGGCGTCCGGCGTAGCGCTGGATCGCGATCGCCAGGATGCGGCGGGCCTGGTCCTCGGTGCCGGTGCGGGCTTTGTCGAGGATGTGACGGGTGAGGTCCGCGGCGTCACGGTTGGCGTCCTGTTCGACTTCCTTGAGCAGCAGGGTGCGGGCCTCGAGGGCGTTGAGTTGGGCCACCTGTTCCAACTGGCCCTTGCGCTCGGAAGTCAGCCGGCGCAATTCCTCCCGGTCCCGTTCCAAGGCGATCCGGGTGGAGTCCAGGAGTTCGGATCGCTGCCGCAATTCGGATTCTTGCTGGGCGAACCGGTCCAACTGGCGGCCGACGATGGCCTCGCGTTCATGGAGGCGCAGTTCGGCCTCGGCGGCGCGTCGACGCTGTTCCTCGGCGAGGGTCGCGGCGGCGGCCCGGTCCCGATCCATTTCTTCGCGGCAACCGGCCTCCCAACGCAGCCGCGCCGACTCCGAATCGCGCCGCAATTGCTCGGCCGATTCCCTCTCCCGCGCCGCCAACTCGGCCCCCAACACCTTTTCCTTCAGGCGCCACAAGGCCCAGGCGGCAGCCCCGCAGGCAGCCACGCAGGCGACGCCGGTCAGGACCGACGCCACCACCGTTTCGGTAAACATGTATCAAGGGGACGCCGCCGGGCCAGACCAGCCGAGCGCCGTCACCACCAAGTTCAAGGTGAGGTCATGGGGTTCCACCGGCACCTGGGGCACGAGTTGAAACCCGAACCCCACACCGCAGGTCACCCCGTTCACGCCGGCCAGCAGGCGGTCATAGATTCCCTTCCCACGCCCCAACCGCCGGCCCAGCGGGTCGAAAGCTAGCCCGGGCACCGCCACAAAGTCCAGTCGCCCGGCCGGAACCTCCCGACATTCCGCCGCCGGCTCCAAGATTCCGAACCGTCCCCCGAGCCTCAGGTCCGCCCGGGAACCCACCGCGCAGAATTGATACGCATCCCCCTTTTCCCGCCATGCCGGCACCACCACCCCCTTCCCCGACGCCCACGCCAACTCCAACAGATCGCCCGTATCGATCTCGTCCGATCGCGCCACGAACAACCCCACCGTCCCCGCCCGTAGCCACACCTCCGATCCACCGATCAATGCTGTCACCCGGGCTGATTCCCGCGCCCGGACCCCCGCCTCCACCGCGGCCAAACGAAGGCGCATCTCGGACCGCAACGCGTTTTTCGCCCCGGCCACGCCTTCGACCCTCACGGTTTTCCCCCGCTTTCGCCCGACCGCGCCCGGGCCTCCGCCGCCAATGCCCGCCATCGGTCCAATCGCTCCTTGATCTTGCGCTCCGTCCCCTGGTCGCCCGGTTCGTAATAACGGCGGTCCGCACCCAAATGATCCTGCGGCACGAAATGATCCGGATGATCGTGCGGATACACGTAACCCTCCCCATGCCCGAGTCGCTTCGCCCCCGCATAATGCCCGTCCCGCAGATGCTCCGGCACGGCCAACGTGCGCCCTTTCCGGACGTCTTCCAGTGCCGCATCAATCCCCAGGATCACCGAATTGCTCTTGGGTGCGGTCGCGATATAGATCGTCGCCTCCGCCACCGGGATCCGTGCCTCGGGCCAACCGATGGTCTCCGCCGCCTGATGGGCCGCATTGGCCAGCACCAACGCCATCGGGTCCGCCAGACCCACGTCCTCCGCGGCGTGCACCAGCAACCGGCGCGTGATGAACCTCGGGTCCTCGCCCGCATGGATCATCTTCGCGAGCCAGTACAGGGCCGCGTCCGGATCCCCTCCCCGCATCGACTTGATGAAGGCGCTGATGGTGTCGTAATGCGCATCGCCGTCGCCGTCATACACCACGGCCTTCTTTTGGATGGATTGCTCCGCCGCCACGAGGTCGATGCGGATGCGGCCGTCCTCCCCCGGCGGCGTGGTGAGCGCTGCGATCTCGAGCGAATTCAAGGCCTTGCGCGCGTCCCCGTCCGACACCCGGGCCAGATGGGCGAGCGCCTCGTCCGAGGCCTCGATGGGGAGATGACCCAACCCGCGTTCCGCATCGGCCAGGGCCCGGCGCATCAGGAGCAGCAGGTCCGACTCCGCCAGCGGGCGCAACTCGAAGATCTGCGAGCGGGAAACGAGCGGTGAATTGACGAAGAAAAACGGGTTGTGGGTGGTGGCGCCGATGAGCCGCACCACGCCGCTTTCGACGTCGGGCAACAGGACATCCTGCTGCGCCTTGTTGAAGCGGTGGATCTCGTCGATGAACAGGATGGTGGATTGGCCGGTGTTTTGCCGTCGATTCGCCGCGCCCTGCAACACGCGCCGCAGGTCGGCCACGTTGGATTCCACGCCGCTCAGCCGTTCGAATCGGGCGCGGGTCTGGGCGGCGATGACCTGTGCCAGCGAGGTTTTCCCGGTGCCGGGCGGGCCATAAAGGATGAGGGATTGGACGCGATCGGCCTCGATGGCGCGACGGAGGAGCTGACCGGGGCCGAGGATGTGTTGTTGGCCGGCGTATTCGTCGAGGGTGCGGGGCCGGAGGCGGGCGGCGAGCGGAGCGGCGCGGAACGATTCCGCGACGGGCTCCGGACCCGGGGCCGGAGCCGGCGGGTCGGGGGGCCGGAAGAGTTCGTCTTGCGCCATGACCGGCATATCCGAACCCGTTTCGCGTCCACTGCCCAACGAAAAACCGGCGATCCCTTTGGAATTGGGTTCGTTCCTCGTGGGGCGATGAGGTCGACCCTCGTACTCGTGCCTCGTGTCTCGTCCTCGCGTCTCGTCTCGTCCTCGAAGCCCACGACCCGATTCGAGGACGAGGGCCGAGGACGAGAAACACGAGTACGAGACACTGCACGGTTGGCTTCCGCCTACGGGACGACAGATCCGGTGAGGGTCATGCTCTCGGCGGCTTCGGTTTCTTCGGCTTCGGCAGCTTCCCGTTCCGCCGCCGGTTCACCGGGCGCGAGATGCGGGCCGTGCCCCACTCCATAACCCAGCTCTCCGAACCATTCGAGGGCGGCCTCTTCGACGATGGATTCGTTCAGGCTCACAGCTTGTCCCCATTCTCCGGCAGCTCCTTGGACATCCGGTCAAAGTCCGACTCGAACAGCCGATCCTGCACGATGCGGTATTTTTCAAATTCACTTTCGGCGTGGGCTTGGGCGATTTCGGCAGTGACTTTGCCAGCATCCTTCAAGATTTCCCGGTCGGTCGCCGCAATGAAGCGGTTGAGGCGGGTTTCCCAGTCCTGCATGGCCATGGGAATCTGCCGCAGCGCCATGTCTTCGGCCACATCGAGGTAGGCGGAGACGAGGCGTTGCAGTTGCGCCATTTCGTCTTCCGTGAGGTAGTTTTTCGCCACGCTGACATCGAACTTCTGGATTTTGCCTTTGGGCGCATCCCCCCAGGGGGTGAGGCCCATGCGCTCCTTGCCGGCCTCGGCACGGGAGACGATGACCTCTGCCGCCGTCTGTCCGTGGATGGCCCAATGCAGCTTGTTCTGCACGGTGGCGAAGAAACCCTGGGTGGCGACGGCGGTGACATCGTAATCGGTCGAGGTGGCGTAGATGTCGGTGATTTTCTGGTAGAATTTGCGCTCGCTCAGGCGGATTTCCCGGATGCGCTACAACTGCTCTTCAAAATATTTCCTGGTGAGAATGGAGCCGTCATTTTTCAGACGCTCGTCATCCATCGCAAAGCTCTTCATGGTGAAAGACTCAAAAGACTCAATGATGCCGGAGGCCCGTTTGCGGAACTGGACGGCGCGTTCCGAGTTCACCTTGTAGCCGACGGCGATGATGGCGGCGAGGTTGTAGTGCCGGGTGTCGTAGTATTTCCCGTCGGCGGCAGTTATTCGAAGATTTCGAATAACTGCATCCTCCTGCAACTCGTGGTCGGCAAAGACCTTCTTGAGGTGGTAGTTGATGGTTTGGGTCTCCACATCGTAGAGCAGCCCCATCATTTTTTGAGTGAGCCAGACATTTTCATCGGCGTAAACGGTCTCGACGCCACCCTGGCCGCTGGCCGCCACAAAGGTCAGGTATTCCGCCGCCGAAGAGCGAACCAGGGAGACTGCGGTGCTCTTTTTGGCGCGACCGCCGGGAGTGGGTTTGCTTTTGCTCATGGGTTCATCCTCCTTTCAAATCGGAAGGCGGCGTCCCGCGTCCGCGGGACGGTGGATTCGGTGAGGGTCATTCAAATCAGCCGATCAGCCTTGGTTACCGTGCGGAAGCGCACTGGCTTGGATTTCTTGACCTCCTCGATCACCGCCTCC
>JANYCC010000014.1 GCA_025360495.1 Verrucomicrobiota bacterium | reverse complement strand
CTGGTGAGCCAGTTGTTCACAGCCTCCCGTTTGAAGGTGTCGTCGAACTTGCGGCGGGTCTTGGAGGGGATCTCTTTGATGATGGGTTTCATGGTACTCCCTCTCCTCTCCTCACCGTCCATCAATTCGAAGCAACCTCACTCGGCGGAATTGGAACAGGAGAGAGCAGAGGTAGCAGAGAGACGAACCTCTGCGATCTCTGCTGCCTCCTGTTCAGGTTCTGACTTCGCCGCCGGATCCGGTCAACCACCTCAAACTCCAAAACCACCAATGCTGGCGGGCCCGTGGAGTCGCATCAATTCCTCGAGCAAGGCCCGGCGCCGGGTGCGGGAGAAGGCAATCTCGGTGCCGTCGTCCAGCACCACCGCGCCGTCCCCGTGCGCCTTGGGACGGATCTGGGTCACGTGATCGAGGTTCACGACGGTGGAGCGATGAATCCGGAGAAAGCGGCCACCCGGCAGTTTGACCGCGAGTTCGTGGAGGGGATGGTTGACCAAGTGAAGGCTGCTGGAGGCGCGGATTTCCGTCTTCAGGTTGCGCGCCCGGAGGAACCGGATGTCCCGGTGCGGCAGCAGCAGGATCCGCCCGCTGATCCGCACGGACAATCGGTCGGGCGGTCCGGTGTGGATCGGCGCACCGGGGTTGTTGAGCCGCCGACGAACCCGTTCCAGGGCACCCGTGAGCCGCGACGAAACATAAGGTGGGAGCAGGAAATCAACGGCTTCAAATTCAAATGCCTGCAACGCGGAGTCGGAGGTGGTGGACAACAGCACCGTGAGCGGACGTTCGGCGGCGGGAAAGGAACGCAACACTTCAAACCCGTCCCCCCCTTCCAAATCCGGATTCAGGAACGCCACTTGGGGTCGGTGGCGCCGGATCAGGGTGATTGCCGCCCGACCGGTTGCCGCTTCGCCAACCAAGGCCACGCCGTCCTGCGCACTCAGCCACTCCGCAACCTGCCGGCGGGAAGGGGCGTCAGCGTCGATGATCACCGCCCGCAGGGGCAGGTTCGATGGGGTCATTCAAAAAGCCATGGGAAATCGCGGTGACGGGATCAGGTTGGATCGAGGTCGACGCGCAGCATCCGGGCAGGCCGGGGAAGATTATAGGACGGGCTTGCTGTGATCAGGCGAGCAACTGTTCCAAAGCCCGCACATTGAGCGCGGCCTTCGGGACGAACGACGTGCGGTCCACGTATTCCGGGAGTTTCAGGCCGTCGTCACTGCGCTCGGAACAATGGTCGTGGTCGCCGGCGGGCCCGAGCCCGTCCAGGGTGGGCACGACATCCCAAAGTTGGTTGCCATCACTCAGCCCACCGCGGCTTTCGGCCTCCACAATCTGCCCCAACCCGGCGGCCGCATCCGCCCACACCGCTAACAGGGCGTCGGTCCCCGGATTGCGCGGCCAGGGCGGGGTTTCCGAGGTGATGTCGACGGTGATCCGGCACGCGAAACCATCGGTCGTGCTGACAACGTCGCCCGGACCGGCGAGATCCAGCAATTGTCGGCGCCCCCATCCATAGGCCTCGGGCGTGAAGGCACGGAATTCGCCCTCCGCCTCCGCCGTTTCCGGAACGCGATTCAGGCCACTGCCTCCGCGAACGGTGCCGACATTGAAGGTCAGGTCGCGGTCATAATCGGTGAAGCCGGCAATCTTCTGGACACTGCGGGCCAGTTGGACCAAGGCATTGGCCCCCTGAGCATGGGCCACGCCCGCGTGCGCGCCCCGGCCCGCCACGCGCACGTGCCACGCCCCCCGCCCCTTGCGCGCCACCACCAGGCGCCTGATTCCCGGCCGCCTTCCCTCCGCCTCAAACACCAGCGCCGCCCGCGTGCCGGCCCCGATCCGCCGACCGCAGACTTCCGCAAAATCCGCCGACAACACTTCCTCGGAGGAATTGAGACACAGGTGCCACGTCGTCCGATCCCAGACCTCGGGGGCGTGACGCTTCAATCCCTCCAAGGTAAGCCAGGCGACGGCCGTGCCACCCTTGATATCATGGGTGCCGGGCCCATAGATGCGGTCACCCTCGGGCCGCCATTGAAAATGGTTCCGGGCCTCCTCCTCCGGGGGGAACACGGTGTCGAGGTGGGACACCAACAACACCGATGCCGACCCGGTGCCCCGCCGGGTGAGCACCAAATGGTGGCCGAATTGCGGTTCGGTCGAGGGCACGGTTTCCGCCGTGAAACCCAGGGGTGCGAAGGCTTCGGCTGTCAGGCGACCGACTTCATCCACACCGGAGGGATTGAAGGTCCAACTGTTGACCCCGACCCAGGTGCGCAGGTGACCGAGCGCGGCGGGCAGGAGGCTTTCAAGATCCGCGATCAGACCCTCGTTCGACATGGGGTGCGTCAGTGCGACGGGTTGGTCGCCTTCACCTCAATGATGTCATGGGGCGCGGCTTCGCGCTGTCCGGCCGGGCTGACGCGGATATAGCGGGCGCGGGAGCGGAGTCCGGCGAGGTCGGGGGCGCCGACATAGCCCAGGCCGGAACGGATGCCGCCGACCAGTTGCAGGAGCACCGAATCGATCGTGCCGGAGACCTCTTTCAACGCCTCCACCCCTTCGGCCGCGACTTTGCGGGTGGTGTCGGGCGAGTGGCCATAGCGCGCGGCGGATCCGGCCTTCATCGCCGCCTGGCTGCCCATGCCGCGGTATTGTTTATATAATTTGCCGTTGATCTCGATGATCTGTCCGGGCGCCTCCGGGCAACCGGCGAACAGGCCGCCACAGACCACGCCATGCGCGAGGGTCAATGCCTTCACGATGTCGCCCGATTTGGTGATCCCACCGTCGGCGAGCAGGGTGACGCCGCATCGGGCGGCCGCGCGGGAGGCGACATAAAGTGCGGTGAACTGGGGGATGCCGACGCCGGCAACGATGCGGGTCGTGCAGATGGAACCCGGGCCCTGGCCGATCTTCACCACGCTGGCCCCGCAATCGGCAAGGTACTCAACGCCCGCGCCGCTGGTGACGTTCCCGGCGATGAGGGCCAGCTTCGGGAAGCCGTCCCGCACCATCCGCACGATCTCGCCCACTCCCCGGCTGTGACCGTGCGCCGTCGAGACCGCGATCGCATCCACCCCGCGCTCGACCAGGGCCCCGACGTGGGCGAGCACCCGGTCCCGGTCGATGGCGCCGTCGGCCGTGCGGGTGGTGGAGATCGCGGCCCCGCACAACAGGCGGAACTGGGCGTCGCGCGCCGGCTTCACCTGGGCGCTGCGTTCCTGGGTGATGCGCTCGATATCGCTCAGGGTGAAAAGTCCGTGGAGCCGGTCCGAGTCGTCCACCACGAGCAGCTTGTGGATGCCGGGATTGTCCGTGAAAAAACGGTCGGCCCGGGCGATGGGATCCGACCCGAGTTCGCGCACGGAGATGGTCTTGACCTGGCTGCGGGGGGTGAGGGCTTCGGAGACCTTGCGGCGGGCGTAACGGGGTTTGACGACGTGTCCCGGCAACAGGCCGAGGAGCTGACCCGCACTGTCAACCACCGGGAAGGTCGCAAACGCAAACCGCTTTTCCTCGATCATCTGGACCACGTCGCCGATGAACTGGTCCGGGGCGACCTTGATCGGTTCCTGGATCAGGCCGTGGACATGGTTCTTCACGCGGCTGACCTCGCGGAGCTGATCCTTCTCGGTCATGTTGTAATGGATCAGGCCGAGCCCGCCATTCAGGGCCATGGCGATCGCCAACCGCGACTCGGTGACCGTGTCCATGTCGGCAGAGACGATCGGGACATGGAGTTCGAGCCCCTCGGCCAGGCGGGTGTCCAGTTGGGCGTCGCGGGGAAGGACGTCGGAATAGAGGGTGGCGAGGGTGACGTCGTCGTAGGTCAGGGCGAGCGATCCATGGGAGGGGAAGAACTCGTCCGCGGTCTGGTAAAACCGGGCGTCGACATCATTGAGGGGGTGCACCGCTGCCATGACCGAAGATGCCCGGACGCCCGAAAAGGGGCAAGAGAGGACAGGGGCGAGGGATGAAGGATGAAGGATGAAGGTTGACGGATGAAGGACTACCGACTGGAGGTTGGGAACCGGAACGGAGCGGGCCTCGACAATCCCCTCATCCCTCCTCCCTCCTCCTTCATCCTTCATCCTTCATCCTTCATCCGTCTCTCCCTCAGGGCTCGGTCCGGATGGAATCCTGGAGTCGCTGGAGGTCGGCCCGGTCGAGCTTGTTGGAGGCGAGCGTGAAGAATTGGGCCCCGGATTTCGGGTGTTTCCAGCGCCATCGCTCGACGTGGCTGTCGGCGAATCCAAGACAGGCCGCCTGCCCATGGCGTCCGGCGGGGATGTCGAACCAGTAGTCGTCGTAGCCGCTGCCGGGAAGCGGGACGCCAAACACGCTGTCGAAAATGGCGTCTTCGTGGGTGTCGATGAACGTGAACAGGGCCGCCGGGCCGGGCGGGCCGATCGAGGTGAATTTCTTATAGTTCGGCAGTCCCGGCGCATCGCAATTGATTGATTCGCTCAGGTTGTAACTCCGGGCTCGCGGCAGCGCGGTGGGGGTGCCGTTCGTGAGCAGGGCGTGGCTGCGGTCCGCCGGACACCGGAAGACCTTCAGGGTGCCGAGGTAAGGCCAAAGGACACTGGCCTGAAGATTGGTGGTGGTCTGGTCGAACGGGGCGATATCGGGTGCCCAAGAGGCGAGGGTTTCGATGGCCCGATCTTTGTCTGCCACATCGTAGACGTAATTGTTGGGCGGCAGGGAGTCGTTGTGTTCCGTGGCGTAAGTCTGGAGCGCGATCCCGAATTGATGGAGATTGTTGCGACAACTGGCGGTCAGGGCCTCCTGTCGTGCCCGGCTCAGCGCCGGCAGCAGCAGACCGGCGAGAATCGCGATGATGGCGATCACCACCAGCAGCTCGATCAATGAAAAGGCCGAGCGCCGGTCACCGTTGGACGGGAACAGGCTCACTTTTCACAACATGCTCCAAGTTTCGCCTCTGGCCAGTAGGGAGTGGCGAGTGAGGGGGCTGTGATCAGTGGTCAGGAGTCAGGGGTCAGTCGTCAGTCGTCAGTCGTCAGTCGTCAGTCGTCAGAGGTCGGCGGCCGGTGAACAAGGGACACTGATTACTGG
>JANYCC010000470.1 GCA_025360495.1 Verrucomicrobiota bacterium | reverse complement strand
GCCGGCATGAGCCTCGCCGTGGCGGATCTCGACGGAGATGGCGACCTCGATCTTTATGTCGCCAATTATCGGGGCGTGACGGTGCGGGACGAACCCGGCGGACGATTCTCCATGCGGGACGAAGGGGGACGGACCCGGGTGGCGGCGTATAACGGGCGACCCACGACCGAAGAGGATCTGGTGGGACGGTTCACGGCCTCTTCCACCGGCGTGCGGGAAAACGGGGAACCGGACGCGGTCTACCTGAATGATGGCGGCTGGAAGTTCCGGGCGGTCAACTGGGGCGACGGGACGTTCCGGGATGAGGACGACCGCCCGTTGACCGGGCCACTCTTCGAATGGGGCTTGAGCGTGATGATCCGGGATTTCACCGGGGATGGGCGACCCGACATCTATGTCTGCAATGACTTCGAGGCGCCCGATCGTTTCTGGATCAACACGACGGTGCCGGGCGGGCCCTTGCGATTCCGGGCGGCGTCCCTGCTGGCCTTGCGCAACACCAGTGCCTTTTCCATGGGCATCGACGCCGCCGACATCGACCGCGACGGGGTGCTGGATTTTGTCGTGGTGGACATGCTCAGCCGCGATCATCGACTTCGGAACATCCAGGTCGCCGGCCTGCCTCCGAGCACCAGTCAACCGGGCGTGTTCGAAGACCGGCCCCAGTTCTCCCACAACACCCTGTTTCGGGGTCGGGGCGACGGTTCCTTCGCCGAGATCGGCCGTCTCGCCGGGGTGAGCGCCAGCGAATGGTCGTGGACCCCGATCTTCCTGGACGTGGATCTCGACGGCTATGAGGACCTGCTCGTTTCCAATGGCCACGAGATGGACATGATGGATATCGACCTGAGCGACGAGGCCGAACGGTTGAAGGCCCAGCGGCGGATGTCGCCCCGCGAGCAACTCGGGTTGCGGCGGATGTTCCGGCGTTTCAACGCGCCGCATGCCGCGTTCCGAAACAACGGTGACCTCAGCTTCACCGACGTCTCACGCGAGTGGAATTTCGCCGTCGAGGAGGTCGGCATCGGGATGGCTGCGGCGGACCTGGACGGCGACGGGGACCTCGACCTGGTGGTGAACAACCTGAACGCCGCCCCGACATTATATAGGAACGATGCCACGGCACCGCGTCTGCCCGTGCGATTGCGGGGGCAGACGCCCAACACTCGCGGGATCGGCGCTCGGCTCCGGGTGAGCGGCGGGCCGGTGGTGCAGACCCAGGAGATGATTTCCGGTGGGCGTTACCTGTCCGGGGACGACGCCATGCGGGTGTTTGCCGCAGGGAACGCGACGGCGATGACGGTCGAGGTGGAATGGCGTTCGGGACGGCGGAGCGTGGTCACCAACGTGGCACCAGGTGGCGTGTGCGAAGTTGCGGAGCCGGCGGGTGCGGTTCCCGAGCCCGCTCCGGCTGTGGCGTCGGCACGCACCTGGTTCGCGGACGTTTCCGAACGGGCGTCCTATACCCCGGTGGAGACCGCATTCGATGATTTCGGACGGCAACCGTTGCTTCCGCGGAACCTTTCGCAACTGGGGCCCGGTGTGACGTGGATGGATCTCGACCATGACGGGCGTGACGACCTGATCGTGGGCACGGGTCTGGGCGGGTTGGCGGGGGTTCTGTTGAACGATGGGATGGGCGGATTCCGACGATCGATCGACGCGCCTTTTCACAAGCCTGCCGGCCGGGATCTCACCACATTGCTGCCGTTTGGGACCATGGTGATTGCGGGTTCCTGCAATTATGAGGACGGCCTGACCAACGGTGGTTGCCTGCGGATTTTCGATCTCACCCGCAAGGCCAGCGGCGAGGCGGTGATGGGCTCGGGTCTCACCGTCGGGCCCCTGACAGCGGGAGATCCGGAAGGTGACGGATCCCTCAAGATCTTCATCGGGGGCCGGGCGGTGCCGGGGGCCTATCCGACGCCGGCGGCATCCCTGTTCGTGAAGCCGACTGGTGGCAAATTGGCGCCCTGGCGACGGTTGGAACGATTCGGGATGGTGAGCGACGCCCTGTTTGCGGACCTGGACGGGGACGGGCGCGCGGAATTGGTGGCGGCCTGTGAATGGGGGCCGATCCGGGTGCTCAGGCTGGTGAAGGATGAATGGGTCGAGGTGACCGCGGCTCTCGGCCTGGCCTCATATACCGGATGGTGGAACAGCATCGCCGCCGGGGATTTTGACGGGGACGGACGCCTGGATCTGATCGCGGGAAACTGGGGCCGGAACCAATTCCTCGGGGCGCGGACGAATGCGTTGCCCCTGACCTGTCATTATGGGGATTTTGATGGCAACGGGACGATCGATGTCATCGAGGGTTATCAAGGACCGGGGGGGATGGAATTGCCGGTGCGGAAACAGGATTCGGTGGTCGCGGCGATGCCTTTTATAAAGGAGAAGTTCGGAACGCACGGGAAATATGGCGCGGCGACGATGGCCGGTATTTATGGGATGGCATTGACGACCAACCCCGTGGTTTCCGTCCATTGGCTGGCATCGACGGTCTTCCTGAACCGGGGCGATCATTTCGAGGCGCATGAACTCCCGATCGAGGCCCAGTTTTCGCCGGTGTTCGGGATCGCGGTCGCGGATTTCAATGGCGACGGATTCGAGGATGTGTTCCTGGGTCAGAACTTCTTCCCCGTTCATTCGGAGGAGGCCCGTCAGGATGCGGGGCGCGGGGTGTTGTTGGCGGGCGATGGTCACGGTGGATTCCGCTCGGTGCCGGGCCAGGAGTCGGGCGTGTTGGTGCATGGCGAGGCCCGGGGCGCGGCGGTGGCGGATTATGATGGCGACGGGCGGGTCGATCTCGCGGTGGCCCAGAATGGCGCGCCACTGCGGTTGTTCCGGAACGAGACGGCCCTTCCCGGGCTGCGGGTTCGGTTGGACGGTCCCGGGGGCAATCCGACCGCCGCCGGCTCCGTGGTGCGGTTGGAATTCGGGGGGCGGATGGGACCGGCCCGGACCGTGAGTCTCGGCGGCGGGTATTGGAGTTGTGCGAGCGGGACGATGGTCCTTGGCACCGGTGGCCAGGCGCCGTCCGGCGTTTTTGTCCGGTGGCCGGGTGGACACGAAACCCACACCGCGGTTCCGGCGGGTGCGCGGGGCATGGCGATCAATTCCAATGGCGTGGGGGCGCTGTTGCCATGAAGGAGGCATCGTCGTTGTGGGCGGCTCGGGCGGAGCCTCG
>JANYCC010000459.1 GCA_025360495.1 Verrucomicrobiota bacterium | reverse complement strand
GGCATCGTGCTGCGCCCGGCCCGCGGCCCCCACCGTGCGCCGCCGGGATTCATCGGCGAGCAGGGCGACGACGTTCTCAACGAACGCCTCGCGAGACGCCACCGGGCTCGTCACCAGCCAATTCGCCTGGCGAAGGGTCGGACCGGTATTATGTCCGGACGTCGTGACGGTGGGAATTCCGTGGGCCAACCCGGCCATCAGAGTTGTCCGCCGCTCCGATGCACCGTCAATGAACGGCAGGGCGATCAGGTCGGCCGCGTGAAGGCATCGGGAGACTTCCCGGGGCTTGAGATAGCCGAGGATCTTGGCCCATGGCCGCAGGGCGCCGGGAATGGGAAGGGCTGGGTTGGCGCCGGCGATGCACAGGGCCACCGGACCGAGGCGGCGACAAGCCGTCTCCCATGCTTCCAGCACCCATCCCAACTGTTTATGTCCGCTCACCGACCCCCACCAGAGGAGAATCCGGGCGGTGGGAGGCAGGCCTTGTTCTTTCCGCCAGATTTCCCGGTGATCGTCCGGGACCGGCGCCGGTTCGATGCTGGTGGGGGAGGCGAGGGTGAACATTTTGGCGGCCCGGGCCGGTTCGCGTCGTTGCCAATCCAAGACCCAGGCTTCGGTTGAGATCGGCAACAGGTCCGCCACGCGCAGGGCCGCACGCCACTGCCGGCGGTGATTCCAGGCATACCACCAATGATTGGGGCGATTCCCCCACGGCGCCTCAATCTCGTGGGCGAGGATCACCTGGCTCCGACCCTCGTCTTCCAATGCTCTCCACAGGCGTGCCAACTGCCGGTTCACGCCGCCCCGGCCGTACATGTGGGGCACATATTGCCACACCAGCAGGGCATCCCGGGGTGTCGCTGACAATTCCTGGACCAGTTCCGCCGTGTCCTCCCAATTGTGCACCGCCGCCCGCACCGGGAAGGGCGCATCGGTATAGACGTCGCGCGAGGTCAGCACTGACACCGGCACCACTTGGGCGAGGTGTCGCGCGAGTTCGAACGTGTGGTCTGCCAGGCCGCCCCGGAGCGGGGGCAGCATCGGGGAAACTATGACGATGGGCCGTTGCACCGGCGCCACACTGCGAGGGCGGGTCCCCGGGCGCAACTCCCGCCGGCCGACCGGGCTGCATAATTGGAACTTCACTTAACTTCACTTAACACCCCGCCCGATTTCCCCCACGCTCGAAGGGTGGACGGCCTCACTCCCAACCGCCTCCCAGTGGGCATCGCGCACGCCTATTGGTTCGCCGTGTTCAATGCCCTGTCCTTCCAGATGGTGCTCGCCGGGCCCATGGTCCTATACGCCAAGTCACTCGGCGCTTCGGAAACCGTCCTCGGCCTGGTGGCCGGCATGATGCCTCTCCTGACCATCGCCCAAATCCCTGCCGCCCAATTCATCCCCCGGGTCGGCTACAAGCGCTTCGTTCTCGGAGGTTGGTCCATCCGGGTTTCCTTCATCTTTCTCATGGCGGCGGTCCCGTTCACCGGGGCGTGGCTCAATGCCGGCTCAAGGCTGGCCCTGATGATCGCCCTGCTGTTCGCGTTCAACGTGTCCCGCGGCCTCTCCAGTTGCGCGTGGCTGCCCTGGATCACCCACCTCGTGCCTGCCGCCGTCCGCGGCCATTACCTCACCAACGACCAACTCTGCACCAGTGCCGCCAGCGCCATCGCCTTCGTCCTCGCCGCCCTGATGCTGGGGTCCGACTCCGATCCCACCCATTTCAGCGCCGTCTTCCTCTTCAGCGCCCTCGCCGGTTTCTGCAGCCTCCAGTTCCTCCGCCGCATGCCCGATGTCCCCGTCCCCTCGGGCGACGACGCCGGGGTCGGACCGGTCCCGTGGCTTCAACTCGCACGTCTGGATCCTTTCCGTCGGCTCCTCCAATTCAACATCGTCTGGTCGATTGCGTACGGGGGCCTCACCACCTTCATCGTCTCCTACCTGAAAATCGGCGCCGGCTATTCCGAACGGGGCGCGCTGCTGGTCATGTCCCTCGCCTTCGTCGGCGGGCTGGCGTCCTATTGGATCGCCGGACCGCGACTGGACCGGCTCGGCAGCAAACCGGTGCTCGCGTTCACGATGGC
>JANYCC010000437.1 GCA_025360495.1 Verrucomicrobiota bacterium | reverse complement strand
CATCGTCCTGGTCGGCGGCGGGGTCGCCATGGTCCTTTGGGCGCTCCGACGCAACCGGGGCGAACGCTGGCGGACCCTGATCGAACGCGTCCTGATCCGGGTTCCGGTCCTGGGATCCGCCCGCACGGATATCGCCCTGTCGCGATTGGCCGGCGCCTTGGGGGCCCAATTGCAGGCGGGCATCCTGGTCACCGAGGCATGGCCCACCGCGGCGGCGGCGAGCGGATCCCCCTTGATCCGGCGGACCGTTTCCGGTTGGCCCCCCTTCCTCGAAAGCGGGCACACCCCCTCGGAATTGGTCTTCGCCAGTGGGGTCTTTCCCGACCTGTTCTCCAGCATGTATGCGTCCGGTGAGATTTCCGGGAAGCTGGAGGAGCAACTCCGCTGGCTCACCCGACACCATGAGGAGGAGGGATTCCGGAAACTCCGCCTGGCCAGCCTGTGGGCCCCCCGGATTTTTTACGGACTCATCTCGCTCTGGGTCGTGTTCCAGATCCTGACCATCGCCGGCGGCTATTCCGCAACCCTGCACCAACTGCTCGACGAATGATGGATCAGCCCGCCACGGCATCCCCGAAGCGATCGCCCTCGACCGCCGGATCGCCTCCGCTGATGAGGTACAAAACGGCCATCCGCACCGCCAACCCATTGGTCACCTGTTCCAGGATCACCGACTGGTTGCCATCGGCGATCTCGCTCTCGATCTCCACCCCGCGGTTGATGGGTCCGGGATGCATGATCAAGGCATCGGGCTTCAACAACCGGAGCCGGGCCTGATTCAATCCGAACAGCGAGGCATACTCCCCGGTGCTCGGGAACATGGTCTTGCGCTGGCGTTCGTGCTGGATCCGCAACAGGTTGACGACATCCGCATCCCGGATCGCCTCCTCGACGTTCCACACCACGCGACAGCCCAACTGTTCAAACACCCGCGGCACCAGCGTGGGCGGGCCGCACAGGGTCACCTGGGCCCCCAGTTTCTGCAGCGCCCAGATATTCGACCGCGCCACCCGGCTATACAGGATGTCCCCCAGGATGGTCACCTTCAGCCCGGCCACCGAACCCTTGCGTTCCCGGATGGTGAACACGTCGAGCAAGCCCTGGGTGGGATGCTCATGCGCACCATCCCCTGCATTGACCACGTGGGCCCGGGCGAACCGCGCCAGAAAATGAGGCGCACCACTGGCTCCATGGCGCATGATGAGGAAGTCGGCGTTCAGGGCCTCCAGGTTCCGCACCGTGTCCCGCAACGTCTCCCCCTTCCGCAACGAGGACGCCTCGGCCGAAAAATTGATGACGTCGGCACTGAGACGCAAGGCGGCGAGTTCAAAACTGATCCGGGTCCGGGTGCTGGGTTCGACGAACAGGTTGACCACGGTCTTGCCGCGCAGTGCGGAAACCTTTTTGACGTCGCGTTCACCCACCCGTTTGAATTTCCGGGCGGTGTCGAGGAGGAGCGTCAGTTCCCAGGCGGAGAGCGACTGCAGATCCAGCAGGTGCTTGCGATTCCAAGTCAGGGTCATGGTCAAAGTCAAAGTCCCGGGGAGGGTTCAGGGGGCCCGCAAAAAAACCGGCCCAGGCCGGGCCGGTTTTCGAACGGGTTCAATTTTCAACTGTCCACCGCCAGTGTCTCGGCGAACAGATTCCATCAGGCACTTCCATCAGGCATGCATTTCAATCATGCAGTCCGTCATGCAGTCCGCACCAGGGCCGGTTGACGAGCGCGACGCCAGCCCGCACGGTGCTTGGTGACCCAGTCGATCAAGGCGGCGTCGAACCCGATATCCCGGCCCGCCTTCTCCGACTCGATCCACTTGTGCCGGAGGATCTCCTCGCGTTCGGCGAGAAATTCCCGGTACAGGGTGGTGTTCTGCAGCAACGCGTGCGCTTCGCGTCGCTGTTCCGGTTCATTACCCATAGTGACCACTACGTGGCATGAACGTAACATCCGCGCCCGGGGAGTAAATCGGGAAATTGAGGACTCTCAACCAAGGGGCGCATCCGGGCATCGTAGGAAGGCGAGTAGGAAAACCCGCCCCCCCGGAGCTGCCGCGACCGCCCTGGGAGGGCGGGTTTTCCTACCCGTCCCACTTCTCCCATGGCCCGGCTTCCCACGATGCCCGGATGCGCCCTCAACCAATGATCGGGCGGATCACCGAACCCCCGACATCGGTCAACCGTTCGTCCCGCCCCCCATGCAGATAGGTCAACCGGGTGTGATCCAACCCCATCAGATGCAGCAGGGTGGCGTGCAGGTCGTTGACATGCGCCCGACCTTCGACCGCATGCAGGCCGATCTCGTCGGTCGCACCATGGATCGTCCCGGGCCGGATCCCACCTCCGGCAAACCACATCGAAAATCCGGTCGCGTTGTGGTCCCGGCCCCGGCTCCCCTTCTGGCTGACCGGCGTCCGGCCAAATTCGCCGCCCCAGATCACCAGGGTGTCGTCCAACAACCCGCGCCGTTGCAGGTCCGTGAGCAGGGCCGCGACCGGTTGATCGGTGGCCCCGCACATCTTCTCGTGGTTGGCATTGACATCATCGTGGGCATCCCACTGCCACGCCACCGGTCCGCCCCCCGAATATAATTGCACAAATCGCACCCCCCGTTCCACGAGCCGACGGGCGATCAGGCAACGGGTGGCGAATTCAGCGGTGCGCGGATGATCCAACCCATAAAGCGCCCGGGTCTCCGCGGACTCCTGCGTCAGGTCCACCGCTTCCGGAGCCTCCGCCTGCATGCGGAACGCCAGTTCATAGCTGGCGATCCGGGCCTCGAGTTCGCTGTCTCCCGCCGGGGCCTGACGCCGGTTCAATTGCTGCAGGAAATCCAACATCCGCCGCTGCCGGACCCGGTCGAAACCCGGGTCGTCGGGACCCAGGTTGACGATCGGGTTGGGGCCGGGTCGGAACAGGGTTCCCTGGTGGGATGCCGGGAGGAACCCCGGGCTCCAGCACGGGGCGCCCCCTTCCGGCGTGCCCTGCGGTTGCGCCATCACGACGAAGGCCGGAAGGTTCTCCGAGCCGTTGCCCAATCCATAGGTCACCCAACTCCCCAGGCTCGGATACCCCATGAACATCCGGCCCGAATTCATCTGATAATGGGCCGGTGCATGGACAACGCTGTCCACCGCGCAGGATCGGACCAACGCGATCCTATCCGCGTGCTGATGCATCCCGGGAATCAGATCTGACATCTCCATTCCCGATTGACCGTACCGACCCCAACGACGGGTGCTGCCCAGGCACAGGGGATCGCTCTCCAAGAACTGGCTGCTGATCGTTCCAAAGCTCGCCGGAAGCCTTTGCCCATGCAGCCGATTGAGCGCCGGCTTGGGGTCGAACAGGTCCATCTGGCTGGGACCTCCGACCATGAAAAGGAAGATGCACCGTTTGGCTCGCGCTGGAAAATGTGCGCCGCGTGGCAATCCGATTCCCTCATTCGAACCCACTGGAGCCCCGGTGTCCGCCGCGAGCATCTGGGCCAATGCCAATGCCCCAAAACCCTGCCCGGCGGTCTGCAGGAACTGTCGCCGTGAAAAGGTCCCGACCCCCGCCCCGACCCCGGCGGAAACGGGTCCCGCACAACGTTGGCCGCGGGGAGGTTCAGGGAACATAGATGAACTCATTGCTGTTGATCAGCGCCAGGGCCAGATCGGTCCAGCGATCGGACTCCGGTCGGGAATCCCGGCGCACGAAATCGCGGGTATGTTCCAATTCCTCCGGCGTGGGCGTCCGGGCATAACAACGGAGGTACGCCTCCCGGATCCGCGCCCGGTCGTCCGGGGAACCTTTCATCAGCGAACGGGCCATCGCACCGGCCGCCTGCTGCGCGAACCGTCCGTTGATCATCACCAGCGCCTGCGGGGCATGGGTGCTCACCGGCCGCTGCGGACAGGGTGTCAGCGCATCGGGCGCATCGAAGGCATCGAACAGCGGGTAATGCACGTTGCGCTTCCGATGCAGGTAAATCGAACGCCGCCAATGTTCCGCCGGATCCGGGTCGACGGGCCAGAGCTCGACCACCTCCGACTCGGTGAAAATCAGC
>JANYCC010000412.1 GCA_025360495.1 Verrucomicrobiota bacterium | reverse complement strand
CTTGGAAATCGATCGGGGCGTCCGAATGGGCGCCGCCGTTGATGACGTTGGCCATCGGGACCGGGAGCACCTTGGCGTTGGGTCCGCCGAGATACTTGAACAACGGCTGTCCCAAGGCGTTGGACGCGGCTTTGGCAGTGGCCAGCGAAACCGCCAGGATCGCATTCGCCCCGAGCTTCGACTTGGTCTCGGTGCCGTCGAGTTCGATCATCAGGGCGTCGATCTTCACCTGTTCGGTCGCATCCAAGCCGATCAGGACCGGGGAGATCTTGTCGGTGACATTCTTGACGGCCTTCGAGACCCCCTTTCCGAGATAGCGTTTCTTGTCGCCGTCACGCAGTTCGATGGCCTCGTGTTCGCCGGTGCTCGCGCCCGAGGGCACCGCGGCCCGGCCGAGGGAGCCGCCGCTGAGATGGACGTCGACCTCAACGGTCGGGTTGCCGCGCGAATCAAGGATTTCGCGCGCCTGGATCGCAGCAATCGTGGTCATGTTCAGATTTTCAAGTTCAACAATTCTTCCAAAGACGCGTCAGGGAAGCGAACGCGAGCGGCAGCGTCAAGGTCCGGGGCGGCGAAGCCAGCGGAACCCAGTGCATTTCCACGCCGATGCCGTTTTGTCCCGGGACAGCCGGCTAGCGGTCGGCCGGTGCCGGCTTGGAGTCCGCGGGGGTCGCGGTCGCGCCCGCGTTCTTGGGGTGGCGGGTGATCCACCGTTTGGCGTCCTCGTTTCCGCGTTGGGCGGAGAGTTCGTAAAGTCTTCGGGCTTCCGCGGGATCCTTGGTCACCCCCTGGCCTGACTCGTGCCGTTGGGCGAGTTCGAAAGGTGCATCGGCCGAACCGTCCTCCATCCGCTGACGGAGATGCTCAACCACCCTCTGGTCCGCACCGATGGAGTGTTCCCGATTCAGCTGATCCTGTTGGCTGGCGACACTGGCCGCGGCGGCCCGTTGGGCCTCGGCGGCTTCCTTGGCGGCGGTGGGATCCTGGGTGACCACGACTGTTTGCGGGGGCGGCGCCGCGGTTTGGATGACGGTGCGGGGAGCCGGCTTGGCGGGGTGACGTCGGTTGAGCCACCGGGCGGCGTGGACGGGTGACAGGGTGGTGAGGGAGAGCAGGGCCAGAAGCAGTCGGAGATGTTTCATTGGAACGAACCGATATTTCCCCGACCGACAGCCGCCACCCGGAGGGCAAGATGGGCGATGCCACCGAGTCTGGCAAATCCGTGACGGGTTCATGGCGGGTTCGGCGCTTGCATGATGGGGCTGAAAGCTGGCACGTTGGACGCACCATCGACATGACAGTCAAGGTTCGCATCCCCACGCCGCTGCGGAAGCTCACGAACGACCAGGAATTGGTCGAGGTGGCCATCGGCACCGTCGGTTCCGCCATCGGCGAATTGCAGCACCGTTTCCCGGGGATCCGGGAACGCCTCGTGGATGAGGCCGGCAATGTACGACGTTTCGTCAATGTCTACGTGAACGAGGAGGATATCCGATTCCTCCAGAATTCGGACACGCCGCTGAAAGCCGGGGACGAAGTCAGCATCATCCCGGCGATCGCCGGCGGTTGAAGGATCCCATGGCCTCCCGAAAATCCAACCCGCCCGGGACTGCCGTCCGCACCAAGGCACCTCCAGCCGGCGCCAAGGCATCCGCGGCTGGCGCCAAGGCATCTGCGGCTGGCGCCAAGGCATCCACGGCTGGCACCGGCACCCGTGGACCGCGGATCCAACGCCGTTTCTGGCTGACCTATCCTCCCGGTCAGATCAAGGCGCCGGTCATCTGGGAATTGGGCCACAAATTCCCGCTGATGACCAACATCCGGCAAGCGAGCGTCACCGACGAGGTCGGCATCGTGTGCTTGGAAGTCGATGGTCGCCCGGCGGACATCGAGTCCGCCGTAAAATGGCTCAAGCGGCTGGGCGTCAGTGTCGAGCCCGTCGAGTTGAGCGCGGTCGAATCGTAAGCTGGCGCCGTGGTCGGCTTGGTTTCGCGGCTTTGGTAACCTTTGGACGGATCGGGCGGTCCACCAAATGTTTCGCAAACTTGCGGAGTCATGACTTGACCTGCATAGGGGACACACGTTTGATCCGTGTCGGAGCAATCCCCTTAACCTCAGCCAGCTAAAGCCATGACCAAGCGTGACCTAGTCGTTCGGATCTCCTCCGAGACCGGTCTCATCCAGGAGCAGGTGCTTGATGTCGTTCAACGGACATTGGACCACATCTCGGAGGCACTCGCGAAGGGCGAGACGATTGAACTGCGCAATTTCGGAGTGTTTGAAGTCAAGGTTCGGAAGGCCCGCATCGGGCGAAATCCCAATTCCCCGGCTCGGGATGTTCCGATCCCGCCGCGGGCCGTGGTCAAATTCAAGCCCGGCAAAGAAATGCGGGAAGCGGTCCTGAAACTGACACCCAAGGCCTGACACCCAAGGCCTGGGACCCAAGGCTTGGGACCACCTCCGCCCGCGGGTCCACCAGCCCGGGATCCGACGGAAGGGAACCGTCGAGTGGTGCGATGGAGTGCCCGCGACCTTTCCTGAGGGGACCTTCAAAGGGTTCGTGGTCGGAGTTGGTACACCCGGATCGCATTGCGGTGGAAAAACCGTTGCGCCGCGTTCTCGCCCCGGGTGATCGCATCGGCCCCGGCGATTTGGTGCACGGTGGTCAAAGGCGCAAACATCGAGCTCACCGGCCAATTGGATCCAAAGAGGACACGGTCCGGACCAAATCGTTCCCAGACGGCATCCAGGACCGGACGGTAAAGCGCCGGATCCGCCCGCGCCGTCCCGTCGTTTCGCCCTGTGCCTTCCACCAAGCCGGAGACCTTGAGATGGATCCCCGGGTTTCGGGCGCAGGCGTCCAACCCTGACAGCCATTCCCGCGGGGGTGCCGCGCCATCCACGCGCACGTTGGCGCAATGATCCACCACCAACCGCAGGTCCGGAACGGCCTCCGCCAGTCCGGCAACCTGGTGCAAATCCCCGGGTGAAACCAGGACGTCGAGCACGAGGTTGCGTCGGGCGAGTTCGCGGCAATCCCGACGAAAGGCCGCGTCCGTCGGCGCCAGCGGCACGTTCCAGCCGCCGGTCCGGATCCCGCGGAAAAGGGGATTCCGGCCATAACGCCGCAGGCCCTCCAGGAAGCCGATCCGACCCGGTTTCAAGTGGCCCACCAATCCCAGGAGCAGGGGTTCCCGCGCCATCAATTCCAACACCCAGTCATTGTCCTCCTCCCGCGGGCTGGCCTCGACGACGACGGTTCCGGTGATTCCGAGGGGCTCCGCGAGGCGTCGGTATTCCGCGGGCAGGATCGGCCGGTACAAACGGGGTTCGTCGGCAGGAGGCCAGGCCACGCCCCGGGGTCGGGTTGGATCATAGAAATGGGTGTGGGTGTCGATGATGCCGTCGCCGGGTTCCGGGCCGGATCGACAGGCCGGCACCAGCAAGCCGGAAGCGGCGACGGCGAGGAAATGGCGGCGGGAAACGGAGGGCGGCGGCATGGGGGAAGGGTCCTTGAGAAGGGGCGATCCGCCAAGTTCCGGATGATTCCGGAGGGTTCCGGGTGATCGCCATCGGGGTGTTTGTGGGCCTTTGGTTTGCCATGCGCCATCGCTCAGTCCATCAATGGGCGGGCATGAATCCGATCACGACCGAGGCATTGCTGGAGGCGCTCCGCTGGCGCTATGCGACCAAGATGTTCGATCCATCGCGCCGGATTCCGGAGCCGGTCTGGACGGCTTTGGAACAGTCCCTGGTGCTGACCCCGTCCAGTTATGGGCTGCAGCCTTGGAGGTTCATGGTGGTGACCGATCCCGGGGTGAAGCGTGCCTTGGTCCCGCATTCTTGGAACCAGAGCCAGCCGGCGGACTGTTCGCATCATGTGGTGTTCGCCGCCCGGGAGCACATGGACGAGGCGTATGTGGATCGCTTCGTCGCGCAGGCATGTGTCCAACGCGGATTGGCACCGGGTGCGTTGGCCGGTTACCGGAACATGATGGTGAGCGATGTGGTGACGGGGCCGCGGAGTGCACAGGCTTTCGAATGGGCGGTGCGTCAAACCTACATCGCCTTGGGACAATTCATGACCTCCGCTGCGCTGCTCGGAGTGGATGCCTGCCCGATGGAAGGCATCCAGCCCTCGGGATACGACGAAGTGTTGGGCTTGAAGGGCACCGGATACGCGACGGTGGTGGCCTGTGCCGCCGGATACCGGGCGGTGGCCGACCGGAATGCCTCCGTGAAAAAAGTGAGGTTTGAAACCGGCGAAGTGGTTCAAAATGTGTGACGAACTCCGCGGGATTCCCGTTTCTTCCAAGGGGGGGCCTTCCTAATCTTCCGGTATGCAGACCGACCCCGCGGCGCCCCTTGTCGGGATCATCATGGGCAGCCAATCGGATTGGGAAACCTTGGAGCACGCCGCCCGGCAATTGGCGGACCTGGGGGTGCCGTACGAGGCCAGCGTCGTTAGCGCGCATCGGACGCCGGACCTGTTGTTTGAGTATGCGTCAACCGCTGCCGACCGGGGCCTGGAGGTGATCATCGCGGGGGCCGGGGGTGCGGCCCATCTGCCGGGAATGTGTGCCAGCAAGACACCTCTGCCCGTGCTGGGCGTGCCGGTGCAATCCAAGGCATTGAACGGCCTCGACTCGCTCCTGAGCATCGTCCAGATGCCCGGCGGAATCCCGGTCGGGACGATGGCCATTGGCAAGGCGGGGGCGATCAATGCCGCCTTGTTGGCAACGGCGATCCTGGGCAACCACCACCCGCGTTATCGTGCGGCGTACGAGCAGTTCCGCCGAACCCAGACCGAGGCGGTCCTGGCCAACCGCATTCCGGGCCCCAAGGGTTGAAGCGATCGGTCGGCACCGGGGCACCACCCGGATGTCCCCCACCGTGGAACTTGAGTCCGGCCGGTTTTCGGAGTCCACTGGACGAAATCCATTGCGGTCCGGGCTGCCGGACCGCCGGGTCAACGTGGGCAACCCTTTCTGTTCCGTCATGAAAAATAATTCCCGCCACCGCCTGATCCCCGCCTCCCGCCGGGGGTTCACGCTCATCGAATTGCTGGTCGTGATTGCGATCATCGCGATCCTGGCGGGCATGCTTCTTCCGGCTTTGGCGAAAGCGAAGGAGAAGGCCAAGGCGGCGAGTTGCATCAACACGTTACGGCAGATGGCCATCGCCCAGCAGGCGTACGGGACGGATTTTGGCGGACGCGCCGTGCCGACATTTGCGGTGCGCGGCAGCAATGTGGAGCGACACGCCTGGTTCAATTTCCTCCAACCCTACACCCAGACCACCAACCTCCTCCTGTGCCCGAGCAAGACCAGGAAGTTCAAGGAACTGGTCGCCCTATACCCCAGCGACCAGCGGGAGAAAGCGGTTTCGAATTATATGATGAACTTCCGGTACGGCGGTTGTGACTGGCCGTCGGTCTGGGACGCGAAGGATTACCCGCAGGTGAAGGACTCCTCGGTGCGCAACCCGTCGGGGACGGTGTTGGTCACCGATGGCGGCAGCCAACCGCTCGCCAGCAAAGATCCGGAAAAATGCGTGACGGTGGCTTCCGCCGAAAAAGCCGGAGCCTGGGTGCTGCACGATCCGACCAAGAGCACGCCCTGCGATGGTTGTGTCATCGCCCCTTCCACGCAGGATCCAAACTGGGGTGGGCCCCATCTGCGCCACGCCGGCCGGAGCAATGTGTCCTTCATCGATTCCCACGTGGAGGGAATGAAGGCGTCCCGCTGGTACTACGGGGACACCCCTTGGTTGAAACCCGAGTTTGGGGGACCTTAACCCCCGGCCGGGACCGGAAACGGCACATTTTCGGAGAGGAAGCCGACCGTTGCGTCAAGCACGATTATGATCCTGTATTGGGGCGTCCCTGGCCCGGGCCGTTGACTTGCGGGTGGGCTCGCCCCAATCTTGGGGCGTCCGATCCCGCCGGGTGGCGAAGCGGACATGCTCCCATGCACGAAGGATATTGCGTTAAGTGCAAAGCCAAAAAGCCGATCGCCGAAGCCGTTGAAGAGGTGATGAAGAACGGTCGCAAGGCGGTGAAGGGCAAGTGCCCGACATGCGGAGCGGTCATGTTCAAGATCCTCGGCGGCAAGGCGGCCGCGTCCGTGGTCCCGACCGGTTCCGGTCCCGATGTCCCGGAAATGCCCTCGTCGATGGCACCTCCGTCGATGGCACCGCCGTCACCCTCCGGGTCCTGATCGGGCGCGGTGGGGCGGGGATTGTTCGCCTCCAGGTTTCCTGCCTGTTGTTCCTTCGTGCCTCCGCCGCTTCGCGTGACCCTCTGGCCGCGGTTCCCGGATCAGCCAACGCGCATCCGATATTCCGTGATCGACCGGAACGTCTGCCCGGGTCGCAAGACCACTGAGGGAAAATTCGCGTGGTTGGGGCTGTCGGGGAAATGTTGGGTTTCGAGGCAATAGGCCCCGTGCCGGCCGAATTTCACCCCGCCCGCACACACGATGCCTTCCGGGGGGGCGAAATTGAACGTGTAGAGCTGCACGGCCGGTTCGGTGGTGTGGCATTCCAAGATCCTCCCGGAAACCGGTTCCCGAACCCGGGCCGCCAACACCAAGCCACCTTGGGACGATCGATTGATGACAAAGTTGTGGTCATAACCGGGCACGGCCAATCCCGCCTGCATCTGACGCGCACCCATCGCGGTCGGGTGCGTGAAATCCAGCGGCGTACCGCGCACCGGGGCGAGTTCCCCGGTCGGAATCAGGCCGTCATCCACCGGGGTGTACCGGTCGCAGTTGAGTAGCAGTTCATGGCTCAACACGTCCCCTTGGCCCGCCAGGTTGTAATAACTGTGGTTGGTCAGGTTGAGAACGGTCGGTTGATCGGTGACCGCGGTGTAGTCGATCCGGAAAACATCGTCCGCAGTCAGCGTGTAGCGGACGGTGACGTCCAGTGCCCCCGGGTAGCCCTCCTCGCCGTCGGCACTGCGGTAGGTCAGTTCGACCCAAATGGCCTCGGCGGTCACATGGGGATTGCCCGGGGTCCATAGTTTCTTATCGAACCCTTGGACGCCGCCGTGCAGGTGGTTTTTGCCATTGTTCGTCGCGAGGGTGTACGGATGACCGTCGAGGGTGAACTGACCCTTGGCGATGCGGTTGGCGTAACGCCCGGCGATGGCCCCGAAGAAAGGGTGCCCCTGCAGGTAACGGGGGAGGTTGTCGAATCCCAACACAATGTTGCCCCGACGCCCGGCACGGTCCGGCGCCAGCAACTCGGTCACGATCAACCCGTAGTTGGTGAACCGCAGGGTCGTGCCACGGGTGTTGCGGAACGTGAAGAGGCGGACATCGCGCCCATCGGGCAGCGATCCAAAGGAAGTTTGGTCGACGGTCATGGATTTTCCATTCACGGCGAGGGAACCCGAACCGGAGGAGACGACTTCGCCGCCGAAGGATCCGGCGGGGCGGACGGCGCATCCGGCCCAGGAAAGGACCAGCGAACCGAGAGCGGCGCGACGGGAAAGGCGAAGGGGTGCGGTCGGATGTGCAGCCATGGGAACGGCAAAGTTTTCGCACGAGACCGGTCCGCATGGCAAGCGGTGTGGCGGATTCGGAGATCGAAGATCGAAGATCGAGGCTCGGGGAGGGCACCCATCGGTCCTCCGTCATTCGTCATTCGTCATTCGTCCTCCGTCATTCACCGCGCCTCACACCTTGGCATAGACTTCGGCGCCCTGGTCCACGAACTCCCGCGACTTTTCCTCCAGGCCTTTTCTCAGGGCCTCTTCCTCGGCCAAGCCCTGTTCGGCGGCATACTTGCGCACGTCCTCGGTGATTTTCATCGAGCAGAAATGCGGTCCGCACATGCTGCAGAAATGGGCCGTCTTGGCCCCCTCCTGCGGCAGGGTTTCGTCATGAAATTCGCGGGCCGTCTCCGGATCAAGGGCCAGGTTGAACTGATCCTCCCACCGGAATTCAAACCGGGCCTTGCTGAGCGCGTTGTCGCGGTGTTGGGCGCCCGGATGCCCCTTGGCCAGATCGGCGGCGTGGGCGGCGATCTTATAGGTGATGACCCCGTCCTTCACGTCCTTCTTGTTCGGCAACCCGAGATGCTCCTTGGGGGTTACATAACACAGCATCGCACAGCCGTACCATCCGATCATCGCGGCGCCGATCCCGCTGGTGAGGTGGTCATAGCCGGGCGCGATGTCGGTGGTCAGAGGGCCGAGGGTGTAAAAGGGCGCCTCGTGGCACCACTCGAGCTGCCGTTGCATGTTCTCCTCGATCAGGTGCATCGGCACATGGCCCGGTCCCTCGTTCATCACCTGGACGCCCCGATCCCACGCGCGGGTGGTGAGGTCACCCTGCACCTGCAGCTCGCCAAATTGCGCGGCGTCGTTGGCGTCCGCGATCGAGCCGGGTCGGAGGCCGTCCCCGATGCTGAAGCTGACATCATAGGCCGCCATGATCTCGCAGATGTCGTCCCAATGGGTGTGCAGGAAATTCTCCCGGTGATGGGAAAGGCACCACTTGGCCATGATGCTGCCGCCCCGCGAGACGATCCCGGTCATGCGACGGGCGGTGAGCGGGATGAAACGCAACAACACGCCCGCATGGATCGTGAAGTAATCAACCCCTTGCTCGGCCTGCTCGATGAGCGTGTCGCGAAAGATCTCCCAGGTGAGTTCCTCGGCCTTGCCCCCGACCTTTTCCAACGCCTGGTAAATGGGCACGGTGCCGATCGGCACCGGGGAATTGCGGAGGATCCACTCGCGGGTGGCGTGGATGTTTTTGCCGGTGGACAGGTCCATCACGGTGTCGGCGCCCCACTTGGTCGCCCAACGCATTTTCTCGACCTCCTCCTCGATGCTGGAGGCCACGGCGGAGTTGCCGATGTTGGCGTTGATCTTCACCAGGAAGTTGCGCCCGATGATCATGGGCTCGGCTTCGGGAT
>JANYCC010000406.1 GCA_025360495.1 Verrucomicrobiota bacterium | reverse complement strand
GGCGAGTCGCGTGGTTTACGGCACGTCGTCATTGGCATCGAAAATCACCCAGGTCGTGAAATTCGCCTGCGGTGCCGCGCCGCTGATCCCGGTGTGATTGTCGCCCCGCGCCGCCGCGAGTCCCGCGACCGAGGTGCCATGGTATTGCGACGAAAGCGAATGGGCACCGTTGTCGGCTTCGGTGAAGAAATTATGGGCGAGCCCCGGCACATAGGCGGCCTGCAGGTCCGGGTGATGGCCGTCCACGCCGTCATCCAAGACCCCGATCGTGATCCCCGTCCCGCGCGTGATGGCCCACGCGCCGCGCAGGTTGAGATCGGAGGTGGCGGGGGGTTGGCCCAACCCCGTTCCCGAATTGTCGAGGTACCATTGTTGGGGGAAATAAGGGTCATTGGGGGCTTCCACCCAGGCGAAGTGGCGGGCGGCGTTGAATCGGCGCAAACCGGGCATGGCCGCGGAAACGTCGTCACGTCGCGCGAGTCGGATCGCGGCCCGGACGGCATGGAGGGCATCGGGCGCGATATAAACCGTGGTGCGATCGTCCACGCGCCATTCCCGGACCAGCCCTTCCGCACGCGCCGGAGGGTCGGTGTCAGCCCCCGGGACCGCCTGAACGACGACGCGGCGGGTGAAGGTGATGCGGCGTCCGGTGGCGGGATCGCGGGCCCCGAGTTCCGCGGTGCCGGGCGTGGGCAAGGGGTCGAGTTCGAAGGAACGGAGACGGGATTCGCGAAAGGACACGGATTCGCCCGCGGCGAGGCGGAGACTCAAGGCGACGGCGAGGCCGGGGAGAAAGAGCCGGAACGCGGGCCGGCGGGGCGATGTCACGTTCGGGAAGCTAGCGAAAGCCGGGCCAGCGGCGAAGTGTGGAAGGTGTTTGGCCTTCGCGACGATGACCCGCCAGACTGGCCGCGTGCATCTGGCCCAACTGCGGCTGCGAGACTTCCGCAATTATCCGCGGTTGGACGCCTCTTTTGTGCCCGGATTCCATGTGCTCCTCGGGGACAATGCCCAGGGCAAGACCAACGTCCTCGAAGCCGTGTATCTCCTGGCGACCCTGCGTTCCTTTCGCGGCGTCGGGGGGGCCCAGTTGGTGCGGCATGGCGCGGCCGGTTATTTCGTCGGTGCGACCGTGGTGGGGCAGGGCAACCACGAGATCAAGGCCTACTGGTCGGTCAAGGAGCGGAACCTGACCGTCGACGGACGTCCGGTCCGGCGGTTGAACGAATATTATGGCACGTTGCGGGCCGTGGTGTTCTGCACCGAGGATCTCCAGTTGGTGAAGGGGGTGTCGCGTGGTCGACGGCGTTTCCTGGATCTCCTGCTGGCCCAGACCCAACCCGGTTATCTCGCCCGGCTCTTGCGTTACACGCGGGCGCTCCGATCCCGCAATGCGCTCCTCCGACAGCCCCGTCCGGACGACCAGATCCTGGAAGGGTTCACCCATGAGCTCATCGAACTGGGCAATCAGTTGATGGAGGCCCGGCGCGATCTGGTGCCCCGGGTGTCCGTGCTGGCGCGGGCGGCATATGGACGGATCGCGCCCGACACCGACGAACTCACCTTGGATTATACGCCGAGTGTGCGGGGGGATTTCGCGGTGGAATTGGCCAAGGCGCGGACCCGGGAACGGACCCTGCGCACCACCGTGATCGGGCCGCATCGCGACGACCTGGTGCTGCGACTGAACGAGCGGTCCGCGGCCCAGTTCGGCAGCGAGGGCCAGAAACGGACCCTGGCGGTGGCGCTGAAGATGGCGCAGGCGGAGTATTTCAGCGCGGTCCACGGCGTGATGCCCGTGCTGCTGATCGACGACGTGATGGGTGAACTCGATGCGCGACGCCGGGCGGGGTTGATCCCGTTGCTCGACCTGGCCCACCGCAGCGGCGGCCAGGTGTTCATGACCTGCACCGAGGAAAACTGGCCGCAGGAACTCGGGACCGGCCTGCACCGGTGGCGGGTCGAGAAGGGGACGCTACGGCAACAGGGCTGAGCCTGTTCACCGCAGCCGTTTCACCAGGACCTTGGAATTGCGACCGCTGGCCTCGTAACGTTCGCGCCGGGCCGGGGGCAGCAGCTCGGGCGTGCCTTCGCTGAAGCCGGCCTTGTTCTGGAACCACGTGAACGCCTGCGTCGACAGCGTGATCAACTCGACCAACCCGAGTTCGCGCGCCCGGGCCTCGACATATTGCACGAGCTTCCGCCCGATCCCCTGGTTCTCGTGCGACGGACTCACGAACAGGAACGCGAGCTCACCGCGATTATATTCGGGATAGACATGCAGCGCCACGCACGCCACCGGGTTCCGATCGATCTCGAACAGGAAATAATCGGCGATCTGTTTCTCGATGGAAGCCCGGGAGCGTTTCACCAATTCCTCCGAGGCCACCGAGTTCTTGGTCAGGGTGAGCAGCGTGCGGATGTCCTTCTTGAGGGCGCGCCGGACCTGCGTGTATTCGTTCGCATAAACGAGCGTCCCCACGCCCTCGTTGCTGAACACCTCGGCCAGCAATCCCTCATCGACCATCCCGTTGATCACATGGACCCGGGGCACGCCGTTTTCGCAGGCGGCGACGGCGTGACGGGCCTTGGAAACCATTTCCGGATGCAATTCCTGGAGGTGCTGGCTGAGCAGTGACTTGAGTTCGGTCACCGGCAGTTGTCGCAGCAACCGGCCCTGTCGGAACAGGCCGTCGTGACAGGTGATGAAGATCAGCTTCACCGCCTTCAACTGCTCCGCCAAGGCCAGCGCGACCGCATCCGAATTCACCCGGTAGGTTTTTCCGTCGCCATCGAATCCGAGGGGCGGGATGACCGGGACCAGGCCCTGCGCCAGCAATCCCTGGAGCATCTCGGTGTCGATGCGCTCGACCTTGCCGGTCCACTGATGATCGACCCCGCCGACGATGCCGAGCGGGTGGGCGATCACGGCGTTGGTGGACGCGGCGCGGAGATCATTGGTGCACAAACCCTCGAGGATCTCGTGCGTGAGCCGGTTGGCCGCCGTCAGCGAGAGTTGCAGCGTCATCGCGTCGGTGATGCCGGTGCCGTCCAGGTTGGAGGCCGTCACGCCGCTTTCCGCCGCCAGGCTGGCCAACTGGCTGGCCGTGCCATGGACCAGCACGATGCGGATGTTCAGCGAACGCAGGACCGCGATGTCGAGCAGGAGGTTCGGGAAATTGTCGTCGGTCACAATGGCCCCATCGACGGCAATGATGAACGTCTTTTCCCGGAATCGTGGGATATAGCGGAGGATCCCCCGCAAGTCAGTGGGCTTCACATCTGGTACACCGGCAACAATCGGACGCAAACCTCTAGGCACACCGGCCCTGCTGGCAATGCAGAAATTAAAGTGGCCGACGAGGTACGAGGCGGAAGCAGCCTACGAGGTACGAGGCGGATCGATTGGGTGACGAGGCGCGGGGTC
>JANYCC010000397.1 GCA_025360495.1 Verrucomicrobiota bacterium | reverse complement strand
CTTGGCGACCTTGGCGACCTTGGCGTGAAATGTTCGATCCGGGGGCCGGAGGGCGATTGGGGCCTGAAACGGGGACTTATGGGTCTTGGGTCGGGGTCGGTGGCGGCGGGTTTCGTAGAATTTCTGAAATAGCTATTGCGGCGCGCCGCCCCGTTGGTACTTTCTGCGCTCCGTTTCGCCGCCCTCGGGTGGCACTAACAGGTTTTCCCGGCTGCGATGCCCACGATTAATCAGCTGGTCCGAAAGGGCCGAAATAAGTTGCGCTACAAGAGCAAGGCGCCCGCGCTCGAGTCGAATCCGTTTCGACGCGGCGTGTGCCTTCAGGTCATGACGCGCACACCGAAGAAGCCAAACTCCGCCATGCGGAAGGTGGCAAAGGTCCGTTTGACCAACGGCAAGGAGGTCATCGCCTACATCCCGGACGAGGGCCACAACCTGCAGGAGCACTCCATCGTGCTGGTCAGGGGTGGCCGCGTGAAGGATCTTCCCGGTGTCCGTTACCACATCGTCCGCGGCACCCTGGACGCCGCCGGCGTCGAGAAGCGCCGCGTCAGCCGTTCCAAGTACGGCGTGAAACGCCCCAAGGCCGCCAAGGTCGCCGCCAAGTGATCCGTCTTTCAACCGCATTCCCGTCCTGACCCGTTCTTTGTATGTCCCGTCGTCGTCGTGCTGACCGGCGTTCCGTTGTTTCGGACGCCAAGTACAACAGTGCCCTCGTGGCACGTCTCGTGAACACCGTGATGGAGTGCGGCAAGAAGAACGTTGCCCAGCGCATCGTCTACGGTGCCTTGGAGAGCATTGCCGAGAAGAATCCCGGCGTCAGTCCGTTGGAAGTCCTCCAACGGGCGGTCGACAATGCCAAGCCCCGGATCGAGACCAAGGCCCGCCGCGTCGGCGGTGCCACCTACCAGGTCCCCTTGGAGGTCTCCGTGGACCGCCAGAACTCGCTCGCCATGCGCTGGATCGTCGGGTACGCCGACGACCGCAAGGGCGTGCCGATGAAGGAGGCGCTGGCCACCGAGGTCATGGAGGCTTTCCAAGGCCAGGGCAACGCGATCCGCAAGCGGGATGACGTCCACAAGATGGCCCAGGCCAACAAGGCGTTCGCTCACTTCCGCTGGTAGCCCCCCGACCTGATTCGCGCCCCGATGCGACATCGGGGCGTTTTTCATCCCCGTAACTGACGAGCCCTTTCCGGATCCACTCCATGAGTGACGTAGTCAACAACGCCGCCATCAACCCCGCGCTGAATTCCCCGGCGCGGCAGTTCTCGCTTGAGCGCACCCGCAACATCGGGATCGCGGCCCATATCGATGCCGGCAAGACCACGCTGACCGAGCGGATCCTTTTCTACACCGGCCTGATCCACAAGATCGGCGATGTCGATGATGGCAACACGGTCACCGACTGGATGGAACAGGAACGGGAACGCGGCATCACCATCACGTCCGCCGCGGTGACCTGTTTCTGGACCCAGAAACCGGAGGAATCCCTTTACAAGGCCTTCGAAACCCTGCCCCACCGGATCAACATCATTGACACCCCGGGTCACGTGGATTTCACCGCCGAGGTGGAACGTTCCATGCGCGTGCTGGATGGCGCGGTCGCCGTCTTCTGCGGCGTCGCCGGCGTGCAGCCCCAGTCGGAGACCGTCTGGCGGCAGGCGACCAAGTACAAGGTCCCCCGCATCGCGTTCGTCAACAAGATGGACCGGACGGGTGCGAATTTCCTCAACGCCCTGAACGACATGCGCAAAAAGCTCAATGCTTATGCGTGGCCGATCATGCTGCCGATCGGCGCCGAGGATTATTATGACGGCGTGATCGACCTGGTGAACCAGAAGGCGATCCGTTGGGGTACGGGTGAGGCCACCAACGAGGGGCTCAAGTACGACATCACTGAGATCCCCGCGGAGCTGAAGGATAGCGCCGACCAGGCCCGGGCCGAGTTGATCGAGGCGGTTTCCAACAAGGACGACCGCATCGCCGAGTTGGTCCTCGACGAGAAGCCGATCTCCGTGATCGAGCTCAAGGCCGCCATCCGCCGGCTCACGTGCCGCATTGAGTTGATCCCCGTCCTCTGCGGATCCGCCATGCGCAAGAAGGGCGTCCAGGTCCTGATCGATGCCATCATCGATTACCTGCCGTCCCCGATCGACATCCCCTGCGCCACCGGCCATGTCCCGGGCGAGGAGGCTCTCATCGAGGTGCCGCCGAACGACAACAGCAAGTTCTGCTCGCTGGCGTTCAAGCTGTGGACCGACACCTTCGCGGGAAAGCTGGTCTTCTTCCGGGTCTATTCCGGCGCCCTCAAGAAGGGTGACAACATTTATAATCCGCGGACCCGCCGCCGGGAACGCGTCAGCCGGTTGCTGGTCATCCAAGGCAGCGAACGCAAGGATGTCGAGGCCGTCTATTCCGGCGACATCGCCGCCCTGGTCGGGTTGCGGAACATCACCACGGGCGACACGCTGTGCGATGAGTCGTTCGACGTGATGCTGGAACCGCCGACGTTTCCGGAGCCGGTGATCAGCATGGCGATCGAGCCCAAGACGAAGGCGGATCGCGACAAGATGTCCGAGGGCCTGCAGCGCCTGGCGGAGGAGGATCCCACGTTCAAGATGTACACGAACGAGGAGACCGGCCAGTTGATCATCGCGGGCATGGGTGAGCTGCATCTGGAGATCATCCGCGACCGGCTCAAGCGCGAGTTCAAGGTCGAGGCCGATGCCGGCGCGCCGCAGATCGCCTATCGCGAGACCATCACCAAGGCGGCCGACGGCGAGGGCAAGTTCATCCGCCAATCGGGTGGACGCGGCCAGTACGGCCATGCGTGCGTCAAGGTGGAGCCCAACGAAAAGGGCAAGGGCGTCGAGGTCTTGAACAAGATCGTGGGCGGCACGATTCCTCGGGAATACATCCCGGCGGTGGAGAACGGCATCCTGGAGGCGATCCGCTCCGGTGTTTATGCCGGGTTCCAGGTCATCGACATCAAGGTCAGCATCGTTGACGGGTCGTTCCATGAGGTCGACTCCAACGAGTTGGCGTTCCGGATGGCCGGGATTTTCGCCTTGAAGGACGCCTTCAAGGAGGCGGGCCCGATCCTGCTGGAACCCATCATGAAGGTCGAAGTCACGACCCCGGATGAGTACCAAGGCGACATCCTCGGCGACATCAACCGTCGTCGCGGGGTGATCCAGGGGGTGGACGCCAAGCTCGGGCAGACCGCGGTGGCGGCGCATGTGCCGCTCGCGGAGATGTTCGGTTACGCCACGGCGATCCGGTCGCTCTCGAAGGGCCGGGCCTCGTACAGCATGGAACCGCTGAATTTTGCGCAGGTGCCCAACAGCGTGTTGAACACCGTGTTGGATGCCGCGAAGAAAAAGCCGGCGGCCCGCACCTAATCTTTCCGTCTAATACTTCAAACTGTTCTTTGTATGTCTGGACAACGCATCCGCATCCGCCTGAAGGCCTACGACCACCGGGTGATTGACGCCTCGGCGAGTGAGATCGTCGAGACGGTCAAACGCTCCGGGGCGCGGGTCGCCGGGCCGATCCCGCTTCCCACCAAGGTGGAACGCGTCACGGTCGGCCGCTCACCCCACGCCGACAAGAAGTCGCAGGAAACGTTCGAGCAGCGGACGCACAAGCGGCTCATCGACATCATCGACCCCACCGCCAAGACCGTGGATGAGCTGAAGAAGCTCAACCTGCCGGCCGGCGTGGACATCACCATCAAGATCTAAAGGGAACCGCCATGCCTCTCGGACTACTGGGAAAGAAGTTGGGCCATACGCGCGTCTATGATGCGGATGGCATCCTCACGCCGGTGACGGTCGTGCTGGTCGGCCCGAACCGGGTCATCCAGGTCAAGACCACCGAAAGCGACGGCTATAACGCCGTGCAATTGGGGTTTGATGACCAGAAGGAAAGCCGGCTCACCAAGCCGCTCCTGGGCCACATCAAGAAGCACAACGCCGCCGCGGTGAAACGCATCCGCGAATTCCGCGATTTCAGCAAGGAAGTGAAGCCGGGCGAGACGGTCGGGGCGGACCTGTTCGCGGTCGGCCAGTTCGTCGATTGCATCGGCGTCACCAAGGGACGCGGCTTCGAGGGCGTCGTCGCCCGCTGGGGTTTCCGCGGCGGTGACATGACCCACGGCGCCAAGGGTTGGCACCGCCGGTCCGGCGCCATCGGCCAGCGCCTGTTCCCCGGCACCGTCATGCGCGGCATGAAGATGCCCGGTCACATGGGTGCGGTGCAGCGGACGGCGCAGAACTTGGAGATCGTCCAGGTGCGCAAGGATGACAACATCCTCCTGATCCGGGGCAATTTCCCGGGCAGCGAGGGCGATTATTGCGTGGTGCGCGAGGCGAAGAAGATCGGCATCAACTCGAAGCGGCATGTGGCGATCCTGACGGCCCGTAAAAAGGCGAAGGAAGCGGCCGCCAATGCCGGCAAGAAGGACGACAAGAAGGGCGCGGCCGCCAAGAAGAAGTAAGGAGACCAGGTCATGAAACTTGCGATCAAGAATTCCCAGGGCAACCCGGCGGGTGAACTCGATGTCAAATTCGAGCTCATCGAGAATGGCCGCGGTACGCAGGCGGTGCACGATGCAGTGGTGGCCTATATGGCCGGGCGGCGCCGCGGCACGGCAGCCACCAAGCGGGTCGGCGAGGTCGCCGGCACCAACAAGAAGCCGTGGCGCCAGAAGGGCACCGGACGCGCCCGTGCCGGCTCCTTCCGCAGCCCCCTGTGGCGTGGCGGCGGCGTCACCCACGGTCCCCAACCCCGCGACTTCAGCAAGAAGGTCAACAAGAAGGTCGGCACGCTGGCCTTCCGCAAGGCCCTCAGCGAACGCCTCAAGGCGGGGGATGTCATCATCGTCGACAACCTCACCCTCGCCGTCGGCAAGACCAAGGAGTTCGTCCGGGTGCTGGATCAGTTGGGCATCGACGGCACAGCCCTCGTCGTGATCGGCGGACCCGATCGCAACATCGAACTGGCTTCCCGCAACCTGGCCCTCGTCGGCCTGTCCACGGGGACCAACGTCAACACCTACGAGATCTTGCGCTACGACAAGCTCGTCTTCACCCAGGACGCCTTCACCCAGGTGGAGTCGCGCCTCGCCGACTGAAGCAGGAGCCACACCCATGAATGCTTTCGACATCGTCAAGACCATCCGCATCACCGAAAAGGGCACCCTGCAGACGGAGAAGTACAACCAGTACACCGTCGTGGCCGATCGCCGGGCCAATGCCCCCGCGATCAAAAAGGCCGTGGAACAGCTCTTCAATGTGAAGGTGGTCCGGGTCAACACCCAGAACGTGCAGGGCAAGGCCCGCCGTCAGAACACCAAGTCCGCCGGTCGCACCAGCGACTGGAAGAAGGCGATCGTCACCCTCAAGAAGGGCGACAAGATCGAGCTTCACTAAGGTGGGAGAGAAGGGCACGAGACTCACAGTCATCCTCCTTTCAAGACGTCCCCAAATCCAGGATGTCAACGGCGTGCGGAACTTCCGCACGCCGTTTGCCTTTTCCCGGGCACTCCCGGACGCTGCCCGCGATGCCCGAGGCCCCGCCGTATCCGGAGACCGCGGCCGCCCGCGACCTGTGGATCCGCCAACGGCGCCACGGAATCCCGCGGGATGTGCTTTCGTCCACCCACGCCGGCGGTTGGCTCGCCGAGTCCGAACCCACGGCCGCCGGCAGATCAGAATCCGGGCTCACCGTCTTCCTCACCAACCGCGAATGCCCGTGGCGCTGCCTCATGTGCGACCTCTGGCGTCACACGCTGGAGGAATCCGTCCCGGTCGGCGCCATCCCGCATCAGTTGGCGGACGCGCTGGACGCCGCCGGTCCCGACCCGGACCGACAATGGATCAAATTATATAATGCCGGTTCCTTCTTCGATCCGGCGGCCATCCCGACGGCGGATCACCCGGAAATCGCCCGTCTATGCGCGCCTTTCCGACGCGTGGTCGTGGAGTGCCATCCCGCGCTCGTGGGCCACCGGGTGAACGACTTCCGCGATTTGCTGAAGGCCGGTTCGCAACTGGAGGTGGCTCTCGGATTGGAAACCGCGCACCCGGAAGTTCTCGAGAAGCTCAACAAACGGGTGACCCGCGACGGATTCGCGCGGGCGGTGCGGTGGCTCAAGGAACACGGATGCGCGGTCCGGGCGTTTGTGTTGGTGAAACCGCCGTTTCTCGACGAGGCCGCCGCGCGGGAATGGGGGTGTCGCTCGATCGATTTCGCCTTCGATTGCGGGGTGGACATCGTGTCCCTGATCCCGACCCGTTCGGGGAACGGGGCGTTGGAAGCACTGGCTGCGTCCGGGGATTTCTCGCCGCCGTCCTTGGCGACCTTCGAGGCGGTGTTCGTCCATGGGCTCCGGCAACGGCGGGGCGTGGTTTTGGCCGACCTTTGGGACTTGGGGCGACTGGTGACGGACCCGGGGGAATTGGACGCGGTCCGCACCCGTTTGGAGACTTGGAACCGTTGTCAGTCGGCGGAATGCGGGCCCGCGACGCGATGAATCCCCACCTTCAACGCGGGTTGCTCCTGTACCAGCAGCGTCGCCACGCACTGGCGGTGGATGAGGTTGCCCTGAGTCTCGCGGTTGATCCCGATGACGCCTATGCGCATGCCCTGATGGCGTTGTGTCTTTCGGCGCTGGATCGGCATGATAAGGCGGAGAAAGAGGCGGGCGCGGCGATCGGCCTGGGGCCCGACTCCGCCTTTTCCCATTATGCCCTCGCCTTGGTCCGATCGCGTCGGGATGACGATTCCGGGGCGCTGGTGGCGGTGATGGAAGCCGTGCGACTGGAACCGGTGGACGCCGACTACCAGGCGTTGCGGGCGGGCGTGTTGTATGATCTTAGAAGATGGGAGGAGGCGTTGGCCGCGGCGGGACAGGCACTGGAGTCCGACCCGGAACACGTGGATGCGAACAATGTCCGGGCGATGGCCTTGGTGAAGTTGGGGCAGCGGGAGGCGGCGGGGGCCACGCTCGACGCCTCGTTGGCGCGGGACCCGGACAATTCCTGGACGCACGCCAATCGCGGTTGGACCCTGCTCGACGGTGGGAGTCCGAAGGTGGCGTTGGGACATTTTCATGAGTCGCTCCGTCTCGATCCGGGGAATGCGTGGGCCCGGCAGGGGGTGGTCGAGGCGATGAAGGCCCACAATCCGGTCTATGCGCTCATGCTGCGGTACACGCTGTGGATGGCGAAATTGAGCCGGGGCGGGCAATGGGCGGTGATCCTTGGCGCGGTGGTCGGGTTCCGGTTGCTCGGCGCGCTCGCCGGGGCCGTGCCGGGGGCGACGCTGATCGTCGGACCGATCGCCCTTATTTATATCTTCTTTGTATGGCTCACCTGGACTGCGACGCCGCTGTCCAACCTGTGCCTCCGTCTCAACCGCCATGGTCGGCTGGCGCTCACCCCGGAGCAGACGTCGGAATCCAACTGGGTGGGCCTGTTGGTTGCCCTCATGGCGGCGGCCTTGGGATTGGCGTGTTTTGAGGGGCATGCTTTGACCTGGATCGTCGTCGCCGGCATCTGCGCGTTCCTGACCATCCCGGTGAAGGCCCGGTATAATGTCCACCGGGGTTGGCCGCGCACCGTGATGTCCGTTTATGCCTGGGTCATGGCCGCGATCGGGGTCGGGGCGATCGGGATGCTGGTGGTGTCGGACCATGCGCCGGACCCGCGCGCGGAAAAGATGGGGGAGGTGGCCCTGGGTCTTCTGATCAGCTATCTGGTGGGATTGTTCCTGTGCGGTTGGATCGCCAATGGGCTGGCCGGTGTGCGGTTGAAGAAATGATCCGGGGCGGGGTTTTGAACAACAAAGGGTGCTAAGGTCGCCCGCCCGAAACAGACCCGGAACAAACGTCTTGCGCGACTGGCGCCCGTGTCTTACACAGGTTTTGTGAAGACCCTGACCATTCGTTTGCCGGATGAACTGGCCAGCCGGATTGAACAGGAATCGGTCGCCCGGCGGGTGACGAAATCCGACATTGTGCGGGAGCTTCTGGACCGACCCGCACCGGTTGTGATCCGGGATGACGGCCTGCGCGACATCCTTGAGGAAGGTTGGGCGGCCAAGGTTCCGGCCCGGCCACCCCGGTTTGGGTCACCCCAAAAACAACGATTGGCGGAAGTCATCCGTGCCAAAAAGCTGCATCGTTGACAGCGGGGCGTTGGTCGCACTGTTGGACCCGAGGGATGAACACCATCGCTGGGCGCGGGAGACTTTCATCCGCCAGCCCGGACCCTGGTTCACCTGCGAGGCCGTTGTGTCGGAGACGTTCCTTTTGTTGCATCGGCCCCATGCCCACACCCTCGAAAGCCTATTGCGCCAGGGGCATCTGAAGTTGGGTCTGAACCTTGGTGACGAGCTGATCCAGGTGCTTGGCCTGCGCGCCAAATACGCCGACGTGCCGATGAGCCTGGCCGACGCGTGCCTGGTGCGCATGAGTGAGACCCTGCCGGACCCCGTGGTGCTGACCACCGACGCCGACTTCAAGATTTACCGCCGTCACAGCCGGCAGGTCGTGCCGTGCCTGCGGCCCGGGTGATACCGGCTTTGTTGGCGGCGATTCGGGCCTCGTCGCGGTCTGGGTGCACCTGATCCGGTGTCCTGGGTAGGGCGAAGTTCCACCCGAGCCGATCCGGAAGGGCATGGGACGGGACTGACGGAAGAGGCATTCGCGGTCGGCTCGGGTGGAACCTCGCCCTACCAAAAATCCTTCCTCAAGCGGGTGTTCAGGGCGGGTCTCGGCGGCGGCGTTCGATTTCCCCGATCGCCCAGAGCGCATGTTCCGCGATGAGGGGTTCGGGATCGGCGGCGGCCCGGTGCAACGCCGGCAGGGCTTCCATTCCACCGACATTGCCCAAGGCCACGCAGACGTTGCGCAGCAGGCCGCGCCGTTTCGTGCGGAGCAACGGCGTCCCGGCATAACGGAGCCGGAAAGTGGCTTCGTCGAGGGAAAGCAATTCCACCAGGTCCGGCGCGACGAGATCCCCACGACGATGTTCCCGGAGGAGGTGGCCTTCCCGGGCGAAGCGATTCCAGGGACACGCGGCGAGGCAGTCGTCGCACCCGAAGATCCGGTCGCCGATCAACGGTCGGAGTTCCACCGGGATCGGACCCTTGAGTTCGATCGTCAGGTAGGAAATGCAGCGTCGGGCATCCAGCGTGAAGGGTGCGGGCAAGGCGCCGGTGGGGCACGCCTCCAGGCAGCGCGTGCATTTGCCGCACCGGTTCCGGGCCGGTGCATCGGGCGCCAGCAACGCGGTGGTGATAATCTCGGCCAGGAGGAACCAGTTGCCGAGTTCGCGGGAGATCAGGCCGGTGTGTTTGCCGACAAATCCGATCCCGGCGCGCTGGGCCAGGTCGCGTTCCAACACCGGACCGGTGTCGACATACCACAAGGAGCGTCGATCCACCCCGGCCGTGGCATCCAACCAAACGGTGAGCTCCTGAAGGCGCGGACCGACAACATCATGATAATCCAAATGGCGGGCATAACGGGCCACCACGCCCCGGGACGAATCAGGGGTTGCGGCGCCGGGTGCAGAGGGAGAACCGTCGGGGTCATCGGTGCCGGCATAGCTGAAGGCCAGGGTGATGATGGAACGGGCGCCTGGCAGGACTTGTTGCGGATCGGTGCGTTTGGCGGCGTTGCGGGCCAGCCATTCCATCCCGGCATGACGGCCTTCGGCGAGGGCTTCCAGCAGTCGGGGTCCTGATTCCGGGGGTTCCGCCGTGGTGACCCGGCAGGCATCGAATCCCAAGGTCCGGGCCTTAGATCCCAGTGCGGCCCGCAGGTTTTCACTGGGGAGGACTGCGTCGATGGGATCGCCGGGCAGGCTCATCGTCAGGGTCCGGAGGATCGCGCCGGGCCGGGTTCGGGCCGGGTTTCCATCGGGGGCAGGGCGCGGCGGAAGCTGGCGGCGATATGGCGGGCGGTGTCCAAGGGTGAACGGAAATCGACGCCGACGAGCAGGTCGGCCTGGCGATAAGCAGGGGTCCGTGCGGCCAGCAATTCGCGGATCCGGAGGAGCGGATCGGGGTTTTGGAGCAGGGGCCGATGCGATTGGTGTCGGACCCGTTCATAGAGAGTCTCGGGACGCGCCCAAAGGCAGACGACGAGTGCGTGGCGTTTGAGGGAGGCAAGGTTGGCGGGATCGACGGCGAGGCCGCCGCCGGTGGCGATGACGCGTCCGGGAACGGCTTCGAGTTCGCGACAAAGATCCGACTCCAACTGGCGGAACCGCGCTTCACCGTCCTGGGCGAAGATCTCGCTGATCTTCCGGTTCTGGCGGTGCTCGATGACGCGGTCGGTATCGAGGAACTCAAAGCCGAGAAGCTCCGCCAACAGGTGGCCGACGGTGCTTTTGCCGGCCCCCATGAAACCGATCAGGGCAATGTTGTGGTACTCCCGCGGAGACGCCATGGATGGTTGGTAACCTGAGGGGGAGCGGGGCGGAAGCTCCCTGTGGGTCAGGTGGCTGGGATAAACCGCTGCGCAAGCAGGGCGGCGACAAAAAAGGCGAGCAGAACGACGGTGGCGTTGGGTTCCGGTGGCGCGGCGGCGAGGTCGACGAGACAGATGCCGGCCAACAGTCCGGAGACGGTGCGGCCGACGTTGCGATGTCCGGCGCTGAAAGTGTGGCGCAGGCAGATTGCGGCCCACGCCGTGAGGATTGCGGCCAGGACGATTCCCCGGAGTCGGAATTCGTAATTGTTCACCAGCAGGGTCAGGACGATGGGCAGGGCCAGGGGGAGGAGAGGCCACACCGCCAGCGGACCGCGGACCGTTTCGCGGCGGGCCACATAGCTTAATCCGACGATCCATCCGGCCAGGGCGATGGCACTCCACACGGCGAGACCGGTGATGCCGACATCGCCGGCGGACGCGGCGGCCAGGAGCAGGAAGAACCGGCAGGAAGCCATGATGACCGGTGAGAAGGCGATCGCCTTGTGCACGGCATCATAAAGAATCACGGAGGCCACGAGCAGTGCGGTCAGCAGCGCGGTGGAGGGCCCCAGGAAGACGAGCGTCAGGGTTCCGGCGGCGAGCAGCGCACCCCCGATCTGCCAGACGAGCCCCTCGGAAATCGCGCCGGCGGGTATCGGCCTTTCGCGCCGGTGTTGGCGGTCGAATTCGGCGTCAAAAGCGTCGTTGAGGAACATGCCCCCCACATAGATCAGGCTGGCGCCGAGGCAGAGGAGCAGCAACACCGACTCGGTTCCGCCGCCACCCAGCAACCAACCGCAAAGGCAATTCGACCAGACGGTGGGCAGGTTGGAAACGCGGCCAAGCACCAGCAGGGTGCGGGCGGAAGGTCGCGCAGATTCGGACATCAGGCGCGGACGTTAGCCAACCCGGAGGCCTTGTGCCCAGAAGGGAGTGGGTCAACCGGCCGGGTCCTGCTCCCGGGTGCGCGTGCTGGGACGGATGGAGACCACGTGGAGGGGATCGAGGATGTCGAGCAGGCCTTGTTCGTCCTCAATGACGATGTTGTGATGGCCCACCAAAACGAATTCCGGATGGGGCACCGGAAACTCTTTGCCGTCGGAAGTCCGGATCACCAAAGGCTCATGCCCCACCAATTGCTGGCGTATCATTGCGCGATTCATGGGCCACTTGTCGATGGGGCCGATCCGGGTGTCAAGGCCGTGGGGGGCTCACCCGGACACTGCCCCCATGCATGCCACCCGGACGGCTCGGGTGGAACCTCGCCCTACCAAAACGGACAGTTGGTGGGCACTCCGAATCGGGGCGAGGCTCCGCCCGAGACGCCCGGGGGGGACGTGGAAAAGCTGGGTGTCCGCGATTGGGATCTGGAGGTCTTTCTGGCATAATTGCCCGATGCGGCCCATCTGGTCCCTCTTTCCACTGCTCTTCGGGACCCTGCTCCTGTTGCGGAGTCTTGCGGCCGATGACGATCGCTTCATCCGGACCCTGACCGTCACCCGCAACTTCAGTCTCGGTCGTCCAGTGAAGCCCGCCTTCACGCCCGACGGCGGCACCGTGCTGTTCCTGCGCAGCGGTCCGCGGGATGCCCGCCAGTCCTTGTACGGCTTCAATGTGGGCACCGGCATCACGCGCGAAATCCTCACCGGCGCACAACTGGCCGGCAACGGGACCGAACAGTTGTCCGCCGAGGAAAAGGCCCGGCGCGAACGCCAGCGCATCACGGTCGGAGGCATTGTCGGCTTCGAGTGCGCCCCGGACGGAATCCATCTGTTGGTCCCATTCTCGGGCCGTCTTTATTGGTTCAACCGCACCAATGGCGTCGTCCGGGAACTTGCCGTCCCGGGTCCCGTGATCGATCCGCGGCTTTCCCCCGACGGCACCCGCGTGGCCTATGTCCGCGACCATGATCTCTGGGTCTGGAACCTCGGGAACCATCACGCCACGCACGTCACCCAAGGCGGCTCGGAATCGGTCACCCACGGGGAGGCCGAGTTCGTCGCCCAAGAAGAGATGTACCGTTCGCAAGGGTATTGGTGGTCACCCGACGGACGACGTTTGTTGTTTGAGGAATCCGATGCCCGCGAGGTGGAAGTGTGGCGGGTGGGGGATCCGATGCGGCCCGAGAAGACGGCCGCCCCACAATCCTATCCGCGGCCCGGTCATCCGAACGTCCGGGTCCGACTCGGCCTGGTTTCCGTCTCGGGCGGATCCGTCACCTGGATCTCTTGGGATCGGGAGCGGTACCCTTACTTCACGAAGGCCGATTGGCATGAATCCGGGGGTCTGACGATCGCTGTGCAGACGCGGGACCAACGGGAACTGGCGGTGCTGCGGGTGGATCCGCGGACGGGTGGGACGTCTCCACTGGTGATCGAGCGCGATGCGGCATGGGTGAACCTGGATGCGACGATGCCGCACTGGCTCAAGGACGGTCGGCGCTTCCTGTGGACCACCGAACGATCGGGCGGTTGGGAACTCGAACTCCGCGAGACCAACGACCGTCCGGCCCGGGTGTTGGTGCCCCGATCGTGCGGATGGCGCGGTTTGGTGAGGGTGGACGATGCGGCCGGTGAGGTTTGGTTCCAGGCGAGCACCGATCCCACCGAACAACACCTGTGGCGGGTGTCACTCGACGGCGGCCCCTGCCGGTCGGTCACGGAAACCCCGGGGATTCAGACGGCGGTGGTGGCGCGTCAGGGCGGCAGGCGCGTGGTCACTTCCGCCGCGCCGGAGCACCTCGCGGAGAGCGTGGTGTCCGAGGCTGACGGCACGGAATTGGGCCGGTTGCCTTCGGTCGCCGAGGAACCCGGTTTTGTGCCACGGGCCGAATTTGTCCGGGTCGGTGCCGGCGAGGGCTACCACGCGAAGATCGTCCGGCCGCGGGAATTTGTTTCCGGCCGACGCTATCCGGTGATCGTGGATGTCTATGGCGGACCGCATGCGCAGGTGGTGACCCGAACGCTGGCGTCGTCGTTGGTGGACCAGTGGATTGCGGACCAGGGTTTCGTGGTGGTGGCGATGGATGGACGGGGGACACCGGGCCGGGGTCGTGATTGGGAACGCGCGATTGCCGGACGGCTCGGGGTGGAACCATTGGCCGGACAAGTCGAGGCGTTGACGGCGCTCGGGGCCCGTTTTCCCGAATTGGACCTGGCGCGGGTCGGAATCACCGGATGGTCGTTCGGCGGTTATCTCAGCGTGTATGCGGTGCTGCGGCGTCCCGAGGTGTTCCGGGCCGCGGTCGCCGGGGCACCCGTGACCGATTGGGAGGATTATGACACCCATTATACCGAGCGTTATCTCGGCCTGTTGCCCGGGGCGGCCGCGGCTTATAAGGAGAATTCGTGCCTCACCTTCGCCGGTGATTTGTCACGACCGCTCCTGAGTCGAGCCACGCGCGTCGCCGCGGCGCCTCGGGCATGTAG
>JANYCC010000374.1 GCA_025360495.1 Verrucomicrobiota bacterium | reverse complement strand
GGGTACATCCTCCATGTCCGGGGGGGTGGCGCGGGTCACGGCGTTCTCCATGCCCCAAGACCCATCACCAATCACGGGGTGCTCCGGTTGGAATCGATCCAAAGCACATGGACCTCCTCGATTGAATTGGATCGTCCGGATCGGGACGTTCTCCTCAATGCCGTCGATGGGCGGATTGAAGTCGGCCAGGGAGCCGGCGGGGAACGGTTCATCACCGGTGACTTCCGCAATGAAGGCGCGGTGACCGTTGAGGAGAACACGGTGTTCGACCTCCGCCGTGACGCCGGGGTCCGCTTCAGCCAGATGGCCGGCGCGATGACGGTGGCGCCGACCGGCCGTATCCAGGTCCGCAACGGGGATTTCCTATTTTCGGGTGGTTCACTCGCGGGGTCGGTTTACGCGGTCAACTGCCGGCTCGAAATCAATTCCGGGCCCTTGGAATCCACCGTGATCGCCAGTGGCGGATGCTCGCTGGTGCGCAATGCCTCGCCCGTGGTGACGTTGTGGGTGCAGGGCAACTCTCTCTTCGCCCATTCCGTGCTGACCCTGTTGCCGGACGCGGTGAATGCCGGGCTGATCCAGTGTGAATCCCGCGACAGCACCTGGGCTTCGAACCTGACCGCCCCGCCCGGGACCACGCTGCGCAATGCGGCCACCGGCCGCATCACGGCGGCGAATGCGAGCGGTGGCGAACGACGTTTCCTGGGCACCTTGGCCAATGCCGGAGTGGTGCAGGGTCTGGGCGGCCAGACCCTTGATTTCTATGGGGCCTATGTGAGCAACGGCGGGACCGTCGGCGTCGGGGTAAGGTTTTTCAATTCCAGCCTCGATCTCGCCGTACCCCCGGGCGTGCCGACCACGTTCACCTTATACGGCGGCGGCAGCCAGTTGCTGACCGACAATCCCGCCACCTCCGGCCTCCAAGTGCTGGGTTCCGGAGTGGTCGGACATGCAATGCTCACCGCTCCGACGGGCTTCACCAACCGGGGCCGGATCGAACTCACGACGCGCGACAGCAACTGGTCGGCCGCCCTCGTCCTCCCGGTCGGGGAAACGCTCGTCAATGCCGGGGGTGGGATCTTGGAATTCACCCTCGGGACATCCGGCGATCGATCCGTCTCCGGCGCGGTCCGGAATGAAGGATTGCTGCGAACGGAACTGTCGGTCGATTTTCAGGCGGGCCTTTATAATGCGGCGTCGGGGTCGATGACCGCGGCCGGGGGATTCTTGTGGCAGCTTCACGGTCGCACCTTCGAGAACGAGGGAATCCTGGAGATCAACCCCGTCCCGGGCGCGCTCCGGTTGGTGGGCGGCTTTCGCCAGGGCGCGACCGGCACGCTCCGGTTACCCTTGGATGATTCCGGCGTGGGCCGCCTTTCCGTGGATTTGGAATCGGCGCTCTCGGGTCACCTGAACCTGTTGCACGCTGCGGATTTCTCCCCGACGGAAGGCCGCGTCTTCACGGCTTTGAGTTCCCCGGTGCGGACCGGTCAGTTCACCGGGGTGACCGGGCTCGAACTCACGGGCGGGCTCGCGTTGAATCCCCAATATGGCACCAGCGCATTGGACCTGGTGGTGACCCGGCGGGATCCGGCACTTCAGCCGCCTCTGATCACCGGCCAACCCCACAACGGTTTTCATCTGGAGGGTGACCCCACCGTGTTGCGGGTTGAGGCCACCGGATCGCCCAGCCTGCGCCACCAATGGTTCCGCGACACGACGCCCCTGGCCGGACAAACCGGACCCGAACTGAACCTGGGCGCCTTCACCCCGGGACTCCAAGGGAACTATTCGGTGGACGTCCAGAATGATGCCGGAAGCGTGCGTTCGGATACGGTCCGTCTGCTCAGCCTGGCCGGCGCCATTTCCCGGTCTTCAGCCACCCGCACCAATCCGCCCCCCGTCGGCGGGGATGGCGTGAAGATCGAACTGTTCAACGGCATCGGGGGCGGGCGCCCGCCGGGTCCGGACCAATTGTTGGGACTCGCCCCGAGCGGCACCACGTTGTCGCCCGAGATCGATTTCCCACGTCCCGGCCAGATCATCGGCGTGGGCGACCGGTTCGACGTGTTTTTCGGCTCCACTGTCACGCCCCCGGAAGCGGTGCGCGGACTCGCCGCCCAGAACTTCATCCTGCGTCACCACTTCTTCCTGCGCATCGATCGGAGCCTGGATCTCGATCCTTCCACGCCCGAAATTGAATTGAGCCTCGGGGTCGGATCCGACGACGGGTTCCTGCTGGACATCGCCGGCACCGACGTCGGGACCGCCGGGGATCGTGGATTCACTTATACCTGGATGCCGGTGCGTTTCGGCGGCGAAGGATTATATGAGGTGACCCTGCTTTATGCGGCGAATGCCGTGGGCCAGAGCGGACTGGAGTTCAGCTGGGAAACTGCGGAACGGGGACCGGAAATCGTCCCGCAACGCTTCCTTTATACCTCCCCGGAAATCGGCGACCGGCAGATCACGTTTGAGGAACTTCCCGCCGGCACCGTCGTCGGCGACCAGTTTCGGGCGCTCGGGGTCCGGTTCACGACGAGCGCGGGCATCCACGTCACTTCCGAGCGCCCGCAGCAGTTCGTGCCGGTGTCGCCCGACCGGGTCCTCGGCGATCCGCGGACGGTGGACGCGCCGGAAGGGGTCGTGGAGTTGGAATTCATCGTGCCCGGCACCGATGCGCCGGCGGCGACCGATTTCGTCAGCCTTTA